>NZ_JAPUVO010000052.1 GCF_029255185.1 Propionivibrio sp.
CCCTCGCTTGACGTCCCAACTACCCAGTCTCCCAAATAGTCAGACTTTCTCTACATCGTGCGAGTTGCTTACATCTCGTTGCCTTATGCCTAAGCATAATCAACTAGACCAAGAACCCACACCTATCAATTGTCATGTTTTTAAAGAGCGTACTGCTTGGTTGCGGGGACAGGATTTGAACCTGTGACCTTCGGGTTATGAGCCCGACGAGCTGCCAGACTGCTCCACCCCGCGTCCGTGATTTTGAAGAGAAAGCATTTGACGTTTTTTCTTCGCCTCATCAACACAGCGTTTTTTCAAACTGTCTGCTTCGTCGTTTCCGACTAACCGGCTGTGGTGCGAGGGGGCGAACTATAGCAAACTTGAATTTACCCCGTCAAGCACATTTTATTAAAACTTGCTTGCTGCTCCGCTGCCGGCAGAACCACAACTATCTTGTAGCAAGGGCCGGGCGCCAATCAGCGCGCGGCGACTTTGGTCTGCTGATCTTCCGGGGCGACTACCTCCCGATAGGCGTGCCAGGTGGCGTGACCGATCACCGGCATGGTCACAATCAGACCAACAAAGAATGTCGCAAAACCGATGCTGACGAGGAGTACGATGCAAACGGCCCACAGCAGCATCGGCCCCAGGTTGCGGCCACAGGCAATAAGGCTGGCGATGGCTGCGGTGACGGCATCGGTCTTGCGATCGAGCATGAGCGGCACGGCGATGACGCTAATGGCAAAAACGAAGGCCGCAAAGAAACCACCGACGGCAAAGTAGACGAAGGCAAAAACGGGCTGTTCGAAAGTAAGGACGGTACGCACGACGTCGGCAAAGGTCGGCAAGCCACCATTGAAAAAAAGGGCGAAGATGACGATCGATGCGCGCGCCCAGACGAGCAAGACAACAGCCAACAGTGCGGCAAACAAGCCGACATTGGCCAGATTGGAGCGCCAGGACGCAAGACTGGGGGCTAGCTTGAATGGCAACCCGAGTTCGATGCGTCGACTCAGGTCGTAAAGCCCCATCGCCAGAAAGGGGCCAAGCAGCAGGAAGCCGGTCGTTAGCCCGGCGAAGAGTGCATAGGCTTTAGCAAACACCGCCTGCATCAGCCAGCCGGCGGCAGCAAAACAAACACCGTAAAAGAGGCTGGCCGGGCCGCCCCGGCAAACATCTCGCCAACCCGCACGTAGCCAGTCTGGGATGGCGCCGATCTCAATCCGGCGTATCACCGGGAAGTGGCTTGAAGGGTTTTCGGCAGTTGGCACATCAATTTCGCTCACGGGAGTATTCCTTCGCAAGTGTTGCATGTGCTCTGTTTCCAAACGTAGCAGGCGTGAGTATCGAGAATATGACTAGCGGCGCGACGGATATATCTGCCGCCCGGCGTCCTTGACATCGCGCCGCAACTGCCGCCGTTCCTCAGGGGAAAGGCGCTGCGCCCGCGCAGCCTCGCTGCCCTCGTTCCGCCTGGCATAGGGGCGTTTTGCGTCACGCGGGTTGCGTGCCGGTTGTGCGCTCTGAGCGCTGCCCTGCCGGGGTTTTTCACGAACGTCGGGGGTGGACGGGGCAGCGGCGCTGGACGATGACAAAGTCAACGCCACGGCCAATACCGTCGCAATCACGCCGCCAATCATCCGTTTGACCGAAACCATCACAAGCCACTTCTCCAACGAATTTGCTCTCTGACAGGTTGGTGCTTTTCCATTGCTCGACCAGCAACGATTGCCATACCAGAAAGAGACTTTGCATTGTGCACTCCTTCCACGACTCGTGGAACCTCCACGGCCTTGGCAGCACTCCTGACACTAGTTCGCAAGCCAGTGGGTAACAGGGATTCGCGCCATTCTTAGTAGTTTGTAAAAATTTGTATCCGGCATCCGTGTTCCAGAAATGCCCCACTGTTCTACGAAATTTCACCACTGGCCAGCAGACAGCCGTAAGCGATTCCAAGCATGTCAGCAATCCCCCCAGTGGTGATATTCATCCGGATATAAGTACGATTGAGTTCTTTGAGGAAGGCAATATAGTCATCGCCTTCGGCAACAATTTGTTCGAGTTGGTGGCCGTCGCGCTTCACTCTGGAAAGCCCCTGCGAACCAGCACGATGCAGGGTGGTGGTGTCCTCGACGGTCTGCATCAGGCGCGCCAGCATGGCAAAGGAGGCGGCTCGGAAACAGTCGTGCTGTTTCATGGCTTGGCGAAAAACAGGCAGCCCTTCTTCAAAAATGGAGGGGAAACCTCTGATCGACTCGACGACAATGCCACCGGCCTGGTATTTCCTTCTCGCCTGTCGACCGTTGGTCGATTGCTCTGCAACGTTTTTGAAGAATTCGACGGCCAGCGCGGACAAAGCCTGGCGAATGGCGTACTCATCCGCAGAAGCGGCATGCCAGCGGGCGATCAGCAACATGCCGCTAAGAAAGATAAAGCCTTTATGGGTATTGGTTCCAAGCTGCTCCAGCAGACGCTGTTCGGCACGCACCCCGATATGTCTCTGGTGCACGAAGGCTTCACCCGCAGCCAGGGAACTGACCATTTCATCCAGATAGTCGGAAACGTATTGAATTGAACGCTCCATGGTGCAAATCGATAGATCGGGATGTGAACCGCAATCGGCCAGGTCGACGAGTCCGGGCTTGGGCGTCAGATAGAGTTCCATGCTAGCTCCTTTGACCAGGGCAGCGGCCAGCAACTCAAGCTGTGAAAGAGCTAAGCAGTGCATGTGTTTTGGCAATGACTTCGACAGGTGAATGCCGCTTCAGGCGGATGCAGTCGACGGCCGGACATTGGCAGACAAGACAGGGACGTGCGGGAAAGCCGAGGCTGGCTCGGTCGATCTGATTACCTTGCGCGGAATAGACATCCAGATCAATCAAGCGAGCAGAAGGATTACTTGTCTCAAGGGCAATGCAGTGTTTTTTTGCTTCAAGCGGATCCATTTCAAACGCCATGATCGCGTAAGGCCCAAGGACATCGTAATATTTTTCGGGCTGCAACAGACCAGGAAACGTCAGTGAGAATTCGTCAAGCATCGACAAAAAAAGTGTCTCGGAACCCGGTGGCGATTTTTCCAAACCAGGAATATTCAGCGACAGAAAAACTGTCGCAGGATGGCCTGCGCTCAATACCTGAGAAAGCGCAGCCTGCCTCTGGTCTCTGGCATCCAGGAGACTACGGACAGACTTGTCTGATGACGTCAATGATTGAACCGTCACGGTATTCAACCAGACCGACAATCTTGTCCACGAACTCGATCGGCCTCGGAACACCGGTCACTGCGTAGATTTCGTCACGCAACTGACGAATGTCCTTGACCGGTGCGCGTCGCCTGATCAGTTCCGCCTTCAATTCCGGAAGATTGTCATTAACGGCGACACCCCGCTCGGTAACGATGACGCCGACCGTCTCCCCTGGCGTCGTTATTGTCGTCACCTCATCGCGAACGATGGGCAGGCGTCCGCGGATCGAAGGCGCGACGACGATCGAAACCTTGGCACCGGCAGCCACGTCGCAGTGTCCACCGGTATTGTGCAGCAGGTAGCCCATTGACTCGGTATTAACGTTGACGTTGAAATTGACGTCAATTTCTGTAGCGCTCAGGATGGCGCAATCAAGGCGATTGACAACCGAACCGCAGTTGAACGGATTGGCATACATACCGGCGGTCATTTCCTGATGCTTCTGGTTTCGCCCAATGGATTCAACCGCTCTCAGGTCGAAGCACTGAACGTCGAACAAGGCTTCAAACAGCCCCTCCTCCAGCATATCGACGAAATTGCCGGTAATTCCGCCACAACCAAAGCTGCCCTTGATCTTGCCTTGGCGCATCATGTTGCGCACATTCTCGGCGACGGCCAGCGAGATGCCGCCCGTCCCGGTCTGGAAGGAAAATCCGTCTTTGACATAGCCGGAGGACTCAATCACCATGGCGGCATATTTTGCAATCTGCAGACCGATCGGATCGGTGGTGATGCGGGTCGTCGACGAAACGATTTTTTTCGGATCGCCAAGTCTTGACACCTGAGCGACAAAGTCCACCACCGACTGCGGGATACCGACCGGGACGGCCGGGAATGGCACCAGATTGTCAGTAACAGCGACCACCTTGTGTGCGTGTTGTGCGTCAACCTGCGCGTAGCCAAGGCTGCCGCAGGCAGACGGGCCATAGAAGCCGTTGAAGTTGCCATACTCGTCGCAATACGGCGCGGCCAGGAAGGCGACATCGACTGGAATCTCGCCGGTAATCAGGGCGCGCGCCCGGCCGCCGTGCGAACGAACGACGATCGGGCAATCCAGTTCGCCTTTGGAAACCAGTTCACCGATCAGGCCGTTGACACCGCATTCGAATCCGGTAATCACGCCTTTACGGATGTAGGGAATCAGCTCGGCATGAACGATGTGGATTGAGCTCGATGCAATCTTAATATCGCGAATGCCGAGGGCATCAATTTCCTTGACCAGATCGTTGAGCAGCTGGTCGCCATTGCGCAGACTGTGGTGCGTCGAAATGGTCATGCCATCTTTTAGGCCGACAGCAATGATTGCATCCTTCAGTCCACCGACCAGCTTGCTGCCGTTATGGGTCAAGCGCCGGATCGCCCGGGTTGAGCGCTCCGCATGCGGTTGCAAGGACCAGGGATCACTGTAGGGAATCAGCTTTTTCCCGGAAAATGTCTCCGGTATCTGCCGCCCCAGACTATTCAGCACCATGGATATCCTCCTCATTTATGACGACATCGACCATGCCATGAGCGTGGGCGGTGCGTAAAACGCGAGCAGCGCGTATGACGATTGGCACATCGATCATCTTGCCTTTCAGTGAAATGACGCCGGTGCCCATTTCACGGGCACGCTTGATGGCGTCCATGACTTGCAGGGCGTAGTCGATCTCATCTTGCTTGGGCGCAAATACGTCGTGAATCACATCGGTCTGGCGCGGATTGACCATGCACTTGCCGGTAAAACCGAGTCGCTTGATCAGCTCGGTTTCAACGCGCAAGGCCTCCATGTCATTGACGTCGGAAAAAATCGAATCGATCGCCTGGATGCCGGCCGCTTTCGCCGCCCAGAGGACATTCATGCGGGCGTTGAAAAGTTCCTCGCCGGTCTTGGTGCGGTTGATTTCCATGGTTGCCGTGTAATCTTCGGCGCCGAAGGCAAGGCCGATCAAGCGCGTCGATGCACGCGCCGTCCTGGTGGCATTGATCACGCCTTGCGCCGTTTCAATCGAGGGCAGAATTTTGAAATGGCCGATACCCAGGCCAAGCTCTTCTTCATATTCGGTAAGCAGAGTGTCGAGACGTTCGACGATTTCAGGCGAATCGGCCTTGGGCAAACGAATGCCGTCAGGAATGGAGGGAAGAACCGCCTTCAGATCGTCCAATGCCCACTTGGTATCCAGTCCATTGATGCGAACCAGGATTTCCTTGTTACGCTCCTTGTAACTCTCGAGGAAACGCCTCACCAGTATACGTGCCGCATCCTTCTCGCTGAGCGGAACAGCATCTTCAAGGTCAATGATGACGGCATCACACTGAAAGAGCGGGATGTTCTGCAACATCGATGGCATGTTACCCGGCACGTAGAGCAGTGTCCGGCGTAATTGGTACTCAGCCATGTGTTTACTCCTCGGCGAAGAAAATGGTTGGGGTACCGCCGGATTTGGAGAGATGCCGTTCGATACCCTCAAGGACAAGTTCAACCAGCACGATCTCGCAGGTAGCAAACACCTCGGCGTCCTGCATGTGCCCTCCGACCACGTCGCCGGATGATTTGCTGGCCATGATATGCAGGTGACAGTTGGCCTGCCCTGACTCGGCCGGTACGATATTTCCGCTCAGCGAGAGCAACTCCAACGGGCCTTCCAATTCGTGAAAAGTTAACCTTGCCGATGTGATTGGCAACTTGGCACCGCTCTTGATGTCGTTCAGGTGGACATTCTTGACCGAACCGATGGCGGAGAGAATCACCGCGTTATGAATGACTTCCTTACTGGCAATCTGCTTGATGCTCTCTACCAGACTTTCACCGGGACGAATCTTGACCAGAAAACGTCGCCCCTGCTTGTATTCCTTGTACCACACGCCTTTATCGTTGCTATCCATCATGCCCCTCCAGCCCGCTGCAGAGCGGTTTCAAGTCGTGCTTCTATGGCGTAATCGAGCGCGCCGCGATCGCTAATGCTGATCCTGCCGGACGCAACCCCGAATTTGTCAAGAACCTGCTCAAGCCTGGCGCGAATCAGGTGCTCGAACTGCTTCTTTACTGTCGATTCGATTTCAATGATCAGCTTGTCAGCCGGCTCCACAATGACCATCAGGTCACTGGACTGCATGGTGCCGGCCTGCCCTCTCTTCAAAATATTCATGTACTACCTCCTCATGTCAAATTGCAGTTGTCTTCGAATGGGCTCAGCCGCCTCGCTAGCAAGAAATGCGAGGGTGCTGGCCGGTACGTAGTCATCCAATTGCGCAAGCTCGTTACGCGCCATCAGTTCGCGTACCCGAGAGGCGCTGATGACACCGGACAAGGCTTCTTTTCGCTCAATTTCAACCAATTCGATAGCGTAATCCGGCAATAAACGTTTCATCGTGTCGTTATAACTGTTGGTCAGCTTGCAGTTCGGCTCGGTGCCGACAAAGCGGCGGGTAATGCCAAAGAATGGGGCAATCCGCGACGAAAACAGGGTAATGTCGAGTTCCATTTGAATACGGGCTACTGGATCGTCCTGCTTGAGAAAATAGGTAGGAAACGTCGCGCCACTGACGATGTAGCGCGACGTGTCGAGAAGAATAACATTGCTAATGTTGCGTACCCCCTCCTGCACCAGGCGGAAACGGACATCAAAAGGAAAAAGCGAGCGATCTTCGCGCACAACAAAGAGGTACAGGTTATCCACCTGACGCGCAGCACTTTCCGCCAGATAGAGATGGCCCTTGGTAAATGGATTGCAGTTCATGACGACAGCACCGTTCATTCCCGTCCTGACCAATGACCGCTTTGCGGCAAGCCAATTCCTGAGGCCGTTGCCGTATTCGAGCAGCGCCGCCCGACCCTGGTTGGCCAGCAGTGTAAAGTTCAGCGCCTCAAAGGTCCGGACATATTCGGGTTTGGTATAGATGAACAGGGACTCAAAACCGGCATCCAAACCTCTGGAAACGAGCGCTGTAGCCATTTCGCCCAGCAACGGGCCACCCTGGTGCGACGGCTCAACGATCAGCATTTTTAGGATATTCCCAGCACGCGCACCGACAGCAACGAGTTCGTCAGATTCATGAATGCCGAACAACTCATCGAAGCCTTCTTCGAAAGAAAGGCCGTTACGCTTTATGAGATTTTTGGCAGCCGCGATGTCAGGACCGGATGTCAATTCAACAATCACGTCGATTTTTTCCTTGAAGAGGGGCTACGACACATAAGTGAGCATTATCCATTGCGTTCACACACGCATCGAACGGAAAGTAGTAGATCAAGGCGCGAAAATGCTTGAAGAAAGATACATTCCCCACCATTCTTCTTCGGAATGGCGACCGCTTTGACCGGCGGCGGAAAGTAGCTTCCCGAAGACATCCGATTCCATATCTCGTAAAGATTCCCCTTCATATCCTGTTCAAAGTCCGCGATGGTCTGCTTATCCACGCCGGCCGCGCCCGCATTGGTTTTTACCGCCTGATACGCTTCATACACTTGCCATTTGTCAATGGTAATGGTTTTGCTGCACTCATCCGCCTCTTCCTATTTCCAGTTGAACGCCAAATGCAGCGGCTTGATCCGGCCCCTTCGCCCCAGCCGCATTACCAGCCTTCATCGCTACTACAGGTCGGTCCGTCCCAGTGCTCCGCATCGGTACTCTCGCCTCGTGGCGCATAGACCGCCTAAAATGCCATTGTAGTTGACCCACAGAAAAAGCCGTTTACAATCGTCGGATTATGCACATGTCTTGTAAACTCTGTTAAATTCTGCTCTACTCTCGTCTTTTGCGCGAGAGAAAATGGTCCCGAAAAAGAGAAGTTTTGTCGTTTGCCTTGCCGAGATTGATGACCCGAGAACGGGCAACGGCAAGCGCCATGATTTGGTAGAAATACTGGTGATTTCCATCTGCGCCATTTTTGCGGAGGTCGAAGGATTTGAGGACATGGCCGAATGGGCGCGGAAGAAAGAACCTTGGTTGAGAGGTTTTTGCGCTTGGAAAACGGCATTCCTTCGCACGACACCTTTAACCGCATCTTCCGGATTCTCGATCCTGAGCAAGTTTGAGAAGGTGTTCAGGAAATGGATCAGAGGCGTTGTAGGCGCGCTGCGCGAGAACGAGGCCATTGATGGCAAGACGCTCAGAGAATCGGCGAGGCCAGGCGTTAGCCCGGTGCATAGCGAGTCGATTCGGTGCGTACGGTCCAAGGGCAATAATCCGTTCTGGAGACCCGGTATTACATTGCATCGGGAGAACTCGCCACCGAAGCATTCGCGGGCGCCGTCCGCGATCACTGGGGCATAAAAAACCGACTCCACTAGAGCCTTGATGTCATCTTCAGGGAAGATTCGCGCCGTCTTGTCAAAGATAATGCTCCGCAAAACTTTTCGTTGCTGACCAAGATGGCTTTGAACCTGTTGCGGCAAGACACCTCAGATCCCAAGAAAAGCATGCGACGCAAGCGCAAAGTGATAGGCTGGGATGATGATGCTCGCATAGATTTGCTCGGGCTTACCCTACTATGATGTTCGAGTGCGATTGCCCTGCAGGATCGGATTACCGTTCTCGCTGAAAGAACGGTAAAGTTGCTCGTGGGAAAGTCCAGTTTGTCCGGCAATTTGCGCCATGCCCTTTGCGCGAACGACTACGCCAAGCGCGTGCGCGATGTAACCGGCGTCATTCGCCTCGAACGCGTCGGCCATGAAGATTGCCATTGCTTCGTCAGAAGTCAAATCCTCAGCGGGATCGTAGGTGCTCAGTTTTTCAGCCATTTCATTCACCCCATTCAGCAGCAGGGCGCTTTGCCGCCTTGATGTCTTTTGTTTGCTTGCTCTTATCGCCACCGCACAGCAAGACGATGATCGTGTCGCCTCGTTTATAACAGACCCAGGAAACACTACACCCAATTTACCAAGATCAGTGGCGCCTCGATCCGCTCGTAATGCCGACTGTTGTTCGTAACCAGTACAGCGCCGGCCGACAGTGAGTGTGCCGCTATCATCGTGTCCAGCTCACCGATCAGTTGCCCTGAACGGGTGAGTTGATGGCGGATTTCGGCGTACCAGTCTGCCGCCTCGGCGTCCCATGGCAAAACGCGAATGAATTTTAGAAACTGACGCACCGCCAGATGCAGCCGATGCTCTGCAGGCAAGTGCTTCAATCCGTATTGCAATTCTGCTCGAGTCATCGCCGAGATGCAGACCATCGACGGCGAGAGAGCAGCCAATTTGCTTTCTATGGAGGGCGACCTCCCTTTAATAAGGTAACTCGCCGTATCGGTGTCGAGCATATGTAGCATCACAAGTCACCGACTTTGCCGTGAGGCGCAGACTCCTCTTCAAAAATACCGCGTTCTTGCGACACCACATTCATTGGGCGCTTGTCCATAAAGTCGGTGTTTGGGTCGACTGCGTGCAGCAGTTCGAATAACGCGCCCCAGGACTTCGCACTGGGTCGGTTCGACAGCACGACATCACCGGTTGCATCGTCCCGCGTGACATACACTTGGTCTCCATCGAAACGGAACTCGGCTGGAAGACGAACGGCTTGACTGGCTCCGTTCTTGAACAGCTTGGCAATACGAGCTTCCATCATTTTGGTACTCCTCACAGGTCTCAACAGTATATGCCTGAGTATATACTACTTCCTGAAAGTCGAACCTTTCTTGAAATGTGATCAAGTTTCAAAAACCGCCCGCCTCACCCCTCCAGCTTCATCACCAGCCCGGTCCCAGCCCGGTCAGTTCCGCCCAAGCTCTTCGGCGCCGGGCGCGTGGCTAAATAATCGACCAGCCAGTCGTCATCGGCCGGTTTGCTCAGCACCGGCACGCTGCCTTGCCAATCGATGCGGAAGGCGGTGGTCGATGGTGTGCTGCCCGTGCTTGGGCTGGCGTTCTGTGCCATGTTGTTCGGCGCTGGGGTCGCTGTAGGGGACTTGGGTGGCGTGACTGGCGAGGTGACGCCGTAGGTCTGGGTATTGCCGGCGGCATCGAGCTATCGTCGCGTTGCGTTCAGAAACCTCAAGGAGAAGTGATTGTCATTCCTAACACTTTGGCCGATTTACGCAGGCGGGTGTCGAAACACGCGAAATGCAATTCTTCGTTGGCCGATTCCTGCAAAGTACGGGCGGCAGCGAGTTGGACGCTGTCGTAACCCCGTAAGGCAAAGATGTCGGAATATTCGCCCGCGAGTTCCATCAAGGGCTGTGTCACTTCAACGATGGCATAACGGAGCCAGTCAGTGCGCAACCGGCGTCGGACGGCATCCACGATCTCTACATCGGCAGGATCCTCGCGCGACCGACGCGCCAATGCGGCCATGAATTCGGCCCAAGCAATGCGGCACACCGCGATGGCAGAGGCCGATTCCGCGAGGATTCGCATGACGTCGCTGGAATCTTCCTTGATGTATAACTTGACCAGCGCCGATGTATCGCAGAACAGAATCAATCCCGATTCTCCATCACCATCCGGCTGACCGATGTTCCGCGTGCTTCGATTCCCAAGGGCGGCTGTAATTGCGGCTTTCCACCGCTCCAACTCAGGGCGCCATGGATGATCAGGTCACGAAGGCCATCACCGGTCTGCTGTGGGATGCCAATGATTCGGGCGATCGGTTTGTTGTGGGAGGTTATCTCAATGATTTCTCCCGCCTGCGCGCGCAACAGCATGCGGGAAAGCCCAGATTTTAATTCTCGGATGGCGATAGACATGATGCCCTCAAGCAAAATGTGACTACATTGTAACTGTAAATTGTAAATAAGTGCCCTTATTTCTGAACCAGCCCCCACTAATCTAAACACGATTTTTCGGTAAAAACATCAATTGCGCTGGGCCTGATAGCCGGCGCTCTGGCGCAGGTTGTACAGGTGTGAGACGGACAGCGTCGTCCACGGTTAGAACAAATTCACCGTGCGGACAGCGTGGCTAGGCGCTCATACCTGAACTGGAAAACACTTTCTCCCGTGCACTTCGTTCCTTTTTTTGGCCGTCGCTCCCCTTGTCATACGCTGTCAAATGACAATTTCGCCGCGAACAAAGCGTTCCATTTCAGGCTTCAGCCGAGTCATTTCCAGCGCCAGAACGTCGGCAAACTGGGCGCAACGCTCCCAGTCGACGCCCTCAAC
The DNA here is from genome assembly GCF_029255185.1 of Propionivibrio sp. Taxonomy (GTDB): domain Bacteria; phylum Pseudomonadota; class Gammaproteobacteria; order Burkholderiales; family Rhodocyclaceae; genus Propionivibrio. The sequence continues at coordinate 11,303 of NZ_JAPUVO010000052.1, forward strand.
CGACTTGGCGGCATGTTCCAGTTCAAGCGCCATACGCCGCGCCCCTTCGGCGTGAAAAATGGCAAACAAACTCTTGACTGTGTGTGCATTCATACTAAGCTGAGCCGCGTTCTTGTTGCGCACATCAGATTGAATCCGTGACAAATGCTGGCCCCACTCCTTGACCATCATTCCGGCCATAGTCAACAGCAGGTCGTGGTCGCCCAGATCGCACAATGCCGCAGCCAGATCAAGCGAAACCTCGGCGCGCGCGTAGACTGGCTCCCGCGCAATCGAGTCATCTTCAGCTTCCAAACCAAGACAACGATCAATGGTGGCGTAAAGCTCTTGCGCTTTAATCGGCTTGGAGAGGTAATCGTCCATGCCGGCCTGCAAACAGCGCTCACGATCTCCATCCATGGCGTTGGCGGTCATGGCGATAATGTAGGTTTGCTTGAACTCCTGTGAGCTAACCCAGCTGCGCCTCATTTCACGGGAACGTATCGACTCGGCGGCTTCGATACCGTCCATGACCGGCATCTGCAAATCCATGAAAATGAAATCGAAGTGCATTTTCTCGAAGTAATCCACCGCCTCGGCACCATTATTAGCCAGCGTGACGCGATAGCCCCGTTTTTTCAGCAAACGTTCGGCAAGCTCCTGATTGACCGGATTGTCTTCGGCCAGCAGCACTTCGATTTGCGGTGCTTCGCCAACTCGCGTTTGATCAACGATGTCGAAAGAATCGAGCAGAGATTTGTCCTCGCTCTTCAGGCCACAGACCAGCTTCAATGCTTCAATCAGATCTTCGGGAGCAATCGGCTTGACCAAATGGGCATCAACACCAAGCTCGCGCAGGTGCTTCAAACTTTGCCTTTGCTGGTCGGTATCGAGCAGCATGATCAATTTTTCAGGGTGAGCGCTGCCCTGCCACGACTCGGCCAATGTCACGCCACCAGGCGCTGGCATCTGCGCGTCGACAAAAACAAAGTCGTAATGAAAACCGAAAGTTCTCGATTTCTCGATTGCATCAACCGCTGCCTGTGCTTCGGACAAATGTGTGGCTTGCATTCCGATGCGCGCGAAAAAGGCCAGCAACTGGGCGGCAAGAACTGGATGACTAACCAGCAACAGCGCTCGTCGCGTACTGAACTGTAAATCCGGCGCTGCCGCCACACCAGCCGAATCAACACCCAAACGACAGGTAAAATAGAAGCAGGAACCTTCGCCTTCAACACTGTCGAGCCAGATATGTCCGCTCATCATCTGCACCAGGTGGGCGCAAATTGTCAATCCCAGGCCTGTTCCGCCAAAACGCCGCGTCGTTGAATCATCAGCCTGTGAAAATGCTTCAAAAATCGCACCCTGCCGGGAAACCGGGATACCGATGCCGCTATCCCGGACCGCAAAGCGCAGCAGTACTGAAGCCGTGGCGCGTTCCTCGACCGTGACATCAACCAAAACATCCCCTTTTTTGGTGAACTTTACGGCGTTGCCGACCAGGTTTGAGATTACCTGGCGTACGCGTGTCGGGTCGCCGACCACCCTGGGTGGGACACTGGGCGCCACTGAAACGATGACTTCCAGGCCTTTCTTGTGAGCCACCACCGCCTGCGTACGAACGGCTTCAAAAACTAGATTGGAGAGCGAAAACGGGATCTCCTCAAAGCGCAGCTTGCCAGCCTCGATCTTTGAAAAATCGAGAATGTCATTGACGATGGCCAACAGCGATTCGGCCGAAGACTTGACCGTCTTCAGATAGTGTCGCTGCTCGGCGTCAAGCTGGGTGTCGAGCGCCAGTTCGGTCATGCCGATGATCCCATTCATCGGCGTGCGCAACTCGTGGCTCATATTGGCCATGAAATAACTGCGTGCCCGATTGGCTGTTTCAGCCGCTTCCCTGGCCGTCAGTGCCTCCGCTTCAGACTGCCTGAAGTCCTTGATATCACGATGCAACAGCAAGAAGCGCATGGGTTCACCCACAGCATCACGGGCGACTACCGAGCCTTTCAGGAATAGCCACTTCCAGTGCCCATCCTTGGTTTTCAACCGGCATTCGGCCTGAAAAAAACGCGACTTGCCGGCCACACAGGCGGTAATCGCCGAGTCAAAAACCAGCAGGTCATCCGGCTGCACCAGTTGCCGCCAGCAGGCGATGGTATCTTCCAGATCGCCGTCGTCATAGCCCAACAGCACTTTCCACTGTTTACCGGAGTCGATTTGACCGCTTTTGAGATTCCAGTCCGAGAAGGCGTCGCTGGAAAGTTCAGACTGGAGTTGATGCACGCCGAAAAGCTGGGTGATCAGCGCATCTGCGGCATACAGAAATTTCATGGTCCCGAGCGACAGAAGAGGATGGTCTTGCGCTGCCTCGGCCAGTAATTGCCTTAGTTCGTTTTCGCCGTCTCCGCCAAAAATTTCGCGGAGCTTTCCAGCCAAAATCTGGGATTTCATTCGGGGAGGCCCGGCTTTGCGTTGGGCTGAAAGCGTTCAGCGCAAACCCAAAACATCCTGCATGTCAAACAAGCCACTCGGCTGGTTGGCCAAGAAGCGTGCGGCGCGCAGACTGCCCAAAGCATATGGCATGCGGCTGCCAGCCTTATGGCTGATCTCAACCCTCTCCCCGGTACCGCAATACATCACAGTGTGGTCGCCAACGATGTCACCGCCGCGCACCGTGGCAAAACCGATGGTGGACTGATCGCGTTCCCCGGTAACGCCTTCGCGGCCATAGACTGCACATTTTTTCAGGTCACGCCCGAGCGCCTGCGCGACCACCTCGCCCATGCGTAGCGCCGTTCCGGAAGGAGCGTCAATTTTGTGTTTGTGATGCGCCTCGACAATCTCTATGTCATACCCTTCAGAAAGGATGCGCGACGCCGTATCGAGCAGCTTGAAAACCACGTTAACGCCAACACTCATGTTCGGCGCAAAAACAACCGGAATTTTTCGCGCAGCAGCAGCGATTGCCTCTTTGCCTGCCTCGTCAAAACCGGTCGTCCCGATGACTATAGACACCTTATGCCGAAGGCAAATATCGAGATGCTCAAGCGTTCCTTGCGGACGGGTAAAATCAATCAGGCAATCGGCTCTGGCGATCCCTGCCTCGACGTCGCTACTGACCAATACGCCGCAGGGCATCCCGACCAGTTCGCCGGCATCCTTGCCGATTGCAGGCGTTCCCGGCTGATCAATTGCCGAGATCAGCGTCGCCTCGCCATTTTTCAGAATAGCCTCGATAATCATCCGCCCCATGCGGCCACAAGCGCCAACGACGGCAATCTTCACCTCATTCATCCTTAGAAACCTACGCTTTCCCTCATTTTTCCAAAAAAACCTTTTTCTTCGAGCGGCGGCGCCACGCTGTCCACAGCAATCGAACCAAGATCGATCTCGCGCGTCCGACTCTCCGGGACCGCCGAAGCATCTGCTGCCTGCGCCGCCATCACATCGCCACTCACACTGACCAGTTTGTCGCTGGCGTCAAAAAAAACTGAAAACTTTCTCATCTCGACAGCACCGGTACTCCCTTTTTGCAAGCGATAGACATATTCCCAGCGATTGGCATGGAACATATCCATAAGTACTGGCGTGCCGAGGATAAAGCGAACTTGATCCTTGGTAAGACCGGGCCTGAGCTGAGACACCATATCCTGGGTCAGAACGTTGCCCTGCTGAACGTCAATTTTGTATTCACTGACGATGCGTGGCACCGATGAACAACCACAGAAGGCTGCCACCAAGAAGGTTAATCTGGCAAATCGAGAAAGAGTCATGCGCGGGATGTTTCTTGGCAAATAGTCGGAAATACGCTTTGCAATGCAAGCTGAGCACTAGAAATCTTAGCATCGGGTATATCATAACCGAAAAGAACGCTCCCCCTCTTTACTGACCAAGCCGAACCTATGAGCAAATCTACCGACCTGAAAAGCATGGGGCTCAAAGCCACACTCCCCCGCCTGAAGATTCTCGAACTTTTCGAACACGCCGAGGTGCGGCACATGACAGCCGACGACGTCTATCGCTTGCTGCTGGGCGAGAACATGGACATCGGCTTGGCCACCGTCTATCGCGTACTGACCCAGTTCGAACAGGCTGGCCTCCTCGAACGCCACCACTTCGAATCAGGCAAGGCGGTTTTCGAGATCAATGCCGGAAAACACCACGACCATCTGGTGTGCATTAACTGCGATCGTGTCGAAGAGTTTTACGACGAAGACATCGAGCGCCGCCAGAAAAAGATCGCCAAGGATCGTGGTTTTGTCATTCAGGAACATGCGCTCTACCTCTATGCAGAATGCACCAAACCGAACTGCTCGCACCGGGGCAAGCACGAGAAGCAACGCTAAAACGGCAGCGGGCAGGTCAGGCAAAGAGGTCAAGCCGTACGCCAACCGGCCTCTTGTCGCTCTGCTCCACGCCCTGATATAAACGGGCGTTCCCCCGGTCTGCACTGGTCGCTTGTTCACGCTGCTGCACGGCAAGCTCTATTCGTGCTTCGCTCTCCATGCTGCTGGCCTGCGCTGCGACGCTATTATCCTGAGGGGACGGTTCGGCGGGAGCCAAGGCCGTCGCGCGTATATGCTGTGCCTTGGGAATGGTTTCTGCTGGCGACCGACCGGGCGAGGTATCGATCGAAACCTCACCGGAAACGGCATAGCGTTGATTATCCGGACCCGTCTGATAGCTGTAGGATGGGCCACCGCGCACCAGATCGGCGCCGACCGCAAGATGGGCCTGCTCGTGAGCGCGAACCTGGCGATCCGTCTGCCTGAGTTGTTGAACCTGTTGCTGTTCTTCCGGCGTTAACTGCTTTACCTGAGACGTAGAGGAAGTCACAGGATTCTCTGAATCCCCCGAGCGGGACGACACTGCAAGCTGCTTCGACGCCTGCGCGGCGAAACGGGCGAGGTTCTCGAATCCGAAACCTGTCGTGGCTGGACTAATTGCCGTACTCTGAATCATCGTAGAAATGGCCTTGGAGGCAACCGGCTACGTTGTTCAGGGTAAACCATACTCCAATGATTTTCCAGCGCTAATTTGCCGCAACGCAGATTGGCACTTTGCTTAAGTGGTACGCTATAGCGCACGTTCGTCAAGTTTTGAGAAAAAAATAGTCTCCCTCTTCGACAAACGCCACCAAGAAGGCACATTTGCACATGCGACGACGAGAACGCGTTGTCTGGGATACTTCGCCTGGTTTGGGTGAGCCAGGATGTCCAGCAACCCACCGGCCTCGATTGAGACAACAACGCCCTCAAACGAAATCCCCCGCTCTGCTTTGACGGTCTCGTTTTTCTCAGGATTCCAGCGAAATGGTTTCATAAGGGAGTGCTACGCCGATGTGTGCCTTTTGTCACCACGGCGGAAAAATGATTTTTTTGTCTTTCTCTGCGATCTCTGCGTTGAAAGTGCTTCCTACCCCACCCACTTCCGTGCATTGCGGAACATGCGCAGCCATGGCGAGTCTTCGCCCATGCCATCGGAATGCCAGGACATTTGCACGCTGCGGAAGACGCGCTCGGGGTGCGGCATCATAATCGTGAAGCGGCCGTCGGTGGTGGTGACGCCGGTAATGCCGTCCGGCGAGCCGTTCGGGTTATATGGGTAGACCTCGCTCGGCCGACCGGCGTTATCCAGGTAGCGCATGGCCACCAGTGCGCTGGCCTGCTGCTCGGCGGAATCAAAGCTGGCCTGCCCTTCGCCGTGCGAGACAACCACCGGCAAGCGGCTGCCGGCCATGCCGGCAAAGAACAGTGACGGCGATTCGGGCAGTTCGACCATGGTGAAACGCGCCTCGAACTGCTCGACCCGGTTGCGCTCAAAACGCGGCCAAGCCTGCGCACCGGGAATTAGCTCCTTAAGTGCGCTCATCATCTGGCAACCATTGCACACGCCGAGCGCAAAGGCATCACCACGAGCGAAGAAAGTGGAGAACTCGCTGCGCGCGCGACCATTGAACAGGATCGTTCGCGCCCAGCCTTTGCCGGCACCGAGCACATCGCCGTAGGAGAAACCACCGCAGGCCACCGCGCCCGTAAATTGCGCAAGCGAAAGACGGCCGGAAAGAATGTCGCTCATATGCACATCGACTGCTGCAAAGCCCGCGCGATCGAAGGCCGCAGCCATTTCGACGTGGCCGTTGACGCCCTGTTCGCGCAGGATGGCGACGCGCGGACGGGCACCGATATTGATCATTGGCGCAGCGACATTTTCGGCCGGATCGAAGGAGAGCGAAAACGAAAGACCGGCATCTTGTATGTCAAGAATGCGGTCATATTCCTGCTGCGCGCATTCCGGGTTGTCGCGCAGCGACTGCATGCGAAAGCTTGTCTCCGACCAGGCACGCTGCAGATCGACGCGCTTCTCCCTGAGCACTGTCCTGGCGTTGCGAATGACGCGGACTTCATCCCAAGAATTAGGCGAGCCGATGAAATGGGTACACGCGCCAAGACCGGCCGCGCGCAACAGGTTCATCACCTGGGTACGATCGGCGCGGCGGATCTGCAGCACGGCGCCGAGTTCCTCGTTAAACAGTGCGCAAATCAATAGCTCGAAGGCGCGACCGCGCAGCAAATCGGGCTTTTTCTCGGCGCCATCGACGTCGTTGCTCAGCGGATCAAAACACAGGCCGTCCATATCCAGCGACACGCCACAATGCGCGGCGAAGGCCATTTCAACGAGGGCAGCAAACAGGCCACCGTCAGAGCGGTCGTGATAGGCGAGCAACAGATTCTTGCCGGCCAATTGCTGGATGGCGGTGAAAAAAGCCGCCAGCCGCGCCGGCTCATCGACATCCGGCGCTTCCGATCCGGTCGCGTTGAAGACCTGCGCCAGCGCTGAACCGCCGAGACGATTGCGGCCAGCGCCCAGATCGATCAGCAGCAGATCGCTATCTCCGGCATCGAGCTTTAGCTGCGGCGTCAGGGTGCGGCGCGCATCCTGCACTGGCGCAAATGAGGTAACAACCAGTGACAGTGGCGAGACGACCTGCTTCTGCTGCCCCGCGTCGTCCCAGGCGGTACGCATCGAGAGCGAATCCTTGCCGACCGGAATCGAAACACCGATCTGCTGACAAAGGTCGGAAACGGCGCGTACCGTGTCGAACAGGCGGGCATCTTCGCCCGGCGCGCCGGCAGCGGCCATCCAGTTGGCCGACAGCTTGACGTCGCCCAGTTTGGCGATATTGGCTGCGGCGATATTGGTCAGCGCCTCACCGATTGCCATGCGGCCCGACGCCGGTGCATTGAGGATGGCCAGCGGCGTGCGCTCGCCCATGGCGAAGGCTTCACCGAGCGTCGTCCGGTAACCCATGGTCGTCACGGCCACATCGGCAACCGGCACCTGCCAAGGCCCGACCATCTGGTCACGCGCGGTGAGTCCGCCGACGCTGCGATCGCCGATGGTAATCAGGAAGGTCTTGTCGGCCACGGCCGGCAGGCGCAGCACACGATAAGCGGCGTCTTTCAATTCGACGGAGGTCGGATCAAAGGGAAGCTCAGGCGAAGGCAGATGCCCGACCTCGCGCGTCATGCGCGGCGGCTTGCCGAGCAGCGCGTCCATCTCCATGTCGACCGGCTTGTTGGCAAAATGACGGTCGGCGACGACCAAACGCTTGTCGGCCGTCGCCACGCCAACCACCGCGAACGGGCAACGCTCACGTTCGCAGAGCGCTTTGAATTCGGGCAGACGGCTGGGCGGGATGGCCAGCACGTAGCGTTCCTGCGCTTCGTTGCTCCAGATCTCGGCCGGCGACATTCCCGGCTCCTCGATCTTCACGTCGCGCAGTTCAAAATGCGCACCGCAACCGGCGCCGTGCGCCAGTTCAGGAAAGGCGTTGGAGATGCCACCAGCGCCAACGTCATGCACCGAGAGAATCGGATTGCCTGCACCCGGCACTGAGGCGTCGCCTTGCGGCGCACCCATCTGCCAGCAGCGGTCGATGACTTCCTGCGCGCGCCGCTGCATTTCCGGATTGCCACGCTGCACGGAAGCAAAATCGAGGTCTTCACTATTGCTGCCGGTACTCATCGAACTCGCTGCGCCGCCGCCCAGGCCGATCAACATGCCCGGCCCGCCAAGCTGGATAAGCAGGGTTCCCGGCGCAAAAGTCGCCGCCTTGAGGGCCTGACTGTCGGCGATGCTGCCAACGCCGCCGGCGACCATGATCGGCTTGTGATAGCCATGCACGACGGCGTCAGCGCCAACGCCGACGAGCTGCTCGTAGGTGCGGAAGTAGCCTGTGAGATTGGGGCGGCCGAACTCGTTGTTGAACGCTGCGGCACCAACCGGGCCTTCGAGCATGATATCCAGCGCCGAGGCGATGCGTGATGGACGACCGTAGCCCGCACTCTGGCTTTCCCAGGCTTGCAGCGCCTCAGGCAGATAGAGGTTGGATACCGAGAAACCGCACAACCCGGCCTTCGGCTTGGAGCCGCGCCCAGTCGACCCTTCATCGCGAATTTCGCCGCCGGAGCCGGTGGCCGCGCCGGGAAAAGGCGAAATCGCCGTCGGATGGTTGTGCGTTTCGACCTTGGCCAGAATATGCGTCAACTCCTCGTTCCAGACATAGCTGCCATCAGCGCCAGGAGAAAAGCGCGCCACAGGCGCCCCGGCAAAGACCGACGAGTTGTCGGAATAGGCGACGACGGTGCCTTGCGGATGCGCCTTGTGCGTCTCGCGAATCATGCCAAACAGCGTTTCACTACGCGGCTGACCGTCGATCACCCAAGCGGCGTTGAATATCTTGTGCCGGCAGTGCTCGGAATTGGCCTGCGCGAACATCATCAGTTCGACATCGGTCGGATTGCGGCCGGTCTTGATGACAAACAGGTCGACCAGATAGTCGATCTCGTCGTCTGAGAGCGCCATTCCGAAGCGACTGTTGGCCTCGACCAGCGCAGCACGGCCACCGCCAAGCAGATCGATGGTGGTCATCGGGCGGGGCGGGAAGTGTCGGAAAAGTTCGGCCGTTTGCGCGAAATCATCAAGCACGGTTTCGGTCATGCGGTCATGCAGCATGACTGAGATCTGTGCCCGTTGCTCATCGGAGAATCCACCCTGCGGCGCTTCAAGATAATAAGCGATACCGCGCTCGATGCGTTCAACTGCCTGCAAACCGCTGTTCCAGGCAATGTCGGTAGCCTTCGATGACCATGGCGAAATGGTTCCGATGCGCGGGGTGACAAGAAAAAGTTCTGCGCACGCTGCGCCTGCTTCATCTCGCTCCTCAAGCAGGGCGGCCAACAGTGTTCGCTCTGCATCGCCGAGCTCCTTGCACAGCTTGACGACATGCCAGTATTCGGCGCTGGCAATGGACACGCCTGGCACAACACCCTCTATACGTTGCTGCAAAACTTGAAGGCGAAAAGCGGAAAACGCGTGATTACCGCGCAGAAAAAGAATGTCGGCCATAGCAATTGACTGAAAAGGTTAGGGAAACCTGAGTGAAGGCGAAGGCGCACTACACGAAGCCGCGATTATAGCCGAGAGCTAATGCATCACGACCATGAGCGACAACTCGCAACAACCAGTCAATAACAATTTGTTGTACTATCGACCGGCTTGTAAAGCTTAATGATGAATATCATATCCTTATCGCATATTTTCAAACCGAAATGAACAACATTTCATAGTAAGAAAGATATATCGATGAATATGCTTGGCGCACTCAGTCTTCGAGGTAAGCTGATTGCCCTATCAGGCCTTGCTTTAATGGCCCTATTGGCTGTCATCCTGACCGGTTTTCTCGGCATCCGCAGCGGAGTCGATGGGGTAAAGGAAATCGGGCGCAATCGTTTGCCTTCGGTAATTGCTCTGCAGGCCATCCGCGAAGCACAACTAGGCTTGAAGTCGAGCAACTTCGAAGTCGGCCTGTGGGAAAACGACACTGACGCCAAAGATCAGTTTGAAGCCATTGCCAAGGACAAGCAGCTCTACTGGAAAACGATCGATGGCGCATGGAATGACTATCAAAGCATTCCAAAAGCCGCGGAAGAATTAGCACTCTGGGATGTGCTGGTCAAAGAATGGGCGGCTTGGAAAAAGATCGATCTTGAGATTCTTGGCCTAATCAATGATCTGGCCAGCAACAAGGAAGCAAGTAAGCAAAAGGCCTTGTTCCAGCGCTACTTCATGCTAGGCGGAGAGCAACGGAAATCTTACTTAGCTGCAGAAAAGTCAGATACCACCGGCAAAGCCGGTGGCTTGAGATTGTGAGCGCCTCAAAGGCGCCCATGAAACCTTGAGCCGCCCTTGGCGGCTTACCCCAGTTCGAGCTTCATCTGATCGTACCGCTCGTCTTCGTCCTCCTGATTCC
>NZ_JAPUVO010000053.1 GCF_029255185.1 Propionivibrio sp.
CGGTTGAATCCATAGGCTTCAATCACCTTCGTCGCCGGCTCTCCCTCGCGCACCCGCTCGACCGCCATCAGCCGAATTTCCTCCAGCGTCTTTCGGTCAAAAGTTCGTCCATCTCGTTTCATGGAATATATGAACGTCATTCTTGTGACAAGTTCCCAATTTGTCGACTTATTTAGCGACTACTTAGTAATTGATACATTCTGGCTGTCTTCTCAAGCGTGTCCAGGAATCGGGTCGTAGGCGCCGCGGGGTTTGGTAATGCGCAGATCTTTCGCGGTCAATCCAAGCCAATTCAGACTGCGCGTGACTTCCTTGCCTGGACCGAGTCGATGCCGGATGAAAAAATTGACCAAAGGACCCATGATTCGCCAATAGTTCAGATTGGCTTTGCCATTGCGTATGAGGGCTGAGAACTCCGGAGCGTAAGGGTTATAGCCAAAGGAGAGAAGGTCGGAATACATCAGGAGCCAGTTGATCGGGTAGTTGCTGTGGATCGGATTGGCATGTTTATTGGTGGCGACCAGTCCGAGTTCGACCACTTTGCGCATGACGTCTTCCTGGTTATAAGCCCAAGCGTGAAAGGGGGCGAGGTAACGCGGAAACTGTGTTCCGGGGGGGTAGTTTTTCGGGTTGTAAAACCTCCCTAGTTCTGCGGCGCTAAACTCGCCGCAAGAAGCCATTTCGGGAGGCGTCCAGTCCGTTTCGCAAATCAACTGACGGGAAAACTCGTAGAGCATGCGTTCAGGTTCCGGCTGGCCGGGGGAGTATCCCGCCAGAACAAGCGGGATACCTTTTTCCATCGCCAGGTTGATCGCGTCGCCTTCAAAAAGCGGAGCGTAAACATAGGAGATGGTATAGACCGCGCCACGCTCCTCCTGATTGCGTAGAAGATAACGGAACGTTTTTTCGTAAAACTCGTGCGACGGTGAGTAGGTGACATGGTCGATATCGAGCTTGGCGAGCGAGCGGCGGATATTGTTCCAGGCCAGAGCCGGGATATTTACATCCACTGTGAAGGCCAGCACCTTGAGTCCGTAGTCGACCTTGAGACGGTGCATGAGGTAGATGCTATCTTTGCCGCCGCTAAGTGGGACCAGGCAATCGTATTCACCTTGCCCTCTGCATTCCGCTAGGGTTTTTTCAAAATCGGTTTCGTACCGTAGGCGCGATTTGTCTTCTTCCGCGACCTTGGCTTTAAGCGTATCAATGTCCAGGCACAGGTTGCAGACGGCATTTGACGATAGCGATATGCCGGGTACTGACTCGGGAATCAGACACCTGATACACCTTTTCATGCTAGCCTCCCGGTCGTACGTATGGACGATTCTTTTGTGGCCCAAGGTAAGCTCACGGACGAAGTTTAGCAGTTAAACTTATTCTTAAGCAGTTCTGTCCATTTCCATTACACACAAACAATGAGTGTGCTCAAACAAAAAGTATTCTGACCGATGTTGCAGGTGGCATATGAAATTCCATTTTTCACATCGGTTTTCCTTTGCACTGCGAAACGTGTTTCGGCAACGTTTGCGTTCGCTCGGAACGCTGGCAGCGATCAGCCTGGGCGTTGCCGGATTGATCCTGGCCGGTGGCTTTGTCCAGGATATTTTCATTCAGTTGGGCGAGGCGGTTATTCATTCACAAAGCGGCCATATCCAGATCGCTCGCCATGGCTATCGTGAGGGGCACACGCGGGCCCCGGAAGACTATGTTATCGAGCAGCCGGACAAGCTCAAGCAGAATTTGCTTAAAGAGCCGGGCGTGCAATTGGCACTCGCTCGCCTTGGCTTTGCCGGAGTCATCAACAATGGCAAACGGGACCTTGGCATTATCGGTGAAGGGGTTGAGCCGGCTGCCGAGGCCAAGCTGGGTACCTGGCTGCACTATATCGAAGGGCGCGCTCTGGCAGATGCCGATAATGACGGAATCGTTTTAGGCGAGGGTGTTGCCAAGTCGCTGGGATTGAAGGCCGGCGATCGAGTGAATCTGGTCATCAGCCTAGCTCAAGGGGCAGTTAATACGCTTGATTTTGAAGTGATCGGCGTGTTTCAGAGCTTTTCAAAAGATTTTGATGCGCGAGCCGTCCGCATAACGCTTTCAGCAGCACGCAATTTGATGGACGTCAACGTTGCGCATGTGATGGTGCTCGTTCTCGACAAAACCGATGATACCGACCGCGTTCTTGCCTCACTGAAACAAAAATTTGTACAGCAGGGGTATGAACTGGCCTCATGGCGAGAACTGTCAGATTATTACGAAAAGACTGTGAAGCTTTATGACAGTCAGTTTGGCATCTTGCGCTTCATCATTTTGCTGATGGTGCTCTTGAGTGTGGTAAACAGCGTCAACATGACGCTGTTTGAACGGACGCGAGAGTTTGGCACCATGTTGGCTCTGGGCGACAGGCCGGGAAGCGTGTTCCAGTTGATCATGACCGAGAGCGTTTGTCTGGGAATCATTGGCGCAGGACTGGGAATGCTGTTGGGCTGCGTCGCGGCCTGGGTGATTTCGGCCATCGGCATCCCGATGCCACCGCCACCCAACACTAATCTGGGTTATACAGCCTATATCCGTGTTGTTCCGTTGGAGGTGCTTACTGCGGGTGGTATTGGCTTTGTTGCTACTTGCCTGGCCGCTGTGCTGCCGGCGCGGCGGGTATCGCGGATGCCGGTGGTCAACGCGCTGCGCCAGGGTGCCTGAAGTCGATCTGACGCCAGGCCTGACTTTCGATTAAACTCCAACTCAGGTCATTTCCCTTGCTTTAGTGGGCCTAAGTGTTGTACGGGAAAAAATAACTTAGCCGGAGGTGGCACTATGCTGAAGTGGCTTCGTTCACGTTCACGAAAATTCGTGCGTGAATTGGCAAGAAAGTTGATTTCCTGGCTGCCGCGCAAAAGACGATTCGCAGTTTTCCGTTCATTTGCTGACTGCAACCCGGCACCGAGTGAGCGGCTGGTGCTGAAAATTGCCGAAACCAAAGAAGAACTCGAAGCCTGTTTCGCGGTTCTGCACGATGCCTACGTTGATAGCGGTTTCATGAAGCCTGATCCGTCCGGAATGCGGGTGACCATTTATCACGCCTTGCCTACCACCACAACGCTTTGCGCCAAATACGACGGCGAGGTGGTTGGGACCATCTCGCTGATCCGTGAAAGCGCGATGGGCTTCCCTCTTCAACAAATCTTCGACTTGAGTGCGGTGCGCAAGAAGGAAGGCTTTATCGCCGAAGTGTCGGCACTCGCCATCAATCGAAAATTTCGCAGAACGGGCGGTACCATCCTGTTTCCGCTAATGAAATTCATGTACGAATATTGCACCACATTTTTCGATACCCGGCATCTGGTCATTGCCGTTAATCCAAGCCATATCGAGATGTACGAGTCGCTGCTGTTTTTTCGGCGGCTGACAGCAAACGTCATCGAAAACTACGATTTCGTCAACGGCGCACCCGCGATCGGCGCCACTCTGGATCTCAAGGAGGCCGAGGAGATTTTTCGTGAAAATTATGCTTCAAAGCCACCTCGCCGCAACCTCTACGCCTACTTCATTGAATTAAAATTACCCAATATCCATTTCCCGAACCGTCGTTTTTTCACGACCAACGACCCGGTGCTGACGCCCGCATTGATCGACCATTTTTTTAATGTGCGGACGCGCACCTTCGCGAATCTCAGCGAGCGCAAAAAGGCGCTGCTTCACTCCATTTATGATCTGCCAGAGTACCGGGCGGTCCTGCCGGCGCCTTCCGAGAGTCCGGGAGCTAGCCCCTTGCGTCGCCACGAGCGCTTTTCGGTGAAATGCCCGGGACGAATTACCTACACTACGGACGAAGGCAAGCAGGGAAACATCTCGATCAAGGTAGTCGAAGTCTCCTTAGATGGTTTCCAGGCCTTTGCGCATGGCATACTGCCGCTCAATATCTGGTGCGATGTGACTATAAAGCTGGGTCACGCCGACATTTCTCGCGTCAGCGCCTACGTCCTGCGCGAAAAGAGAAGCGAATCCCGGGGTCTATACGGTTTTCGCCTGGGGGAGCCTGATATCAGTTGGAGAAAATTTGTTTCGGCGCTCAATGGCAGCAAGATCTACAGCGACCTCGATAACGCCACGCGCTTCCTCGAGTCGCGCTTTCGCAATTGATCGATCAGCCGGTGATGTAGTTTTCCAGTTGGTCGATGATGAATTTCTGCTGACTAATCATTTCCTTGATCATGTCACCCACTGAAACAATGCCTACGACATTATGCTCATCGTCAAGAACGGGGAGGTGGCGGAAGTGTTTTTCAGTCATGATTGCCATGCATTCCTCGACCGTGCGATTTAACGTCACGTAAACCACCTTGCCGGACATGATCTCACTGACTTTGGTGCTTTTTGAAGCCTTGCCCTGCAGGATCACCTTGCGCGCATAGTCGCGCTCCGAGAAAACGCCCGCCAGGCGTTTGCCGTCAAGCACAAGCAGGGCGCCGACATCATGCTCGGCCATGATTTCCAGCGCGCGCAGCACCGTTTGCTCAGGGGCAACGGCGGCTAGTTTTTTGTTCTTGCTCTCAATGAGTTGCTTGAGTGTTTTCATGAGGCGTCCTTGTGGGTGGAATCAGCGCAGGCCGGCGATGTAGTCGGCAAGCGCCTTGATTTGCTTGTCAGATAGTTTTTCGCCAATGCTGCGCATCATCCTCTCTGGGTCGTTTGAGCGCTCTTCACTGCGAAAGTTCTTCAACTGGAGATCAGTGTATTCAGCATATTGTCCAGAAAGGCTTGGGTACTGTGCCGGTATGCCGGAACCGGTCGGGCCGTGGCAACCGGCACAGGCAGGAATCCCTTTGTCGAAGTCGCCTTTGCGCCAGATGCTTTTGCCTGCCGCGACCAGCTTTTCGTCAGTCGCGCTTGCCGGTTTCCGCTTTTGCTGCGAAAAGTAGAGGGCAAGCCCTTTCATGTCTTCGACGGTCAGTGCAGCGGTCATGCTAGCCATGATCGGATTGTTGCGGACCGCCGGTTTGCTGTCCACTGCCCTGAACTCGGTCAGTTGCTTGAAGAGGTAGTCCGCACCCTGAGCCGCCAGAATCGGGTTGGCCGATGTCGGACTGTTGCCGTCTGCACCGTGACAGGCGACGCATACCGTTTCAGCGATTTTTTTGGCCTTGGTCAGATCGAATGTGGTTTTGACTTCTTCCGCCGCAAAAACGGAGAAGCCAAGGGTCGTGAGTACCGCGAGTGCAGTGGTGCGAATCATGGACAAACTCCTATTGATCAGTCCGAGTGCAGAGATGCAAATTCCCAAACCTGATATTCTATAGCACTTTAGGGCTTAGTCGCGCCCGCCCCAATCTCCCAACCTCTCCAATTTGCCAATGCCTATTTTTCAGAAGGCGGTTTTTCACACGACCGTCGCCAAATTGCCCGATTTGCCCACTGATTCCCAACGAGAGGTTGCTTTTGCTGGACGCTCGAATGCCGGAAAGTCGTCAGCCATCAACACGCTGGCCAACCACACACGCCTTGCGTTTGTTTCGAAGACACCGGGGCGAACTCAGCATCTGAACTATTTCACTCTTGATGCCGGCAAGTATTTCGTTGATTTGCCAGGCTATGGCTTTGCCAAGGCGCCGGAGGAAATACGCTCGCAATGGGAGGGCCTGCTGGCGCCCTATCTGCGCTACCGCGAGCCACTGGTCGGCCTGGTGCTAATCATGGACAGTCGACATCCGTTGACCAATCTTGACTTGCAGATGTTGGCCTGGTTTGCGCAGACCGGAAAACCGATTCATATTCTGCTCTCCAAGGCGGACAAGCTGACCCGTCAGGAGCAGACGCTGGCCTTGCGCGACGTGCAGACTGACCTGGATAAAATCAGCGACAACTGTACGTTGCAACTGTTCTCTAGTCTGAAAAAAACGGGGGTTGCCGAGGCCGAGGCAGTGCTTGGCGGTTGGCTCGCTATGGAAGCAAGGCCAGGTGCCACACCGCCCGTCGGCCTGCGCACCGAGAAAGTCGCACGGCCGAAGAACCGCAAGGCCATCGGTTGGAGTGCTAGAACGGCCGGTGGCCTTGCGCGGAAATAAAAAGCCCCCGGTGATAACCGGGGGCGAAATGCCTTGCCTAGACGCAAGGCGCCCGCTCAGGGAGATGAAGCGGGAGACGGCGTGTGCCATCCGAATGTTGAGAGTGGCGTGGTCAGAAATAAGTTCCCGCATGCGGGATTTTTTCGGTTTTTCTGCGAGGGTGACGTGAGCACCATGAATTTCAATGCAAGTTTTCCTGGCACACGCATGCGCCGCATGCGTCGTGACGATTTTAGCCGCCGTTTAATACGTGAGTCGGCGTTGACTGCTGACGACCTTATTTACCCGGTGTTTGTCCTCGAAGGCAGTAAGCGAATCGAGTTGGTTTCCTCGATGCCCGGTGTCGAGCGGCAGAGCCTGGACCGCGTGTTGAGAACGGCTGAGCGTGCGCTTGAGCTTGGCGTTCCGGCACTGGCGCTATTTCCGGTGATTGATGTTGCGTTCAAGACACCGGGCGCCGAAGAAGCCTATAACCCAGAGGGCCTCGTACCTCGGGTGGTGACGGCGCTCAAGAAAGAGTTTCCTGAACTTGGCATCATTACCGACGTCGCGCTTGATCCCTACACCAGCCACGGTCAGGACGGCCTGATCGACGCCGACGACCCGCGCGGCTATGTGCTCAACGACCAGACCCTCGACGTGCTGGCCAGACAAGCGCTTGTCCACGCGCAGGCCGGCGCCGATGTGGTCGCCCCGTCCGACATGATGGACGGCCGCGTGGCGCGCATCCGTGCCGAACTGGACGCGGCGACATTGATCCACACACGCATTCTGGCTTACTCGGCCAAGTATGCGTCGAGTTTCTATGGTCCTTTCCGCGATGCGCTCGGATCGTCGGCCAGTCTTGGCAAGGGCAACAAGACGACCTACCAGATGGACCCGGCGAACAGCGACGAGGCCCTGCGCGAAGTGGCGCTCGATCTTGCCGAGGGGGCTGACATGGTGATGATCAAGCCGGGGATGCCCTATCTCGATATCGTCCGCCGCGTGAAGGACGAGTTCAAGGTGCCGACCTATGCTTACCAGGTAAGCGGTGAGTACGCCATGCTCAAGGCTGCCGCTCAGAATGGCTGGTTGGACGAAAAGGCCTGCGTGTTGGAGAGCATGCTCGCTTTCAAACGGGCGGGAGCCGATGGCATCCTGAGCTATTTTGCACTCGATGCGGCTGCCTGGCTCAAGGGCTGACTTATCTGGTTCTGAATACCAGAACGAAGCGTTCGAGGACGCGCAGCACCGGGTCGATGGTCAGCCCCTGCCAGTAACTGGCGCGGCTCTCGATCCAGTGAAAGAATGCTGCGCCAACGGCAATGCTGACGGCCCACGCGAGCACAATGCCAAAGGCATTAGCAACTGCGCTTTCCGGTGTGATTTTCGAGAATATCGCGTTGACGACGAGAACTACCGGAAAGTGGGCTAGAAATACCGAATAGGAGATTTTCCCGAGATAGGCCAGGACTTTCCCTTTAGGCCAGCTTCCCATGAACCCGCTGCGTCGGGAAATGCCGAGAGCCAGCGCGGTGAGCAGTGCGACCGCGATGCGTGAGCGGAAGTCGATGAGCAGCACGGCAACAACGATGACCGTCATGAACGGCAAGCAGTAGGGGTTTTTTTCGGTTTCCGTTAACCAATAGCTCAGTGCGCCCAGGGCGTAGGCGCCAAAGAAGTAGAGCGCCCAATTGTCCCAATGTGAATCCCGGTTGAAGTAGAGCAGCGAAACCAGCGCTAGTCCGCTGACCAATAGGGTACCAAGCCGTTGCGTAGCGATGCCCTCTTTCCCGGACGAGCGGGCGAGCCAGAGTGTGCCAAGCAGCAGAGTGAATAACTGGAAGTCGATGGCGATGTACCAGACGCCTGCCGACAGCGAGTCGACATCGAGGATGTTCTGTAGCAGGGCAATATGCGCCAATACCTGCCACGGGGTCGGCGGGTTGGGAATCGAATCGTGCTCGATCAGACTGCGGGCGATGGCCGCGCACAGAATGCTCAACAAGACCGCAGCGAGGTAGGGGATGATCAGCTTCAAATAACGGTTTTTCAACAGGGTGAGCGGGGCAGTGCTGATCAGCTTGCCGGCGGGGGCCAGCGCTTTTGCTGCCAGGAAGCCGCCGATGACAAGAAAGACCTGAACCGCGATGCGCGCATCCTGACTCAGCCAGGAAAACAACGCCGGGGCCAATTCGCGGGCGACATCGGACATCGGGCCGTAGAACGCCAGATGGTGTAGAACGATGAGCTGCGAAGCGATCGCCTTCAAGGCGTCGATAAAAGCCAGTCTCGTTGCGGCAGTACGCATGCGGTGGGTCCGTGCTGAGAAGGTGCTGGTCGGAAACTTGCGGGCTTATTTACTAAGCTGCGGATTCTACGCGATATTTTTTGTTCGATCCAGCATAGGTCTCAGGCCGATCTTTGGCTCAGGCAGGCGACGCATAGCATTGGCCATTGCTGCGGCCAGTGGGTCATCGGCTCTCGGGTAAAACCGCTTTTGGCGTACTGCTGCCAGCGACCGATGATGTAGCAGAGCAGAACATTGGCCAGAGCGCCGAAATCGGCGGTGACGGCAATCTGCTCCTGCGTTGCGGCGACACGCAGCGCTTGCTTGAGCACTGCCTCGATCTTGTCGTGCAGTTGGTTGATGCGTGTCTGTAGACGTTCATTTTCGTTGACCAGCGCGTCGCCGGTCAGCACCTTGGTCATGCCGCGATTGCGCTGGGAAAAGTTGAGCAACAGCGCGAGGATATGTTCGACCTGTTGCAGGCCTTGCGCTTCCTCAGCGGAAATCTGGTTGATGACACCGAATAGGCTGGTTTCGATAAATTCGATCAGCCCCTCGAACATTTGCGCCTTACTGGCAAAGTGGCGATAGAGCGCCGCTTCCGAGCAATTGAGCCGGGCGGCGAGGGCGGCAGTAGTGATTTTTTCGCCTTTTGGGTCTTCCAGCATCACGGCCAGTGTTTGTAGTATCTGTAGTTTTTTCTCGCCCGGCTTCGCCATGCCCTTGTCCCCAATCCCCGATGTGTTTGTTTTTGCAGGATCGATTATAGCTTCCAAAGATGGCAGGGCAAGTTGAGAATTGAAGCCAGCTTTACGTCTACATAGGGCGGTTAGCGTGTGCAGGTACTCACCCACACGGTTCCATGCAAGGTCGAACAGTCAGGTACGCGGCGCGATGCGCACGGTAAAGACGCCAGCGCAGAGCCGTCTCGGCAGGCGTTGCTCATTGACGCTTGATCATCGTTCCAACGCCGTGACTGGTCAGAATTTCCAGCAACAGCGCGTGTTCGACGCGACCGTCGATGATGTGCACACTCTTCACGCCGCTACGCGCGGCATCGAGCGCCGAGCTGATTTTCGGCAGCATGCCGCCGTAAAGCGTACCGTCAGCGACCATCTCGTCGATCTGCTTTGGCGTAACGTTGGTAACCAGTTTTCCATCTTTGTCGAGGACCCCCGGGGTGTTGGTCAGCAGCACCAATTTTTCGGCATTGAGAATTTCGGCGATTTTGCCAGCGACGACATCGGCGTTGATGTTGTAGGTCTCGCCTTTCTCGCCGACGCCAATCGGGGCGATTACCGGGATGAAAGCGCCGGCTTCAAGATGGGCGATCAATGCCGGGTCGACCTGGGTAATGTCGCCGACCATGCCGATGTCGATCAGGTCGGCATCGTTGTCCCGATTGTGCAGCAGGAGTTTTTTGGCACGGATCAGGTTGCCGTCTTTGCCAGTCAGTCCGACAGCCTTGCCGCCCGCCTGATTGATCAGGTTGACCACGTCCTTGTTGACCTGTCCACCGAGCACCATTTCGACGATTTCCATCGTCTCGGCATCGGTAACGCGCATGCCCTGGATGAACTCGCCCTTTTTGCCGACGCGGGTCAGAAGACTCTCGATCTGTGGGCCGCCACCGTGCACTACGACGACGTTTATGCCGACCAGCTTGAGGAGGACAACATCGCGTGCGAAGCATTGTTTGAGGTTCTCGTCGACCATGGCGTTGCCGCCGAATTTGACGACAATGGTCTTGCCGTGGAAGCGTTTAATGTAAGGCAATGCTTCGGCAAGAATGGCCGCTTCCTGCGCCGGGGAAGATTGTGGGGGGGGCATGGTCGGGTTCCTTGAAATGACGGGCAATTCTACTCGCAGCATTGGCAAATAAAAAGATAGAAACCAGTTTTGTGTGCAAGGCTACTCTTGCGTATGTCATGAGCTGTCGCTAGAGTACAGCCATGATCGACACCGACCTGCAAAAATCGCTGCGGAAAATTCGTCCGACACTGCTGCGCTTCGCCATGCTGCAACTGCGCAATGAAGCTGCGGCAGAGGATGTCGTGCAAGAAACTTTGCTTGCTGCGCTGGAGGGTAAAAGTGCGTTTTCTGGCCGTTCCCAGTTCAAGACCTGGGTGGTTTCCATTCTGCGCAACAAGATTGTCGATCACCTGCGCCGTGGAGCGCGCGAAGGTTCATTGCCGCTGGTCGACGAACAGGGCGATGAAGATTTCGACGCGCTCTTCGATGGTACCGGACACTGGCAGGAGCCGCCCGGCGACTGGGGCGATCCGGCGGCGGTGATCGAGCAGCGTGGCTTCTACGAGATACTCGAGTTGTGCATGAAAGCCTTGCCGGAAAACGTGGCGCGAGTGTTCACTATGCGCGAGGTGCTCGGTTTCGAGACCGAAGAAATATGTAAGGAATTGAAAATGAGTTCGTCCAACTGTTGGGTTGTGCTCTATCGGGCACGCATGCGACTGCGCGAGTGCCTGCAGATGCGCTGGTTTGGCGCGAGGTGATAGGGAATGAAATCGTGCCGGGATGTTCACAGGCTGGTGAGCGAAGGGCAGGATCGTCAACTCAGTTTTGCTGAGCGCCTCTCCGTGCGTGTGCATCTGATGTTGTGCACCGCCTGCCGTTGTTTTGACAGGCAGATGGATTTTCTTCGACAAGCATTCAGGAACTTCCCCGGGGAGTAAGTACGGCTGCTAGAGGACGTAAGGGCGTTCATAATCAATCTGAACAACTTCGAGCTATTACGACGGCTCATTGGATGATCATTAATGGCTCAATCTTTGCGCGTACATGAACCATGTCATCGGCCGACACAGTGCCTTTCTTCTTTGCTCGCCGCATCTTCCAGCCAAGTGATTTGACCTGATCTGACAGCACTGCACTGGCGACACCGTCGACCTCGGCCAGAACCTCAAAAGGATGCCCCTTGATCTTGGTTGTCATGGGGCAGCAAACCATTAATCCGGTCTTGCCGTTATAGCCCGCTGGACTGATGACCAGCGCAGGGCGGCGACCTGCCTGTTCGTGGCCAGCCTGTGGATCGAACTCTAGCCAGACGACACCGCCAAGGCGAGCGAGAGCGAGGAGCCACGTTATCGGGAGCTGATGGCTCAACACCACGATCTGGGCGATCTGGCGAAGATCGGCCACACACTTTGGTACGTCGCCACGTACAAGCAGGAATGGGTCGCGTTGCTAAGCTTCTCGGCATCGGCGCATCCGTGAAGGCTACAGCGAGCGCGATGACACGCCCAAACTGGTCTTCGTCCGCGCGCTACGGCACGACGCGCAGTCCCAATTGTCATGTTCCCTCATCCAAGAGCACTACCGCCAGGAGTCGCCCAAGATCATGATCAGCATAGAACACATGTCAGCATTGCCGCATTACTTCAAACGCGCTTTGTTCACCCCAAATCGCTGTAATCCGCTCAAAACAAGGGTTTGGTCGATTTTTTCATTTTAAATGTAGCCATGTCTGCTCATCCTATGCACCTCGAAATTCAGACGCATCGCGGAAAGCCGTGCGGGGTGATCCGTTCCACCTTTCGCGCCGACGGCAAGATCAACACACCTCGCATGGCCGGATCAGTGGTGCACCCCTCAATACGCTCAGGCTGATCCAGGCTGCCTTTCGGGGCGATGTCAGGAACGCTTGGCCAGCCAGCATCTGAAGGACGGCGC
>NZ_JAPUVO010000054.1 GCF_029255185.1 Propionivibrio sp.
AGCCGCACCAGAGCCACGCCTGGAGCGTCAAGGAACTGATCGCTGCCGCAATCGGCCAGCCCGAGCAGGACCGCCTGCGCAAACACATCAAGCTCCCCGAGCTCGCCGAGCAACTGATCCCGACGCCGACGAGTGCGCCGGTGGGGACCTTCTTTGATCCGGACTTCATCACGGGCTCGGTGACGGGAAACATGGGTGACGTGATCGGTGTTGACCTCAAGGAGATCGCCGCCAAGCAACTGCTGGTCAAGGAGAAGAAACTCTCCGTTGAAGAATCGGAATGGTCGATGGCTCAATTGGAATTGGTCCGCTCCGGTGACCAAACCAAGGCCAGCCTGGTCCGGGCGAAAATGCATGCCCTGCGCGACTTCAGACTGCTACGTCAAGACCTGGATGCTCTTGCTGACGTGGACGGCAGTAATCAGCCAGCGTTGAAACTGGTGACGAGCGGCGCGGGGTCGACGCTGACGCCGGTGTCGCGCAAGGAGGTCAAGAGCACGGTTGATGCGGCGTTCAAGGACTCGGGAGTTCTCTTCTTCGTACCGCGGATTACCGATGCGGACGAAGCGACATTGCGCGCCGGTGGTGTATTGAAAGGGCGGTGGGCCGATTTCTTTTTTGGGTGTACGGACACGTCTAATCCGAAAGATGGCGAAGTGTTTGGTCAGGTCGATATCACCGCCAAGGACTTTGCCAATAGCGCCAATGTCTTCTTCGGCGATCGACCGCTGGAGAATCCGGGGTATTCAGCGTTCACGCTCAAGGGGGCAGTGCAAGCGGGCAGTGCCACTAATGACGTGCTCGATGTGTATCGGGTTGAGCAGCGCCTGAAATATCTTGGCTATGCCGACAGCACCAGCGGCACACTCAAAGAAATCGTCGAAGACGGTAAGTTCAGCGACGACGAGGCCAAGGCCCTCAAGCTTTTTGAGAAGATCGTGCGCTACACCTCAGCAATCGGAACCGGGCAGGAATCATCGGGAACGGCAAGGGTGGAAATTCAATATCGCGCCAGCGTTAGTGCGACAAAAGACACGGCCAAGCTCGAAGAGGTTGCCGGCAGTTTCAAGCTGCTTACCCCGCCGACCGATGCGACGAGCGCCGCGCGCACGGCGTCGATCAATCGCGCAAAAGAGTTGGCGATTGCCGCGGCGCAAGCCAACGCGCTAACGGCCGCAGGATTCACCAGCGCCACCGACATCAATGGCATGGACGGGAAAATTGAAGGGGCTGCCGACGATAAGCAACGCACCACAACCGTCAACTGGCTCAACGCCTACAACGCGCCGCACTGGATGACGTATAAATTTGTTGATGCGAAAGGCGAGCGGACTGCCCTTGCGGGCTGGGACGACAAGACCGACAGAACCCAGGCAGCCCAATCGGGTACCAGCTGGGTGTATGACGTGATGCTGGCCAGTGCGCAGGCTGCCAAAGCACAAGAAAGAACGACTCCGCTTTGGTTCAAAGGTACCGGCGCATTGGGCGTTCAATTGAACCTGGGGATCAATACCGCGTATGTTTCGCAGCAGAATCAGGATCGCGTCAATGGCAAGGATATCGTTCTCGGCCTGGTGCCAGATGCCCCGGCCGCAGACATCATCCACCCCGATGCGTATCGTAACCAGCAATGGGACTACCTGAATGCGCGCACCTTGGCGGGACGCTTGCTCAACCCTGCTACGAATGCTGCCGCTCAGCCCAACCAGCAAAACCAGGCGCTGCTGGACTTTCTGACGGTGTATGCGGCGACGCAAGGCAGCGATGCCGCCAACCCGAATGGCTATTGGGGCAACCTCACGTTCAGCAACCCGGATGCCGATATCATTCGCCGTGCCTTGTTCGGTGATGGGTCGCAGGCTGGGGGGGTGATAAATGCGAAAAGCGTAATGCTGGGCGGCACCGCTGCGCCCTTGGGCAGCGCCATGACGGCCGAATCATTGGCCCGGTTTATGAACCGACCCGCTGCAGTGAGCGATTACCTTGATTGGGTCAGGCCGCTGCAAGCGACGATGACAGAGTACAACATCAATACGCCCCAGCGCATTGCCGCGTTCTTGGCGCAAGCGGGACATGAAACCAACGGCCTGACAAAAATGAAAGAAGATACCGGGCCTTATCAGGTAGGCATCATCCTTAACAACTTTATTTCTGCTTTCACCTACAACGCGCGCAACACGGCACAAAGCCGCTTACGTAATCCCCATCAGCCACAATATCCTGTCAATGCGAATCCACAGCAGCGACGCGAGGCACAAAGGCAGGCAAGGTATAGAAACCTGCAAGACTTTGTAGCTAACGATCTGGGCCTTAACGATCTGGTGGGTCGTAATTTGGCTGACGTAGAGGGCTTGGTCATTGGTCGAGGCGTTTGGACCGAGGAACTGGCGCGCTTGTTTATGAACCGCGTGTACTCGGAAGATGTGGGCTCCGGGTTGGCGGGTAACGGACGCGAGAGCAGCGTCGGCGTTCCGCTCAACCAACAACCGTACAACTGGGTGGGACGCGGCTTCTTCCATCTAACCCATCGCGCCAGCTATCAAGCATTTGCCAATTACGTGCAAACGGCGCATCCGGAACTGGTGACTCCTGTCGACGCCATGACCGTAGCGCAAACCTTGATGGCCAACCCGGATTTGATTTCTGAGAACACGCCCAACGGTCACGCCTTGGCGGCGCTGACGGCGGGACGTTACTGGCAAAGCCGGCAAGCCATGAGCGATAACGCCGACCTGCTGAATTTTACGACGCCTGTGCCGGATACTGACCGCGTCCCGTTTGATAGGGTCTCACGGGGGGTGGGGCGGGCGGGTTCAGATGAACGCTGGGAGCGTTATTTTCGTTTTATTGTTCCAGCAGCCGCTGCTGGGGGCAATCCCTACGAGAGCATGCGCGCGACTTTGGCGCGGGTTGGCATCAGCACCCGAGCACAAGAGGGTGGGCAAAGGCAATTCGCTTTGCCGCTCAACGTCCGCACGCCGGTACCTTTGGGCACGCAACATTTATTGGCGCCAAGCGTCGGCGTTAGCGACGCGTACCACGCTGCTCCCAATCCGCTTGCAGTCGATGACTTGCTGACCTACGCCCAGAGTGAACTGGGCATTGCTGAAGGAGACCTTGATATGTGGTACGCCGAACCGCCGCTAGACCCCGCTTTAAACCCGCCAGCGATTTATCTGGCGGCTAATGCCAATGCGCAGCAGACGGTCGAGCCGGCCTTGCGCGAACGCATCCTGGGTGTCTGTCGCGCTGTGACCGGACCAGAGGGGCAAGAGAAAGAGATTCCTCTTACTCCAGAAGGGAATGCCGACATGTATATGTACCGCTATGAACGGCGTGCCAATTACTTTGGAGATGACGCAGTCACGCGCATCGTGCAGCCGCCCAAGCATGGTAAGTTGACACTGCTTGAGGCAAGTAAAAACGTGCCTTTGGCGGAGCTATATACCTACACGACGACCCTCGACGATGGCTACGATACGTTTGTCATCGAAGTAGAAAAAAATGGCGTCAAGCTGGAAATTCGCTATCGGGTTCAAATCGCAATTTCGAGTTTGGGCGGTTCAGAAGGTCTTTGCCCGGGACATCGCGTGTTCTGGAAAATAGCTTCTGGCTCAACTACGGAGGGCTTGAATTCCGGGCCTTCCACAACCATGTTCCATCTTCCGATTGGTGACTCGGATAACGGTGTTCAGTTCAGTTATGCACCGCTCGCCGACAACGCCCTCGCTCAAACCACCGGCACCGGCTCTTCAGCCCAAATCACCCTCGACACCACCGCCGCCGGCCACGGCTGGTTCATCGACCCCACCCCCACCGACAACGCCGAATTCCTCCCCACCAGCAATGCGAACGAATGGATCGCCAAACCAGGCTGTGACGCCGAAGGCAAGATGGACCTCCTCACCGTCCTCCTGCACGAATACGGCCATGCCCTCGGCCTTGATCACAGCACCGACGCCCACGACTTCATGGCGACGACCTTGCAGCCCGGCGTTCGCCACACCCTGACCGTCGACGAACAACTCATGCTCATGCAACTCGCCGGAGTCTTCATCACCCCTGACAGCCCGAGCGAACCCTACGCCCCGACCGACCCCGGCGTACCGCTGCCCTTCACCCGAGTCACCGGCGCCCCACGCCATTCCCGCCTGCGCCGTGTCGTCGACTTTGCCGATACCCCGGGTGTCGACAGCGTCCCGCAATACAACAGCCTCGCCAACCCCAAACTTGAGAACCCCCAATTCACCGATGGCGCTAATTGGTCGACCACCGGCGAAGTCAGCTTCGAGAACGGCGCCGCCACCCTCACCGAGACCGCCAGCAGCCAGACCCGCGTCAACCAAGCCTTCGTCCTCGGCCAGAACGACCGTGTGCTGTCCTTCACCGTCGCCAACCCCACCCTCGGTGACCAGGCCAACGGCCCCGACGACGCCTTCGAAGTCGCGCTGATCGACGCCAGCACCGGCCACTCGCTACTCGGCAGCACCGGCCTCACGCACAACGACGCCATCATCAACTGGCAAGCCGACGGCAACGAGCACGATGCCAACGGAAT
>NZ_JAPUVO010000055.1 GCF_029255185.1 Propionivibrio sp.
AGCGGCATGTACCTGACTCGATTCCAACGCTGCGATTCCTCATCGCGCAAGCCATCGCCCGCAAACTTCAGCGCTGTCCGTGCTGTGGAGCAGGCAATCATGCCATGTGACACAGTAAGACTAGCAGCCTGTCGGACTTGATGGGTCAAAGCGAAAAATGTGGGGGACGAGCGCAGTTTTGCACGGGTTTCAAGCGAATAGTTATTCTATTCGCGCAGAAACACGGGCAAAAATGAGCCGTCTTCCCACATTTTGTAGCCGACTTGGTCAAGCCCGACAGGCTGCTAGACGCCTGACCAGCGCCCTACTGCTCGGCGCCGCGAGTGTTACCGCCTACGCCCCGCTGGGCTGGTTCCCACTGCTCTGGCTCACGCTGGGCGGACTGTTCACGCTGCTGATCACCACAAAAACCAAGGGCTTCCGCGAAGGCGCGCTGCTCGGCGCCGCCTTTGGCTTTGGTCTGTTCATCGCCGGCGTATCGTGGGTGTATGTCAGCCTGAGCCTGTTCGGCGGCATGCCGACCCTGCTGGCCGGGCTGGCCACCGTCCTGTTCTGCTGCGTACTTGCGGCCTACCCGGCGCTGGTCGGCGCCGTGTTTGTCCGCTTTTCTCCGTCGCTCTGGTGGCAGCGCAGCCTGTTCTTTGCCGCCTTGTGGACGCTCAGCGAATGGCTGCGGGCCTGGGTCTTTACCGGATTCCCCTGGCTAGCCGTTGGCTATGCGCAGGTTCCGTCCAGCCCGCTCGCCGGTTTTGCCCCGCTGCTCGGCGTTTTCGGCGTTTCCCTGGCGACCGCGCTGACCGCCGCACTCAGTTGTGAAACAATTCTGCGCAGGATCAACCATGCGCGCTGGAGCCCATGGTGCCCGGCCGTTCCCTTGTTGACGGTCGTCATGCTGCTCAGCGGCGGCGGTCTCCTGCGCAACCAGCGCTGGACCGTAGCGCAGGGCGCCCCACTCGCAGTCGCCCTGTTGCAAGGCAATGTCGCGCAGGATCTCAAATGGCGGCCGGAAAAACTCAACGAGTCGCTGCTCACCTACTACCGCCTGGCCCTGGACAATCCGGCGCAACTGACCGTTTTGCCTGAAACGGCCTTGCCGGCTTTTCTTGAGCAGGTTCCGGGCGACTATCTCGATGCGCTCAAAAAACTCGCCGAACGTCAGCAGGGCGACCTGCTGTTCGGCATTCCGATCGGTGCTCAGGGACAATATGCCAATGGGGCAGTCAGCATTGGCATATCGCCAGAACAGCGCTACAACAAATCGCACCTGGTGCCCTTCGGCGAATTCGTCCCCCCAGGCTTTGCCTGGTTTCTGAGTCTGGTGAATATCCCGATGTCGGACTTCACCCCCGGGAACAGCAAACAGCCTCCAATGCGAATCGCCGGGCAGAAAATCGCCGTCAATATCTGCTACGAGGATGCCTTTGGCGAGGAAATCATCCGCGCCCTCCCGGAGGCCACGCTACTGGTCAATCTGTCCAACGTCGCCTGGTTCGGTGATTCGCTGGCACCAGCGCAGCACCTGCAAATCGCCCAGATGCGCGCCCTTGAGACCGGACGCATGATGCTGCGCGCGACCAACACCGGAATGACTGCCATTATTGGCGTTGACGGCACCGTCCAAGGCGTTCTCCAGCCCTACACTCGCGCCGCGTTGCGCGGCGAAGTCCAGGCCTACACTGGTGCCACACCCTATGTGCGCTGGGGAAACTGGCCAGTGATTGTGCTTGTGCTGTTGCTCATTGCTTTCCTCCGCAGGCGCAACGCAGTATCCTCCGAAGCAGGCGATTAACACTGCGGAGAATATTCCATGGCACTGCTTTCCTGGTCCAACCAGTATCTGATCGGCAATGAGGTCATTGATGCCGAACACCAAGAGCTGTTTCGTCGGATCAACGCCTTTCATGACCACTGGCTCGAAAAACGTGACCAACAATCAATCGCTCACCTACTCAACCAGTTGGTGAACTACGCGCAAACGCACTTCCGGCACGAGGAAGACATCATGCGCGACGCTGGTTTCCCAAGGCTTGTCGAGCACCAGAAAATCCACGAATCGATGATTGAAACCATCTTTAACCTGCGCCAGTCTTTCGAGGAAAAGAATATCCACCTTGAGATGGACACCATGAAATTTGTCAAGGATTGGCTGGTCAATCACATCGTCGATAGCGATTACATGTTTCGCAATTTTCTGGCGCGCAGGAAGAGTTCCGCTGAAACGCCGGAACAATAGAACGAAGAGCCCTTTTCCTTGAAGGGCTAGGGCTGCGATTCGCTAATGTGGCCTCGGTGCCGGCGCACCGCGCAGTAGGCCTTCGGTAGAAAGATCTTCGTCGACCTCCGACCAATGGATGCCGAAGCCGCCTGCACAGACCTCCCACTGGTGTCGCTGTTCGGGTGTCGCGTTCATCAGGCGGGGGTACCACGCCATCGGCACCGAGATTGTGCGCCCGTCCATCAGATCGACGGTGAGGCTGTCGTCACTGAAACGTACGTCCCTGACGCGCTCATCCGCGCTGATTGCCAAAATACCCATGCCATGCCTCCAATAAGCTTGCCTGCTGTGCTCTCACGATACGTTGAATCTCGCCCAACTCCTTGGCGCTCAAACCCGAACTGCGGGCCAGCGCCACCGGTTGCAACCAGAACTGTGCCGAACTGGTGTCACGATCCACATGCATATGCGGCGGCTCATTCGGCTCGTGTCTGAAAAATAAAACCGATGCGGCCCTTCTCGCAGCACCGTGGGCATGCGCCTGACCCTAGGCCGCCTGGCGCAATTCGGCCAGGCGCTGACAAAACCTCGCGGGGCCTTCGGTTTGAATGCGTCTGCCCATCGACGTGATTCCCATGTGATGGCACAAGCCTGAGAATTCGGTGGTGCGCATAAAAGCCCCGCCCTCGACAGATGTACATCTGGCGTGAATTGTGCCGTCCATCAGCAAATTTAGCAACCTGGAGCCTTGTCCTTGAGCCTTGTCCTGCTGGCCTGACATCCTGGTCTGGCATCGCCATTAAAATTTTCATGCCCATGTTACGATGGCGCCAGACCGCGTCGGCACCTCCGAATTCGTCTCCGAAGCGTGTTAGTCTGTGTCGGCTTTTTTCAATCACTTGAACGAGTCGATATTCCGATTCCGATTAATCATTCGCAAGACTAAACGGGAGGATGTTATGGTTCCTTTTAAATTCACGGTACTTGTCACAACGCTGGCATTGAGCATTGCATTGGATGCCCATGCGGCTCCCGCCGATAAAGCCGCGCCAGCGGCTGCCACGGTGGAAGGAGTGCAACTTCCCGCCTGGGTGGAACGAGCATCCTCAAGCAGCCGGCAGCCTTTGTCCCCCGGGGCGGTGCTGGGCAGCCAGGACAATGTTTTTACCGGGCCCAATGCCCGGCTGTTGCTCCGCCTGGCAGACGGCAGCACCGTCAAGCTCGGCGAAAAGGCCCAATTGAATCTGAACCGCGCCGAAGCATCCCGCGAGAATAACGAGATCACTTTGCGTGCTGCGCTTAACCTTGTCGTCGGTGCATTCCGCTTTACGACCGATACGCTCAGCAAATTGCGCAGCAAGCGCGAAGTGGACATCAAGATTTCCACCGTCACCGCAGGCATTCGAGGTACCGATGTGTGGGGCGCCCAGCGACCTGACCGCGAAATCGTCTGCCTGCTTGAAGGCAAGATCAGCATAGACCGCGAACTGAACGACGCCAAAGAGTCGCTGACTTTGGACCAACCCTTGCAGTTTTATATAGCGCTCAAGGACAAACCGGCGAACCCTGTCGGTTCGGTCAGCCCAGATCAAATACGCCTGTGGTCATTAGAAACGGAAATCGCCGCCGATCAGCCCGTGCTGCGCGTGGATGGCAACTACAAGGTAGTTTTCGTTGCTTCCGAGCAGATCGCCGATGCGTTCCAAGCCTACGACGAGCTGCGCACCGCCGGCTATCCCGTCAGCATCCAACCCGTACCGGGCAAAGGCAAACACAGCTATCAGGTTCGCGTCGTTGGTTTGGAAAGCGAAGCAGCAGCCAATGCGCTGCTGGCCCGCTTTCCTACCTACGATAAGGCGCGTGTCTTGCCCTGATTTATTGGCAGTTCGCAACTGTCCTACCGGTCAACGCCCGGTAGTCAATGACACGCTGCAAGTCAGTCCAAAAGTTTTTGTAAGTTACAAACGCATTGGGCATCACCTTGGGTGAGCCGCATACTTTGCTGGCGGTTGCGCCAGCAAAGTTATTGGCATCATCGAACAAAATGAAGGCCGTTGCGTCACCCTCGTCGCGTGCAATGTGGCACGTGCGGCACGATTGCCCATACACCTTGTGGTAATCATTTACCACCTGGGCCGGGCTCTGGCCGTTGATCGCCGCACCAACACTCCAACCGCTGGGCACCGCAGGCTTTGTGGGAGGCACGGTGAACACCCCGCCGGGGTACCACGCGTTGATGAGTGATTTAACTGCACTGGTTGGCGGCTGAGTGTCACGCACCATTTGATTGAGAGCGCCGAAGTTATTGCTTTCGGCCGCAGTCAAGGTGTTGACCGCCGGTGCAAAATCCCACGAACGACTGCCGGAGTACTTGAACGAAGGCAAGTCAAATTCGCGGAAACGTGCAAACGTCGCTTCCTTCGTGACCGGATCCATGACGGGACTGCCACCGTGGCAAACCAGGCACAGGTGTGGTACCGACTTGGGACCCATGCCGTCCAAATCGGCAAACTTGATGCGTGGTGCAGAGGCATCACCGCCACCGTACACGTAGAACGTCACCCGCCGGTCCAAGGCCGCAGCATTCTTATACTCCATGGTTACCGTCGCACCACGCTTGCCAGGAGTTCTGTTCTCCGCATCATCCGCATTTTGCAGATTTTGGTCGGGCAAGCCGTAATTGGTGACGTAGCAGGCCAAGTCACTGCCGCTCTTCTTGCAGTTCATATCGCGGCCGAAACCGAGGTCATTGTGGTTGAGGTATGCAGCCCGAGTACCGCCGCTCCCATCTGCCGCAAAGGTATTTGCAGTCCACCAGTCACCCAGATTGGATTTGGCTGCGCCGGCGATGGCGTTGTAGTAGTCGGTGGCGACTTGTTCACCATCCTCCGGCAGGAAAACACCGTAAGGTCCATTGAGGAACGCGGGGCGGCCTGATGCATCAATGTCGCCGTAGTCCGGCAATGTAATGGGATCAGCCTCCAGCACGATGGCATCGCCACAGACCTCGTAGTTATTGGCGGTCGGCCACAGTTCGGTCAACGGTCCAGGGCGCGTGGTGCGCAATGCCGTCTCACGCACGTCGGTGTTGATGATTTTGTCCAGCAACACCACCTGTTGTCCGTTGTAGGCCCCACGAATCTGCATACGCAGGGTAGTGGGCGGGAAAGCAGGCGCGGTGTAGGGGATGCGGTAGATGGCGTGGTACTGATCTGAATCGAGCACCGTTTCCTTAACCTGCACCGAGGTCCCGTTGTACGACACATAGGCGCGCAAGGTCAGTGGCCCCCAACCCGACAGCGAGTTACCCGTTTGCAGGCGCACACAGGTCGCAAAGTTTGGGTCGGAGCCTGCCACGTCCATGTTGATGGTCGAGAAGTGCTTGGTGTTACCCACGTAAGCCCAGCCTTGCGGGGTGTTCTTCAGGGTAGCTTTGCCTTCTTCCAGCCAGAGGCCGGTTTTTTCCTCGTACGACCACATGGCGATCGTGGGTTTGGCATTGGGCTTCTGCGCGGCGGATACAGGAACGCGCAGTTGCGCAACAGCGCCCGGTTTGAGGTTGAGCAGCTTACCGGCCGCATCGCGGAATTCGGCATACACCGCACCAAAACTTTCCAGCTCGGCTGGTACACCATTGCTGCCCTGCGCCCGGTAGTCACCCGGCAATGAGCGGCGTGCCGGATTCAGCGTGGCCAGAGCCATGGTGACTTGCCCCTGCGGTGCGCGTTGATCGGCATCCACCAATGCGCCAGCGGGTATGACCACTTGTGCGCCAATGTGGCGGCAGGCCTTTTCACGCTTTTGGGTTCGGTTAGGCACCACCGCAGCAGTGTGCGTAGTGTTGTCCTTGCCTGGAGCGGTGCTCACAGACACGGCTTTGCCACCGGGTGTGCCGCAGGGGCCGCTGCTGCCAGCATCCACGATCTTGATATCTTGCGTGGGATCGTGGCTGGTAACTTGTGCGCGGATCAATTCATAGGTCGCGCCAGTGACGCTTTTATCAAAGGGGTGCGACTGTTGCGCATACTGTGGATGGCTGATGTTCACTACATAACGCTCAGGCGGCGCTTGCGGTGGCACGTTCAAGTCGAACCAGCCTTGCGCATTGGTGGTTGCGGTCTTGCCGCTGACATTCACTGTGGCGCCACCTACGGGTGCTTGCGTGGTCTCGTCAATTACTCGACCAGAGAAAGGCACATCAGGCGCACCCACGGTGAGCGACATGCGCTTGTAAGCGTAGCCCCCCTTACCATCACGCGCCATCAGGTACACCGCATACAGGCCAGGTTTGCTTGGCAAATTCCAGTCTTGCTGGGCCGCATTGGTACCGGTGATGGTTCCATAGCCGTCCAGAGTGCGCCAGAGGTATTCCACCGGGTCCTGGTCTTTGTCACGCAGCACCGCTTGCACACGCACCGTACTGCCCGCAGCGGCGCGGCTAAGGCCAATGGTGCCGTCATAAACACCCAAGCTTGCTATGGTGGGCGCATGGTTGGGCAGGGTCAGATTGACCACGGGCGATGTGCCGCCAACGGACACGCGCGCCTTGGTATTGGATTTTTCGCACTCAGCCGTCAAGTCATAGCGACCCGCCGACACGCCACCAATGGCGTACTGACCAGCCACATTGGCGCGCACACCTTTGCGCAGCACATTGCCGTGCAAATCAAGCAATGTCAGTTGGGTAGATACATCCAGCTTAAAGAACGGGTCATTCACCCAACAAGCCCGCTGGTCTGCGTTTAGTACGGTGCCGGTAATCAACCGGCCTTCGGATTTCGCAGAGACCACACCCAGGTACGTGGTGTGCTGTTTGACAAAAATTCGCCCCGTACAACCCGTGATGCCGGAGACTTTCCAACAGGCCACGTAGACGCCGGGCTTAGGTGCTTCAAATGAGAATTTACCGTCTAGCCGGGTAGTCGCCTTGGCCACCACCTGCTGCGTGACCGCCTCACGCAACACCATATCGATGTCGGTAAGTCGGATATTCTGTGGAACTAAGGTGAGCGTACCGGCAACCCGGTTGCTGGCGTGGGCGGAACCGAACAGGCCCAAGAGCAAAATACCAATACAGAGCAATGATTGTAAGACGCGATTTTTCAATTCAATTCGCATGCTGACCTCCGTTGTTTAGCGAGTCTGGATTCCCCATCAATGGAACGTGCATCCCATTGACGACTTACTCCCTCGCGCCACCCCTATTGCTGAGGCATGCACCTTGAACTGCCGCAATCCACGGCGATCGAACAGCGGACAGCAGCTTGGCGAGTATCAACCTGTAATGCGCACATGGCAAGAGTTTTGTTGCGCAGGAGAGGTGACGAAAATATTTGGAGCTGGCGTATAGTTGCGTTTCTCATTGATTCGTTTTCACTTGACGAAATACGTCTATCCGCTCAATAACGATATTTGAAGGTCATGTATTTCTTGGAGTCATGCCATGCTCTTTGGATGCACCAACGTTGACATGTTTCTGCTTGAAGAGCAACGCCGCAATCCCGCCCTGACAGGTGACTTTTCGATGCTTTTTGGCGACATCGTGCGCTCTTGTAAGGCCATCGCGCACATCGTTTCACAGGGCGCGCTCGCCAAACTACCCAGCCATGCGGCAAGCCAGGATGCACAGGACGAAACACAGCGCACGCTCGACATTTTGTCCAACCAGTCCTTTCTCAAATATTGCGGGTGGGGCGGCCATTTTTCGGCATTGTCCTCGGGCGAGATGGAAGACATTTGCCCACTCCCCTTTGCCGGCCAGCGCAGCAGGTATCTGCTGGCATTCGAGCCGCTTGATGGCGCTTCGAATATCGACGTGAATCTCACGGTTGGCAGCATTTTTTCGGTACTGTGCTGCGCCGACCAGGGCACCGAACCGTCGGTCGCTGATTTTCTCCAGCCTGGCTCATCCCAGGTCGCTGCCGGTTATGCCATTTACGGCCCATCGACGATGCTGGTGCTGACCGTTGGCACCGGGACCCACGGTTTCACCCTGGATCGCGAAATTGGCGATTTTCTGCTGACTCACCCAAAACTTCAAATCCCGGCCTCGACCCATAATTTTTCCATCAACACCTCCAATGAGCGTTTCTGGGAGTCGCCCATTCGCCGCTACGTTGACGAATGTCTGGCCGGCAAGACCGGCGTTCGCGAGAAAGATTTCAACATGCGCTGGGCCGCCGCAATGGTCGCTGACGTACATCGCATCCTGATGCGCGGCGGCGTTTTCATGTATCCGCGTGACGCCAGGGATTTGAGCAAACCCGGTCGCCTTGAACTGATACACCGGGCGAACCCGATGGCGATGCTCGTCGAACAGGCTGGTGGCCTGGCCTCGACCGGTTACGAGCGAATCAGCGAGGTGCTTCCTGCCAGTTTGCATGAACAGGTGTCGGTCATTCTCGGATCACGCGACGAAGTCGAGCGCATCGATCGCTACCACCAGGAGTATTTGAGCGGTGAAGACAAGCCCTTCAGCTCCCCCCTTTTCGCCACACGCACCCTGTTCCACAGCAATTGAACGATGACTGCACTCACCCCGGAAACTTTTCAAAGACCACTGGACAGACATCATGTCGATCAAACACCCCGTCATCGCCATTACCGGCTCATCAGGTGCAGGCACCACGTCGGTCACGCGCTTTTTTCGGAACATTTTCCGGCGCGAGAAAATAAACGCTGAAATTATCGAGGGCGACAGTTTTCACCGCTACGATCGCGCCGCAATGAAAGCCAGGATGGCCGAATTGACGGCCACCGGCGACAATCATTTCAGCCACTTCGGCCCGGAAGCCAATCTGCTCGGCGAACTGGAAGATCTCTTTCGCGAATACGGCGAAACAGGCGGTGGCAAACGCCGCTACTATATCCACGACGAGGAAGAGGCCAAACGCTACGGCGCAGAGTCAGGCACCTTCACTGAATGGCAGGATATTCCAGAAGGCTCCGACCTGTTGTTTTACGAGGGTCTGCACGGTGCGGTCAAAACCGAAAAGTTCGACGTCGCCAGCCATGTCGACCTGCGCATCGGCGTCGTGCCGATCATCAACCTCGAATGGATACAGAAGATTCATCGCGACAAGGCGCAGCGCGGCTACTCGACTGAAGCGGTGATGGATACCATCCTGCGCCGTATGCCGGACTACATCAATTACATTTGCCCGCAGTTTTCGCAGACCCACGTCAATTTCCAGCGGGTGCCCACCGTCGACACCTCCAACCCGCTCATTGCCGAGGATATCCCCTCGCCTGACGAAAGCTTTGTGGTGATCCGCTTTGCCGACCCGCGTGGCATCGACTTTGCCTACCTGTTGAGCATGCTCCACGATTCCTTCATGTCGCGGCCGAACATCATCGTCTGCCCTGGCGGCAAGATGGGTCTGGCGATGCAGATCATCTTCACCCCCTTGATCATGCAGGCCATGGACAAGAAGCGCCACAGACGTTAAGTCAAGCCTTTCGCTGCTGCCACCCAGGGCAATTGCATCAAAATGCGAATGCCATTGTCGTCGACCCACAGAAATAATCGTTTACGCTCAATGAGTTACAGAGGGGCTGTTCACAGCGTTTGGAATTGTGTAGTTTTCTGTCTTTTTGGGGTGACTCATGG
>NZ_JAPUVO010000056.1 GCF_029255185.1 Propionivibrio sp.
GCCATCCCGGCATTTTTAACGTTTCCACAATTGGACCCCAGCCTCAAGAAAATAACGAGCAAATACACCCGTTACGATCTGGCCTCGGCCGCCAGCCTATTGGTCGCGTGAAAAAAATCGGAAAAGTCGACACTGTCCAGTAATGAAGCACAACGTTTGAATTAAATTCCTACCGTGATGGCGCAAGGTTCGGCAGTCCCAGGTTAATGAAGAAGCTCAATGGTAGCGCAATTTCTAATGCCTGTGGCATTGGACGTCGTTTTCAGCGTTGGCGCACGAATTTGATTTCAAGGTTGCAGCCGACTGCTTCTGCGTAGCGTTTGAGCGTGGCAGCATGTTTGCCAGCAGACTCCCAACGAGAAATAGCGCTTTTTGTCGTATCCATGCGCGACGCAATGACCTCTTGTTTTTCAGGCTCAACCCGAACAAGGCCATTACCGGACCAAGTCTAAACCTCAGCCAGGCCGGCTGCCGCACGATACTGGTGCATCGCGTCCTCGGCACGTTCGGTCTGCTCGAACAGGCGCGCCAGTTCCAGTCGAGCCTCACGCTGGTCGGCGAGCGAGAGCGCTGCTTCCAGATAGGTTTGCGCCTTGCCCCACAGGCGTTGCGCCAGACACAAGCGCCCCAGCGCGAGCAGCAATTGGGCATCGTCACGATGCTGCAAGAGCCAGCGGTCGGCACAGGCAATACGCGCCGTCAGATCCCCTCCCGGAGTCAGCCCGTAGAGGCCGACGAGTCGGGAATCCCATTCCCGGTCGAGCTGGGCCTCGATAAAAACCAGCGCCTCATCCCGGGCGCCCAGCTCGATCAGCACTTCGGCGTAGGTGCACGCCAGTCGCGGACTGGCCTCACGCACCGGCATCTTTCTCTGATAGGCCTGCAAGCGGACCAGATCGCTGCGCCGCTGACGAATATTTTCCTGATGCGCCTTGAGCCTGATCTCCTGCGCCAGCTCGGGCAACAGGGCATTGCGTTTTTCGAGCAGGCGGGCAATGCGCAACACCTCGTCCCAGTTAGCGCAGCCTTGCTGGGCACGCAACTCAAGGCGCAGCGCAGCGATATGCCGTCCAGATATTTCCTGAAGACGCTTCAGGGCGCTGACGGCCTCTGCAAAGCGCTGCATCTCGATATGCATTTCAGCTTCAAGCATCAGACAGGCGGACTGCATTTTCGGGTCCTCTTGTGCTGCACGATCGAGCCAAACCTTCTGCTTGTCGGGTTCATGCAGGCGCTGCGCCGAACGTGCTGCGAGCAGGGACGCCAGCGCTGACGATTGGCCGGCGGTATGGGCCTCGCCGGCTTTTTTCATGGCCTGGCTGTAACGGCCTTCAAAAAGAAGGCGTATGACGTTGCAAACCGACTCGGCCATCTTCTCGCGCCAACGGCGTTCGCGAAACTCGCGAACGCGGCGCGGCAGCGAGAGGGTCAGCGCGACGCCGCGCAACAGGGCGTAAAGGATCAAGAAGCCGCCTAGAATGATCACAATGGCAAGATTGAGCGATATCTCGGCCCGGTAGGGGGGCAACACCAACAGCAGGTAACCGTCGTTGAAATGCGCCGCCAGGGCAATGCCGACCGCCAATGCAAAGAGCGTCAACACCCACAGCAGTCCTTTCATTTACGCTCCTTGCCGAGTTTGAAATTCTTGATCGCCGAGAGACTGTCGTTGAGGTTCGGCAATTCGATGTTGATCTCGGTCGCCGAAAGCTGCTTGAGTGACCCCTGAGCGGTCTGTACCGATTTGTCACGATTGTCGAAATAGCGATCGACCCACAAGCGCGCCTGCTTGAGTTCGTTGCGGAAGGTCCATTGATCATGGGCCAGCAGCGCCAGACGGGCATTGAGTAAACGCAGCTTGAGATTCTCACGGAGAAAGAAAATCTGTTGCGGAGCCAGCAGGGCCGGTTCGTCGCGGTCAAAACGCTGAATGCGGATCAGGCCGCGCAGTTCGCCCCAGAAATCCGCAGCCAGATGTTGCCAGAAGGTCAGCGAGGCCATGGAGGGCGGAGGAGCGGCTTCGACCACGGACTTGGCCTCATCGCGCGGGCGGCCATCAACGGCCAGCGGCAGCGCGTCGACGACCGAAATCACGCTCTCCAGTTGCAGATTCATTCCCGGCAAATCGGCCTGCGGCAAGGCCCGCAAGCGATCAAGATCGCGCGCCAGCACCTTGCGCAAACCGATGAACTGCGGGCGGCTGTTGCCGGCTAGACGTGCATCGGCAGACTGTAGGGCCAACACTGCGCCCTGCACGTTGGCCGCGAGTTGCAACTGCTGGGCGGCCAGTGTCACGCTTTGCTCGACTTCGGCCAGCGCCCACTCTTCGCGGCTGCGCGCCAGATCCTGATAGAGATTTTCCAGTGTTGTCTGCTGGCTCTTCGATTCGGCGATCTTCCCCTCGAGCTCACCGAATTTTCCCTGAAGAACGGCGAGCTGTTCTTGCGCCTGCCTGGACAGCGTGCGACTCTCGCGGGCCACCGTGTCGCTGTCCGCCAGGCGACGTGCCAGTTCCTGCTGGGTATCGGCCAGACGGACACGCGTTTCGACCCACTGCCAACCGGCCAGCCCGAGGGCCATCAGGGCAGTGATCAGCCACGGATTCTTCCATGCCCGGTACCAGGCGCTATGCCCCGCGCTAGACAGCGGCTCACTGACGGCAGGCGATGGCGTGAAAGATGGAGGGAGTGAAACGGAAGACGGCTGATCAGCAATATCATTCATGGTGAAGCCAATTATAGGTGCACAAGCTCTCGATGATGCCGGCATCGGCCGGCGCAGTCAGCACAATACGCTGCAAGCCAAGCTCGGCGGCCACTTCTGCGATGCGCTGATGGGGAACGAAGAGTGGCAGCCGGCGCAACTGCTGACAGCCGTCAGTATCAAGCAAAGCCAGAAGGTTGCGCAAACCTTCGCTGGAAGAAATCGTCAGTGCATCGATTTGCTTGTTGCGCAACAACGACAGGATGGGCGCCGCGTCGACCGGCAATGAGCGGTGGTAGCACGTCACGGCGTCGACCTGCGCGCCGCGTTCGCGCAAAGTCTCGGCCAGCAGTTCGCGCCCGCCGTTGCCGCGCAGGATCAAAACCGTTTTCCCGGCCACAGCATCAGCCTGAAAAGCAGTCAATTCAAGCAGTGCCTCGGAATCGAAGCGATCGGCAGGGGCAATGACCGGCCCGATGCCATGGATTGCCAGCTGCGCGGCGCTGCCCTGTCCGATCGCCGCCGCCTGCAGGGTGTCCGGCCAGTGGCCTGCGGCAAGGATCTGCGGCAGGCTGAAGGCGACCGCATTGGGGCTGATGAAGATCGCCATTGCGTAGTCCGCGAGCCGTGCAATGGCTTGTTGCAGAGGCTCCGGATCATCCGCCGGGCCAATCTCGAGCAGGGGAAAACGCAGCGCCCGACCGCCCTCTGCCGCGATCATCCGGACCAGTTCGCCAGCCTGGGCGGCAGGACGGGTGACCAAAATACACTTGCCCTGCAAGGAGTTCATTGGCCGCCGGCAAGCGTGGCCAGAATCGCCTCGGCACCCTGTTCGCGCAGTTGCTGGGCCAGAACCCGCCCGATCGATTCGTCGTCTTCCGGCGCACCGCGCAGTTCGCCGCTGACCATTTTTCGGCCGTCGGACGTGGCGACAAAACCGCGCAGCCACAGTTGGCCGTTTTGCAGGATGGCGTAGCCGCCCAGCGGAACCTGGCAACTGCCACCCAGCGCCCGCGAAAAAGACCGCTCGGCACGCACGCAATGCATCGTTTCGACATCGTTGAGCGGCGCTACCCAAGCCACGACATCGCTGCGCGCTGACAACACCTCGATGCCCAGCGCACCCTGCCCTGGCGCCGGCAACGACTGCTCAGGGGTCAGCACTGCCCTGATGCGCTCCTTGAGGCCAAGGCGGACCAGACCCGCCGCCGCGAGAATGATGGCATCATATTTCCCGGCGTCGAGTTTGCGCAAACGGGTATCGAGGTTGCCGCGCAGCGGTTCAATCTTCAGATGCGGGTAGCCTGAGCGCAAAATCGCTTCGCGACGCAGGCTGGAGGTGCCCACCACGGCGCCGGCCGGCAGTGCATCGAGTCCGTCATGGTGGTTTGAAACGAAGGCATCACGCGGGTTCTCGCGCGCCGTAATGGCGGTCAGCGAAAAACCATCGGGCATTTCCATCGGCACATCCTTGAGCGAATGTACCGCAAGATCGGCCCGTCCCTCTTTCATGGCGACTTCGAGTTCCTTGATGAACAGCCCTTTGCCACCGATCTGCGCCAGCGGCCGGTCAAGAATCTGGTCGCCGCGCGTGGTCATTCCCAGAACCTCGACCCGACACTGCGGATGCAGTTCGGCCAGACGCGCCTGGATATGCCCGGCCTGCCACAGGGCAAGACGCGACTCACGCGAGGCGATGACGATACGGCCAGGTACGAGCGCGTGACTTTTCAAGGCAATATCCTGAAAAAAACGGAATCTTAGCATGCTGCTCTTGTTCGGGATTCGACACCATCGCAGCTCACGTGCGCAGTTGTTTGGCATAAGATTTGACCAGCGGCCACTGCCTTCGGCTGACCGGCAATCTTTCTGGGATGCCGTGTAAAATCGCCTGCCATTGCGTCTCCGCGTCGTCTGCACCATTCTTCTCGAAACCGGCAATCGCCTCCTTGGCCACCAGCGCGCTGCGGTGCAGACGAATGAAGCGTTCGGAGAATTCCTCCTCCAGATGCGTCAGGGATTCATCGAGCAGATATTCCCGGCTGGCGGTACGCGCCGTAACGTATTTCAGGTCGGCCTTGAGGTACAGGATGTCCGGCAGCGGGATGAGCAGCAAGCGCCCGCGCTCGTGACAGGCAAGGTGCTTGCGGGCGCCCTGTTGCAACTGGGCGAGCACCTGAGGCGTTAGCAACTGCCGACTCTGTCGCACTTTTTGCAGAGCTGCTGCCAGCCGCTGCGTGCGCACTGGTTTGACCAGATAATCG
This sequence comes from Propionivibrio sp., assembly GCF_029255185.1. GTDB lineage: Bacteria > Pseudomonadota > Gammaproteobacteria > Burkholderiales > Rhodocyclaceae > Propionivibrio. Next base: position 4,968 of record NZ_JAPUVO010000056.1, read on the forward strand.
ACGGCATTGAGTTCGAAGGCGTGCACCGCATAGGTGTCGAAGGCCGTAACAAAGATAATGGCCGGTGGGTTTTCGAGTTGAGCGAGGTGGCGCGCCAGTTCGATGCCATCCATTTTTGGCATGCGGATATCGACCAGTACCACATCAACGGCCAGGTCCGCGATCGCCTCAATAGCCAGCAGCCCGTTGGCCGCCTCGGCGACCACGGCATTCGGCACCTCGGCCCCGATGTCGGCCAGCAGATCGCGCAAGCGCGCCCGCGCTGGCGCCTCGTCATCGACGATCATCACCGACAACAACGGCATAAATTTCACGGCTCGATCCTTCGGCAAGGCAACACGATATGCACACGGTATTGATGAAGACCATCGTCAAGAATTACTTCTTTGGTTTCCAGACGCGCTTCAAGATCATAGTACAAGGCCAGGCGCTCGCGGATATTGGCCAGCGCCATGTGGTTGCCGCCTTGCGCGGCCTCGCCGCCACGGCAGGGATTGGCCAGATCGATATGCAGCTCGTTGCCGTGGCGGGCAAAGCGAATGTGCACCGTGCCGGGCTCACCCGAAGGTTCGATGCCGTGATAAACCGCATTTTCCAGCAGGGGCTGCAACATCAGCGGCGGCACCTTCAGGTCAGTGGGGACATCGACGATTTCCCACTCGACATTGAGCCGCTCGCCAAGACGCAGCTTTTCGAGATTAAGATACTGCCGACACAGGGAAATTTCGTCGGCCAGTGGCAACAGGTCGCGATGGTCACGCATCAGGGCGCGGAAAAGCTCAGCTAACTCCTCGAGCGCCGTTTCGGCGCGCCTTGGCTCGCAACGAATCAGGGAAAGAACGGCGTTCAGGCTGTTAAACAGGAAATGCGGGCGAATGCGTGCAGTCAACGCCTGCAGACGGGCTTCGGCCAGCGCCGGGGAAAAGGCTCGGGCATGCAGAGAAAAATAGAAAAGCATGGCTCCGGCAAACAGTCCGCCCAACACGGCAGCACGCGCCAAGCGCTGCCAGCCACCATCATCAATCCCCATGAAACGCCAGAAATCAAGCAGTAGGGCAGAAGAGGCGGCGGCCAGCAGGATCACCAGCGCCTGCCCGGCCCAGACCGGCAGATAGCGCAGAACACTGCCAAACAGCGCCAGCAGGGCGAGATTAAAAAGCAGCAGGGGCTGCACCCAGGCGGCCAGATCAACGTAGTGTTGCAGGCAATCACTGATGCCCGTGCTCTGTACCAGTGCTGCGGCCAGGGCCAGCAGGTTCACGCCGAGCAGAATGCGCAGCATGACGCCAAAATTGCGGAAGTCCGGCAACGGCAGCCGCGCCGGATTTTGCTTTATACTTGGCATATTCTGTTTGTGGTGCCTGTCAGGGTTCCATGAGCCATTCTAGCCCACGAACTTGCTTTCGTCATGAGCCAAACGCCCCCCACACAACCTTCCTTGACTGCCCAATACACTTGGGCCGCTCGCTTTTCCGAACCGATGTCCGATCTGGTCAAGCGCTACACGGCTTCAGTGAATTTCGACAAACGCATGTGGCGCCAGGATATTCGTGGCTCGCTCGCGCACGCCAAGATGCTCGCCAAACAGGGCATCATTCCCGCCGAAGATCTCGCGGACATCCAGCGCGGCATGGCGCAAATCATCGCCGAGATCGAAACAGACGCTTTTGCGTGGTCGCGTGACCTTGAGGATGTTCACCTTAACATCGAAAAACGCCTGACCACGCTCGTTGGCGATGCCGGAAAACGCCTGCATACTGGCCGCTCGCGCAACGATCAGGTGGCGACCGATATCCGTCTCTATCTGCGTGACTCGATCGACGACATTCTCATCCTGCTCGGACAGTTTCAGGTCAAGCTGCTCGATCTGGCCGAACGCGAAGCGGCGACGCCGATGCCCGGCTTCACCCACTTGCAGGTCGCGCAACCGATTACCTTTGGCCACCACCTGCTAGCCTGGTTCGAAATGACACGGCGTGACGCCGAGCGTTTTTCCGACGTGCGCCGGCGCACCAATCGACTACCGCTTGGCGCGGCGGCGCTGGCCGGAACGACCTACCCGATTGACCGCGAATTCGTCGCCGCCGAACTTGGCTTCGAGGGCCTATGCGAGAATTCGCTCGATGCGGTTTCCGACCGCGATTTTGCCATCGAATTTTGCGCCGCCAGTGCCCTGCTGATGATGCATTTCTCACGCATGTCGGAAGAACTCGTGCTATGGATGAACCCGCGCTTCGCCTTCGTGCAGATTGCCGACCGCTTCTGCACCGGCAGCTCGATCATGCCGCAAAAGAAAAATCCTGATGTCGCCGAACTTGCCCGCGGCAAGACCGGACGCGTCTATGGTCACCTGACCGCCCTGCTAACCCTGATGAAGGGGCAGCCGCTGGCGTACAACAAGGACAATCAGGAGGACAAGGAACCGCTGTTCGACGCCGTAGACACGGTGACCGATACCCTGCGCATCTACGCTGAAATGATTTCTGGAATCAGTTCGCGCCCGGACAACATGCGCGATGCGCTGCGTCAGGGCTTTGCCACGGCGACGGATTTAGCAGACTACCTGACATGCAAGGGCCTGCCCTTTCGCGACGCGCACGAAGCTGTCGGCCGTGCCGTCCGTCGTGCCGAAAAACTGGGGGTCGATCTGCCACAACTGTCGCTGGCCGAACTGAAAAACTTTTCCCCGTTAATTGACGTCGACGTCTTTGCCGTGCTTACGGTCGAGGGCTCTCTGGCGGCGCGCAATCATATTGGCGGCACGTCGCCCGATCAAGTTCGGGCGGCCATCGCACGAGCGCGCAGTCGGCAGTAAATCTCCCTGCATGGATAAAATCGGCAAGTACGACATCGTTCGCGAGTTGGGTCGCGGCGCCACGGCGACGGTTTATCTGGGCAATGACCCTTTTGCCCAACGCGAGGTGGCCGTCAAGGTCGCCTTCCCGGAAATCCTGAAAAATCCCGAACGTGGCAAACTCTATACCCATCTCTTCCTCAACGAAGCCTCCCTAGTCGGCAAGCTTGTGCACCCGCACATCGTCCAGATTTATGACGCCGTCGTTGCAAAAGGCCTCTGCTATATCGTGATGGAATATGTTCCGGGCGGCACCCTGGAAGCGTATTGCTCGGTAGATAAGCTGCTGCCCATCGAGCGCGTTGTCGAAATTATTTTTAAGTGCACCCGCGCGCTTGATCATGCCTTCCGCATTGGTATAACGCACCGCGACATCAAGCCGGCCAACATCCTCTTTGCCGGCAAGGACCAGGGGTTGGGCGACATCAAGATCTCTGACTTTGGCGCGGCCATCATCGACGACCCGGAACGTACCCAGGTTTCGGGCGTTGGATCACCGGCCTATATGTCGCCGGAACAGGTCAAAGAGCAGTCGCTCAATCACCAGACAGACATCTATTCGCTTGGCGTGGTGATGTATCAGTTGCTGACGGGTCAGCTCCCCTTTCGGGCGAGCACCAGCTACAACATCATCCACCAGATCATCAACACCGAGCCGACCAAGCCATCGTCGCTACGAAATAAAATTCCGGACGTTCTCGACGCCATCGTCGCCCGCGCCATGCGCAAAAATACCCGGGAACGTTATCAAAACTGGGAAGAATTCGCACACGATCTGGCGCAGGTTTTTCGCAACAAACACCTCAAGACGCCAGCACACGACTTCGCCGAATCGGAAAAATTCGACACCTTGCGTGAGTTGCCGTTTTTCGCCCACTTCTCGGATGCTGAAATCTGGGAAGTCTTGCGCTTTTCGGGCTGGAGCAACATCGCTCCCGACGAAGCCATCATGAACGATGGCGACCCAGGGGATTTTTTCTGCTTTCTCGCCGAAGGCGAACTCAAGGTCACCAAAAATGGCCGGATTCTCAATTTGTTGACTCCCGGCGACTGCTTCGGCGAAATGGCCGTCATCAGTACAAAAACGCAGACCCGAGGTGCGGATGTCGTGGCGTTGACCAAAGCGAAGATTATTACGGTCAAGGACGAGGCCCTACGACATGCCTCAGAGCCTTGCCGCATGCACTTCTACCAAGCCTTCCTGGAAGTTCTGAGCAGCCGCCTTGAACTGTCTAACACACGACTGGCGGCGCTCTAACGAACTTGGCGCCCACAAGCGGGAACCGCGCCATCCATCCCCGAGAGGTCGGGGCGTTGATAGCTGGTGCGCACGATTCCCGTTGTCGCATCGAACAGAACGTCAAAAAACGCCATTTGGCTCCAACTATCGCAGAAGCGCCATTCCCAGACGAGTTCGTTGCGTGCCTTGAAATACATCGTCCATTGCGGCTGTGACGGCCCGAGCAGGCGAAGAACTGTCGCCTTGTCGCTTTTTCCGGGTTTGATACGGGCAAAGTGCTCCATGTCGAGAACGGCCTCTATGCGCTCCAGACGGCCATCCGGCGCCATGAACACCATGAAGGTCTGCGTCCCAGCCGGCCCGCGCGGGTAAGCGAGTTGCTCACGCCCATCGTCATCCTTCCAGCGCATTGCTGGCTCACCCATTGAAGCAATCACTTCGGGCAGCGCTGCGGCCCCCGCTTTCAGGTTGCTGCCACCGTAACCGGCACAGGCCGAAAGCAGCAGCGTGCACGCAAGAACTGCAAACCTTTGCTGCATTGCATTTTTGCCAGCGCTGCCCACTGAAGCTCAGTCCGGAGCAGCGATGCCGGCGAGCAGCGTCTTCAGTTCGCCGCTCTGATACATCTCGCGCATGATGTCACAGCCGCCGACGAATTCGCCGCGAACGTAGAGTTGCGGAACTGTCGGCCAGTTGGCGAAGACCTTGACACCGTCACGAATCGCCTGGTCCTCAAGCACATTGACGCTAAAAAAAAGCGGCAGGTTGCAGGCTTGCAGGATCTGCACCGCAGTTGCAGAAAAACCGCACATCGGCGCTTTTGGCGTCCCTTTCATGTAGAGCGCCACCGGGTTGCTGGTGACTTGTTCCTTGATCAGTTGCTGCACATCCATTGAAAACCTCGTCATAGTTGAGTAAAACAATCAAAAATCAGTGGGTCGGCTGGCGCCCGCCACTGACCCTTTCTATCGCTGCACCATCGCGCCAGGAAGCGACCTCTTCAAAACCAGCCGCACGCAGCATTTCGCGAAGTTGGACCGCCTGATCGTAGCCATGTTCAATCAACAGCCAGCCACCGGGCAATAAATGATTGTGCGCACCATCAATGATGACGCGAATACAGCCTAGCCCATCACCACCCGCCACACCGTCGCTTAGTGCCTGTTGCGGTTCGAACGGAAGACCATTTTCTCGCAGGTGCGGATCGCCATCGGCCACATAGGGCGGATTGGCGACAATGAGGTCAAACTGCTCCGCACCGAGCGGAACGTACCAGTCACCGGCAAGGAAGCGTACCTGCGCGCTGTGTAAAATAGCATTGGCGCGAGCGATGTTAAGCGCCGCCTCCGACAACTCAACCGCCGTCACTGCAGCTGACGGGCAGAGCCGCGCGAGCAAAATGGCGACGATTCCAGAGCCGGTGCCAAGATCAACAATGCGCGGCGTGGCGAACGCGTGTGCACGCCTGCACGCCTGCTCAACAAGAATCTCCGTATCCGGCCTTGGAATCAGCACTGCCGGCGAAACAGCGAATTCAAGCCCATAAAAAAAGGCGCTGCCCAGTAGATAGGCCAGCGGTTCGCCGGCCGCGCGACGCGCAATCAGCGCATCGAATCGGGCAATCTGCTCCACTGATAGTTCACATTCTGGATGCGCGATCAGATCGGCATGTGTGCAGGCACAGACGTGCCCCAGCAGCAGCCTGGCATCGAGCCGGTCAAGGCGCTGACTGGCACGGCGCCAGGCATCGCCAATACTCTCTGCCGGCATGTACTTACTCCGGATCGGCCAGGGCAGCGAGCTGTTCGGCCTGATGCTCGTTAGCCAGCGCACCAACGAGCTCATCGAGATCGCCGTCCATGATCGCGTCGATCTTGTACAGGGTCAGATTGATCCGGTGATCGGTCACCCGCCCCTGCGGAAAATTGTAGGTGCGGATGCGTTCGGAACGGTCACCGCTGCCAATCAGGCTCTTGCGCGTCGAGGCAATTTCCGCATGCTGCTCGCGTTCCTGCGTATCCTTGATGCGCGCCACCAGCACCGACAGGGCCTGCGCCTTGTTTTTATGCTGCGAACGTCCATCCTGACATTCAACGACGATGCCGGTGGGCAGGTGCACAATGCGTACCGCCGAATCGGTCTTGTTGATGTGCTGGCCTCCCGCGCCCGAGGCACGGAAGGTGTCGATGCGGATTTCGGCTGGGTTGATCTGGACCTCTTCCAATTCGTCGGCCTCAGGCATCACGGCGACGGTGCACGCTGAGGTGTGAATGCGCCCCTGTGTTTCGGTTTCCGGCACGCGCTGCACGCGGTGACCGCCCGACTCGAACTTGAGTTTTGAATACACGCCACTGCCGACAATGCGAGCGATCACTTCCTTGTAGCCACCGACGTCCGATGCGCTGGATGAAATGACTTCGACCTGCCAGCGCTGACGCTCGGCAAAGCGGGTGTACATGCGAAAGAGATTACCGGCGAAAAGTGCCGATTCGTCGCCCCCGGTTCCAGCACGGATTTCCAGAAAAACATTGCGCTCGTCGTTAGCGTCCTTTGGCAACAGGAGCTTCTGCAACTCGCCCTCGATCTGCGGCAGGCGCTCGCGTGCCGACTTCATCTCCGCTTCGGCCAACTCCTTCATTTCAGGGTCGGCCATCATTTCCAGCGCCGATTGCAAGTCGTCCTCAGTCAACCGCCAGCTCTGGTAAAGCGCAACCACCGGGCCAAGTTCGGCGTGCTCGCGCGTCAGCTTGCGGTACTGATCCATGTCACGCGTTGCCTCGCCGCTCGCCAGGATGCGATCGAGCTCGTCCAAACGGCCGACGAGATTCTCAAGTTTGTCGCGAATGCTTTGTTTCATAATCGATCGATAAAAAATTCAATTCGAACCACAACGACACAACGAGCACAACGTAAAACTAGAATTTGTTTTTCGTTGTGCTCGTTGCGGTTATCTTTAAGGCATTGCCTTACTCGTGATGCAACTTGAACAAGCGCGTCACCAACGCCTGCAGCTCGCTACGGTCACCGTCAGCCAAATTCAAGGCCTGCGTCGGCGCGTGCAGGAACTTGTTGGTCAGACGGTGCGAAAGATGATCCAGAACTCCAGCCGGATCATCGCCTTTGGCCAGCAGCTTGAGCGCGTGCTCCATTTCATGGCGCCGGGCGCGTTCGGCGCTATCGCGCAGAGAACGAATCACGGGAACGGTCTCTCGTGTTTGCAGCCAGAGCAGAAAGTTGTCCACGCGCGCGGCAACGATCGCCTCGGCATCGATCACCGCCGACTGCCGCGACTCCAGACCGGACTCGACAACCTGTGCAAGGTCATCGACGGTGTATAGAAAAACATCGTCCAGTTCGCCGACTTCAAGTTCAACGTCGCGCGGCACGGCCAAATCGACCATGAATATCGGGCGGTGACGGCGCGCCCGAATGGCCCGCTCGACCAGGCCCAGGCCAATGATCGGCAACTGGCTGGCGGTGCAGGAAACGACGATATCGAATTGCGCAAGCCGTTCGCCAAGCTCTTCCAGGCGGATCGCCGTTGCGCCGAAACGATCGGCGAGCACACGACCGCGATCAATCGTCCGGTTGGCGATGACGATCTGTTTCGGTTTCTGTGCCGCGAAGTGGGTCGCGCAGAGCTCGACCATCTCACCGGCACCGATAAACAGTACGCGTTGATCGGCAATGCGCTCGAAGATGCGTTCGGCCAGACGTACTGCCGCCGCCGCCATGGATACGATGTTGCTGCCGATGGCAGTTGTTGAGCGCACATCCTTGGCCACGGCGAACGAATTCTGGAACAGCTTGTTAAGCGTCGCGCCAAGCGTACCCGCCTCCTTGGCGATACGCACCGCCTCTTTCATTTGGCCAAGAATCTGCGGCTCGCCAAGCACCATCGAATCAAGCCCGCAGGCGACCCGAAAGGTGTGGCGCACCGCATCGCGGTCCGGGTGGGTGTAGAGATAAGGCTCAATCTCTCGCCGTGGCAGACGGCGGTATTCCCCGAGCCACTCGATGGCAATCTGCGGCGAATCGGCCCGGCAGTAAAGTTCGGTACGGTTGCAGGTGGACAGGATTGCCGCTTCCTGCACCCGTCCACCACTGGCCAGATCGGCCAGGGCGCGTCGCAACTCTTCGGCATGAAACGCCAATTGCTCGCGAACCGAGAGCGGCGCTGTGCGGTGATTGATGCCGAGAGTAAAAAGCGCCATGAAATGAGCGGAAGTAGGGAATTTTCGCTTCAGCCAGCAATGTGAAAGAAGCGTGGCAAAGAAAGTGCCATGGACAGCGCGCGATTATAGCACCCGCCCCACTCCTGACCGGGATAACGCAGATCAAGGGGGCACCGAATCGAGGCGAAGGCCGAGGTTGTGCGACCGTCTAAGGCTGCTAACGAATTCGTTTCAAATAGCCATCGGGCGCGACGCTGATCAACAGCTTATTGTCGATCTGTTTATCAATTTCAAATTCAGGGTGAGTCTTAAGATACTCCCATAATGCAGTTTTTGGGTTGTCACCAGGCCCCCAGGGACGGTCAGGAAAAACATCGCCGGGCATGTCTTCAATGAAAGTATCGAAGACAACGCAGTAGCTTCCCAGCGTAGTAAGAGGGGCATAGGCGATGAGTTCAGCCAGGACATGTTGATGCGTGTGATTACTGTCCAGACACACCAGAACGCGCTGTTTCTGGGACGCTTTGGCTTTGACTTGCTCAATCGTATCGGGCGCCGTGCTGGAGCCCTGAATCATTGAAATGCGCTTTACCAGGGGATGTGCTTGGATCGCCTCGGCATTATGCGCCCGGATGTCAATGTCGACACCCAATACCTCAGCATCCGGAGCGCCTCCACAAGCAGCGTTTAATTCGAGCATGGATGCATAAAAAATCAAGGAGCCGCCATGGGCAATGCCTGTCTCAATAATCAAATCAGGCTTGACCTGCCAAATAATTTCTTGCATGGCCAAAATATCGATCGGGTTCTGAATAATGGGGCGACCGAGCCAGGAAAAATTATAGACATACGACTTTCGCATGCTCTCTTCAAGCCATGCACGTGAACGATTTCTGAATCCTTCATCATGCCCAAAAAGATCAATGCGCGCAGCTCTCTCCGATTCGAAATCATTAACAAATTTATTCACACACTACTTTCGAGCGAAAATAATTAAGCAAATCCGGGAAATCAATTTCCAATCGGCGCGTAGAAACGATAAATTCAGATTCCAGACGTTTGATATCAATCACAGGAAAAACCCACTCCGGCGAAAGAGCAGAAAAGGTAACCGTAATACCCTCTTTTCTAAGCGCAGACGCAATCTCGGCATTTGTTGTATTTAAGCCACTGGCCAAGTTATATATGGCCTGCTGGCCATCCATTGCTATAGATGGCAGAAAACGGACAACCTCTTTCACCGAAATAAAATCTTTAGAGGATTCCGGCGAGGTCAAAAAATGGACACGGCCAGTGCTTGCTGCCTCAGAAAGAACAAGAGACAAGAAATTTTCTTTCCCCATACCTGGCCCATAAACGTTCGAAAGCCTGACAACCTTGGCTCGTCGGCCGCAATTGAGACAGAGACTTTCACCCATCAGCTTGCTGAAATTATAGAGTTGCTCCGGGTTGCCTGGCGCCCCCTGCAAAACGCCGGTTTCAAGTGTAGTTGAGGCACCTTCATAAACGCGTGTGCTTGACAGATAGGTCAGAGATTCGAAGCAACCCCGCTCAAGTACCTTGCGCAAAAAACAAACATGAGCATCTACTGTTTCAAAGGGACGATGCCTAAAATCAGCAGTTAACCCTATACAATAAATAACATGGCCAAGATCATTTCTAAAAATCTGTGAAAATAACTCGTCGCCATCACGAGTTGGCGCATATACGAGGGCACCCAGAGATTCTAACGAGGCGACCAAATTCCTTCCGATAAATCCGGCTGATCCTAGAACCGTAAATTTTACATTAGAAATGTTAAGCAAAATTAATCCACAAAAAAGGTATTGTTTTTAATTGCATCAAAATTTCGCATAGCGTTTATAACATTCTTGCCGACCCCAGAATTCATGCCAACTAGCAAAGCATCGGCACTTTTTATATCGATCGAGTCAGGAGAAAACACCGGCAACCCACAATAGAATTTCTTTTGCTTATGTATATTGGAGTCGATAAACCCGGAAATCAAATCTTTTTTGACAAATTTTGTAAAAAAATAAACTCCAATAATTCCGGCTCCAAAAATAAAAATTCTATTCACGCCTGATTTAATTGCTCGCACTTCGAATTCGTTCAGTCTGGCTTCAACACTTTTCCAATATTCGACGATTTTTTCTACTTCAATAACGGATGGTTTTACTTCACTTACATCAATATCTGTATTTTTGGCATCCGAAACAGCCTTTGCGATATAAACCGACGCCTGCTGGTGAGAATTGTGGTCAACTTCGATCAATTTAAAAGCACATGATTCCAAAGCAAGCTTCATCGACGTTGGAGAATAATGGTGCAAATGATCAGCCACTAGCAGGTCGGAACGATTAGCCGAATAAATATTCGGTACAACTGCATATAAAAATCCTCCGCTATTTAAAAGATTCCTGATCTTAAGCAGGCAATCCAGTGGATAAATAACATGCTCTAGGGAAAAAAATGAAGTAACGCAATCAAAAAAATTACCCCAGCCGATTGGTGTATCAAAAAAAGCGTACTTCTCACTGCTACAATAACTTTTCCAAAAATCTTCGTAGTCACGAGAAACATCATACAGATAAAAATCAAGTTCAGGATTAAGTAGCAATGCCTGTTTTGCAGTAAGCGCTTTTCCGCATCCGTAATCCAGTATATTTTTTATGCCACTTCCGGCCATTTTTTCAACAAAAACTCGCGCCTGATGCATTGACCTATAAACAGGATAGTTATTTTCAACTCCGTAAAGGTCATCATCGTCGATATCAGCGGAATTGATTTTATAGTTTGAATTATAATATTTCCCGGCTTCAAATAATAATGAAGTCTGCAAATGGCTACAAGCTTTGCATAAGAATACTACTGTCTTGCCTGGCAACAAGGCTCCCAGAGAGGTAATGCTAATATCAGATGAAGACTCATAAACTTTGCACAAACTAAATCCACAGACTGAACATTCGCCAATATTTCTCATGAACTTTTATTTTCTGTAGCCATAGAGTTCTGACGGAATTCCTGAATATATCCCGTACTGATCCAGTTTCCCTTTCACAATGGAGCCAGCACTTATCACTGCCCCTGTTTGAATATAGGCACCTTCAAGGATTACACAATTGGCGCCAATCCAGACATCATCTTCAATCACGATGCCGGTCTTCCCAACAAATAGCGGCGATGGAGAGACAAATCCTTGCTCCATGATTAATTGATCGCGAGATCTGAATTCGTGGGATGTTGGAGAAAATACACAGTTTGCAGCAATCAAGCAGTTTTTTCCTATTGATATCCCGTTGCCGGTATAAATTACAACACCAGGGTTGATTACTGTATTCGATCCAATAATCAAGTCCCCAATCCCGCCAGCAGGTTTTATCTTTACAAATGAATCGATAATAACTCCGTCTTCAATTACTATTTTAGAGCCCTTTGTCGAATCTTCGATATCAGCCAGTCGCGATATCCTGGCTGTCTGTGAAATAATAAGCACTTAATCAAGCCCCTTAGCTAGATCCCGCCGGTAACGGGAATATTCACGCCGGTTAAATAACTGGCATCATCCGAAAGCAGGAATTTAATGACGGGGGCAACATCAGCGGGCTGTCCATTGCGTTTTCGAGGATGTTGTTGCGCCGTTAGCTCAACTATTTTCTCAGGAATATCCGAAAGAAAGTCAGTTTCAATCATCGAAGGGGAAACGGCATTGATACAAATATTTTTCCCTGCATATTCGCAGGCCAGTGCTTTCATCAGACCGAGAAGAGCATATTTGGCAGTCACATAATGCGCCATAGCCGAGGGTGGCTTACCCAGGGTATAACTGCTCAGCATGAATACAATTTTTCCATATTTGTCAGAGGCCATCTCCGGCAGATACCTGTTCAAAATAGAAAATGCGGTATTCAACGGCATGTCTATTTGTCGTTTGAAGTCCTCGCGAGTCAAATCCTTAAAGCGAGTCAAATACAATCTTGGAGCGGCTAGAAAAACAATTTTATTTGGGCATCTACATTCTTTTGTAACAAGTTCAATTAATGATTCAATACCCGGTTCATGGGACAGATCCGCCTGAATTAGTACAAGACGCCCTTTCGAATCTACCTGCAAATCCTCCAAACGCTCCTTCTCCGAATAATAATGGGCAAGAATAATCGTCTCTTCATCAGATAGCTGACGGATAAGTTCACAGCCGATTGATGATGATGCTCCGAGAATCAACACATATTTTTTATTCACTGCTTCCCGACCTTATTTTTGCACGTGAAACTTTGATCCCTAGTTGATTTTTTATATGGGCGCGTATTTCAATTTGTCTTAACTCATGGTGGACTGACGAGATTTCTCCAAACACAGTGAGATTGTCCCCTGGGAACACCGGGGCCGTAAATGAGGCGTCGACCCCTTGCAGCAAGGCATAGCGACCTGGCAGGTAGATGCCAACCAGTGTTGAGTAAAAAGAAGCCGTTAACATTCCATAAACAACCCGGTCACGATAACCACGTGATTGGGCAAAGCCAGCGTCTGAATGGAGCGGATTATCATCGCCCGATAACAACCTGAACTGATCCATCATTGAGTCAGTCACATTCACGCCAAATGAACAACTCAGGCCCGGCGAAAGATCTTGAAAACGATACTCGTTCATAATCTACGAAATCTTTCTTTCAATCAGATCCAACATGTCTCCAACGTTTTTAAGTGTTTTCAATTCTTCCAATTTCAAATGTATTAGAAATTCTTTCTCAATAACAACAATCAGCCTGATGTGATTAAGCGAGTCCCATTCTTCAATATCGGCAGCCACAGTCTCTCGTGACAGTTCAATTAAATCACTATCGAAAACATCCCTGAATATTTCTGTTAAACGTCGACAAATCTCTTCTTTTGTCATCAATTAACCTCGATTACTGAATTTTTATTGATCCAGCCCAGTGAGATATCCAGTTTCCAGACGGTATTTTTACCTTCTGAACCCGAAACCTGGTCAAACCCAATTTCAGAAAACAACTGGCTGACAATTTTGTTTTTACTCGTCGGATAGTAATAACCATAGATGACTTTTACCCTCTTTTCCTGTGCCAATAAAACAAATTGATCAAACATTGCCAGCTCCATCCCTCGTTTAAGGACGCGGCAACTCATGAGCCAGAGATCTATATCAAGCACCTCGCCTCTAATGGTTCCAGCCATGACGGAAACGAGGCCATTATCGCCAAATTTGTCGTGGAGACGACCATAGAGCGTGAGACAGCCGTCATCTCTGGCAACTTTTTCCATTTCAAGTACTGTGTAGCGGCGAGTGGTGACGTTAAATTGATTGGTCTTGTTTGTTAGCTGAGTAACGCGATCTAAATATAGCGGGGTAATTTTGTTAATATCCGCTTTCATTTCCAGAGAGCGAAGATATGAATCATAACTTTCAAAACGGGTCCGAAAGCTCTCTCTAGTCTGATTATCCGAATAGAACGCGCTACGCCGAGCGTCTTCTGTCGACAAGGAAATCACCTCAAACAAGCCGCTTCTGTCAAGAATTCCGATATAGTCCGCGACGCTATTCCCCATCTCCGGAACGGTCACTTGTGGCTCGTTATTTCTCACAATATCTCGCTCTGCGGGGTTGTCATCGACGAAAACAAGGCTATCCATACCAATGTTGAGTGACTTTGAAATACTAAGAATATTTTGATGCTTTGGCGACCAGTTGGCTTTAAAAACCGAAAAATCATCAACGGACAGGATGCTGTCTGGATGTGAAAATCCTTGGCGTGCACTCTCCTCATCATTTTTTGAGCAGGCGGCAAGAATCACTCCCCTGCTTTTGAGCGTTTTAACGTATTTCTGAAACTCGGTATAGGCCTCGGACTGTGCGGTTTCATTACCGATCTGTATGCCCTCCAGCCCATCATCGCCAATAACTCCACCCCACAGCGTGTTGTCCAGATCAAGCACAAGACATTTCTTTGTTTTGCCAAAAATCGCATTAATGATGGATACCACGCTGTCAGCGAGAAAAGGAATAGCTGAGATACTCATGGCATATTTATATGAATACCACTGCGTTTTGTCGTACCAACGCTGCAGGCCGACCCATGCTGATAGGTAATTTATATCGTTGAGGTGAAGATTGGCGCGCAGCCGTGCCTCTTCGCCAAATCGAATATTGAGCTCGGAAATGAAACGACTTCTCCCGTGCAGGGCATATCCATCGTAGTTTCCTAATCCACGACAATAGGGCTGTTCAAAATTATTTTGAATTACCGGGCAGGAATGACCTGTTTCGATCCTATCCCAAATAGTTTTGAATTTCTCAATTTGACTTGTAAGCAAAGAATCAATAGCGTCGGCGCTATCTTCAAAACGTGGAAAATCTGAAATATTAACCGCTGATGTATGGATGTAAATTAAATCCGGTTTAAATTTATCCAATTCATCATTGTGAAAAATGGCGTCTTCGTAGTAGTGGTTATACGCTGACTCATAGAATTCCGGCTTGATTCCGCTATTGAGTAGGAAAATCTCAAGCATGTCTTTGACTTCGGATGTTGTGGAGCCACCGAGTATGGCTATTCGCTTTTCTTCGGCCTGCCGGTGACTCAATAAATCTTTTCGGATTGATTTCTTCTTGCGTAGAAGATAATCAATATTCAACGGGTGGCTAAATGGATCTAGCATGCTGTCAAAGTCCATCAATGAACATGCAAATTGGGTATGGCCGTCACCATCTGCCCGCCCCATGCTTTTACATAGTCTAACTGCAAGCTTATTTCAGCCTTAAGATTCCACGGCAGGATCACCACATAATCCGGCTTTGTTAGTGTTAGCTGCGCCTCCTCCACGATGCCAATATGGCTACCGGGCATGAATTTACCCTGCTTCGCCGGGTTCCGATCTATCACGAACGCAATCAGGTCAGGGCGAATGCCAGCGTAATTTAGCAGGGTACTGCCTTTTGCCGCCGCCCCGTAGGCTCCCACTTTCAAGCCTTGGCGCTTGGCGTCGATCAGAAAGGCTACAAAATCATTCTTGACTCTTTCCGCCATGGCCTGAAAGCCACTGTAGAAGGCCGTAGTATTCATTGCCGCTTGCGCTTCGACCTTGCGCACCCTCGCCACGTCAGGCGAAACCTCCTGTTGGCCGCTATCGCTGCGTTGACCATAGATTCGCAGGCTACCACCATGCGTCGGCAGTTCTTCCACGTCAAATACGGTCAGGCCGTTGCGTGCAAAGATGTGTTCAACGGTAGTCAGGGATAGATACGAGTAATGCTCGTGGTAGGCGGTATCAAACTGCTTTTCCTGCACCATGCGCAGCAGATGCGGAAACTCGAAGGTCGCCACGCCCCGTGGCTTGAGTAGTCGATAAAAGCCGCCCACAAAATCGTTGATATCCGGGACATGGGCCAACACGTTATTGGCAACGATGAGGTCAGCTTGCTGGCCGTCAGCGGCAAGCTGGTCAGCGACTTCCGAGCAAAAAAAACGCTCGACAATAGCCAAGCCCTTGGCTCGTGCTGCCGCCGCCGTGCTCGCGGTAGGTTCGACGCCGTAGCAGGGAATTCCAGCAGCCTGCACGTATTGCAGCAGGTAGCCATCATTGGCGGCAATCTCGACCACGCGGCTGCTCATATTCAGGCCGAAACGCTCGCTCATCGCCTGCACATAGCGCTGAGCATGGGTCAGCCAGGAGGTCGAAAACGAGCTGAAGTAGGCGTAATCCCCGGTGAAAAGCGCTTCCCGACCGGCATAGTCCTCGGTTTGCACCAGCCAGCAGGATTCACAAACCATCAAACGCAGCGGGAAGCACGTTTCCGGAGCGTGCAGGCGATCCCTGGTCAGATAGGCATTCGACGGCGGTGCGCTGCCCAGATCCAGAAACGGCAGGCGCAATTCGCTGGCGCAATGGCGGCACTTCAAAGACCTACTCCTTCAAATTCAATCGTGATCAGCCGGTACGCCGCATCCCTGGCGGAAAGTTCGGTAATTGGCAACGGCCAGGTGATGGCAAGCCTCTCGTCCTGTGGATTCAGCCCCCGTTCAGAAGACGTGTCATAGGCTTCGGAGTGGCAATACAGCAACTCCACATCGTCTGTCAGTGACTGCAAGCCATGGGCAAATCCCTCAGGAATCAAAAGCGCGCGGCCATTCTCCGCTGACAGGTGTTCTGCGTGCCAGTGCAAAAAGGTTGGTGAGTGCGCTCGCACATCAACCGCCACATCCCACACCTCTCCCCGGAGACAGCTCACCAGCTTCATTTCATCGTGCGGCGGGCGCTGAAAGTGCATGCCCCGCACCGTGCCCCGCATGGCAGTAACGGCGTGGTTGATTTGGGCAACCGGCTTTACCCAACCCGCAGCGACCAACTCATCCCTGCAGAAGAGCCGTGACAAAGAACCGCGATTGTCACCCAGTCGTTGGCGTTCGACGAGTTTCAGGCCGGCCAGTGGCAAGTTTGTGACTCTGAAACGTTTCAAGTCGTCACCGCCCTCAATTTCAATGCCTCATACGCGGCAATTTCCGCCTCGCATAAACCTCGCGCGCCAGCGCCTTCCTGTTGCGCCCGATACCAGGCCATAGTACGGCTTACCGTTTCAGCCAACGCCAATTTCGGCGCGAACCCCAACGCTACCTGCACCTTGACCGTATCCAGCGCCAGCCAGTCGGCTTCGTGCAGGCCACAGCTCGCGTCACCGAAGATCAGGCCGCCGCTACCGTAAGCTGCGCACGCAAGCTCCGCAAGCTCGCGCACCGTCACCTCCGCATCGGTTTGTGGGCCGAAGTTATAGGCGCCGGCTAATCCGGGATGCTCCCAAAGCTTCTGCGCAAGGACAAGATAACCGGCAAGTGGCTCCAGAACGAACTGCCAAGGGCGGGTCGCCTGCGGGCAACGAATCTCCAGGGGGTCGCCAGATTGCCACGCTCGAACAGCGTCTGGAATCAGGCGATCCGGCGACCAGTCGCCACCACCAATAACGTTGCCGGCTCGCGCGCTAGCCACCGCCACTCCAGCCTTGGACAAGAAGGCGTCACGGTAGCTGCTGATAACAATCTCGCTGGCTGCCTTGCTGGCGCTGTAAGGGTCGTGCCCACCCAGAGCATCATCTTCACGATAGGGGTGCGGGTATTCCAGGTTACGGTACACCTTGTCGGTCGTCACCATCACCGCCACCCGCACGCCGTCGAGTTTGTGCAAAGCGTCGAGCACATGTGCGGTGCCCATCACGTTGCTGGAAAACGTTCCCAGCGGATCCCGGTAACTGGCGCGCACCAGCGGCTGGGCAGCCAGATGAAAAACAATCTCGGGACACGCTGCACGTACAACGGCGGCCAATGCCGGTGCATCGCGAATGTCGCAATAGTGACTGCTCATGCCTTCAGCTACGCCAGCGAGGTCAAACAGGTTCGGCGTCGTATTCGGGGGCAAAGCGATGCCAGTAACAAAAGCCCCCAGTTTTTTTAGCCACAGCGCCAGCCAGCCACCTTTGAAGCCGGTATGCCCGGTAAGAAGAACACGTTTCCCGCACCAGAAATCAGCGTCGAGGGTCATCACCACACCTTCCACGGCGCCTGGCCAGAACGCCACAACTCTTCCAGCATATTTTTTTCGCGCAAGGTGTCCATCGGCTGCCAGAAGCCGGTGTGTTCGAAGGCCATAAGTTGCCCTTGATTCGCTAAACATTCCAGTGGAGTCGCTTCCCACGCTGTTGCATCATCGGCAATCATCGATAACACTCTGGGAGATAACACAAAGAAACCGCCGTTGATAAGGCCACCCTCGCCGCGCGGCTTTTCAGTAAATCCCGCGACACGCAGGCCATCCAATTGGAGCGCGCCGTAGCGGCCTGGCGGCTGTACCGCCGTTACCGTAGCCAGTTTTCCATGCGCCTTGTGGAAGGCGATGGACGCCGCGAAATCGACGTCCGCCACGCCATCGCCATAGGTGAAACAGAAGGCTTCTTCGTCTTTCAGGTGGTCGGCCACGCGTTTTAAGCGTCCTCCGGTCATTGTGTCTTCACCCGTATCCACCAACGTCACGCGCCAGGGTTCTGCCTTGCGTTCATGCACCTCCATGCGATTTTCTGCCATATCGAAGGTTACGTCGGACATATGCAAAAAATAGTTGGCGAAATATTCCTTGATCATGTAGCCCTTGTAGCCGCAGCAAATAACGAACTCATTGATGCCATGGGCTGAATACATTTTCAGGATATGCCACAGAATGGGCATACCTCCGATTTCAATCATCGGTTTGGGTTTAAGGTGGGTTTCTTCGGAAATACGCGTACCCAATCCGCCTGCCAGGATAACTGCTTTCATGAGTTCATCACCTTATCCTTCACACCAGCGTGCCCACATCCCACGGTAAGCCGCCTCTACCTTGCGGGCGAATCCCGTCTCATCCATCAAAGGGGCTGATTCCATTTCTTTCCGCAGCCCATCGCGCCAAGTGGCGAGCTTGGGCAGATCTGTCGCCATGGCGACGACGATCTCGACATATTCGTCTTCTGAGGATGCAATCCATTCCGCATGCCCTGCTGCATTCAGGATAGAGCTTCCCAGTCGCCCGACACTAGGGCGCCCTGCCAGGGTCACAAAGGGCACACCCATGTACAGGGTTTCAATCAAGGTGGTTCCTGAATTGTGGGGAAAGCAGTCCAGGCCGATGTCGATGCCGCGCAGCACATCCCACGGTGGGCTGTGGTAACCAATCGCCAAGCGCTCCGGGCCAATTCCGTGGGCGGAAAATTTCTCTGCCAATGCCTCTTGCATGGCGACATTGCGAAAACTACCGCTATCGATCACCAGCCGCGCGCCCTCAACTCGTTTCAATATCTCCGACCATACCCGGATCGTGCGGTGGTGGATTCGCACCGAACGGGTCAGCGTACCGAAGGTGACATAGCCGCGCTCAATGGCTGGCAAGGGACTGACCAGACCCATGCCTTCCGCTGGTCGGTAAGCGTAGCTCGGGGTCGCCAGGCGCCAGGGGGTTTCCGAGAACAATCGTTCACTGCCTGTCGGTACGGTGGCTTCGTCGGTCAGGTAATAGTCTATTGCGCTAAGGCCAGTCGTGTAGCCGTAACCCAGCCACGACACGGACACCGGCGCAGGTTTGCGGGCAAACACCTGCAAGCGGTTCTTAGCGGTGTGGCCGGCAAGATCCACCAGAATATCGATGCCATCGGCACGAATTCGCTCGGCCACAGCGTCGTCAGACATGCCCCGCGTCGGCACCCAGTGATCCACATAGCCCTGATACCTTGCTGTTACGGCATCTTCATCGGACAGTTCGGCGTAAGCATGGACATCCACGATGCTCTTGTCGTGGTGAGCCAACAGTGGCTCCAGAAAGTATCGGCACGAATGCTCACGGAAGTCCGGCGAAACATAACCCACCTTAAGGCGGCGATTGGCGTCCCGGTCGTTGCTGTGGGTCCGCCATTTTTCCCGCTGCGGCAAAGCAAATCGTTCATCGTACTCACGATACGCAGCAAAAATTTCTTCGCCGCTCGTGTCCGGGTGATAGTTCAGAGTAAACAGCAGATTGCTGTGTGCATCGACATAATCCGGTTTGATCTCTAAGGCACGCCGATAGCTCGCCAAGGCATCATCGAGTTCTCCTCGATCTTGCCAGACCACGCCCAGATTGAAGCGTGCCTCGGCAAAATCGGGTTTAATCTCCAGCGCCCGCTGGAAGCTCGCCATGGCTCGATCAAGTTGCCCGAGGTCACGCAAAGCATTACCCAGGTTATTGTGCGCCTCGGCGTAATTGGGTTTAATCTCCAGCGCCCGCCGCAAGCTCACGACGGCGTCATCGAGTTGCCCCTGGCATTTCAGGGTAACACCCAGGTTGCTGCAAGCCTCGGCATAATCGGGGTCAATTTCCAGCGCCCGCTGGAAGCTCGCCATGGCGTGATCAAGTTGTCCAAGTTCGCGCAGTGCATTACCCAGGTTGTAGTGTGCCTCTGCGTAATCCGGTTTGATTGCCAGTGCCTGACGCAAGCTCGCCGCAGCGCCATCAAATTGCCCGAGGTCTTGCAGGGCAACCCCAATGTTGTTGTGCGCCTCGACGTAATCCGGTTTAATCTTAAGCACCCGCCGAAAACGCGCCACGGCGTCATCGAGCTGTCCAAGTTCGCGTAAGGCATTGCCCAGATTGTAGTGCGCCTCGACGTAATCCGGTTTGATCGCCAGCGCCTGCCGGAAGCTCGCCACAGCGTCATCAAGCTGCCCGAGGTCACGCCAGGCAACCCCCAAATTATTGTGCACTCCGGCATCGTCTGGCGAAAACCTTGCAGCATTTTTCAGAGCGTACAACGCTTCATTACCCTGTAGATGAAGAGCAGCCCACAACATCTTCCAGACGAGCCCGGACTCGGGATACTGTTCAAGCAATAACCGGGAACGGCTTTCCAGTTCGGCGTGGCGCCCCGTCTTGAACAGAGCAGCAAGCTGATCACATTCAGCTTGCGGCAATGATTTCGTGGGGCTCCCCTTTTTCACAACGCTTTTTTGCGCAATCCTCGACGCTGATTCGGCCCTTTGCCGCAGGGATTGGGCCGCCGGTGTATTGAGTCCGCGCTGCATGGCGGCCTGGATTATGTTCAGCGCCTCCTTGACCTCGCCCGTAAGCAGTAGCGCTTCGGCATATGACAGCGCGTACAGCCCTTGGGCCGGATTGACGGCCAATGCGGTTTTCAGATAAGGCAACCCGGCCAAATGCTGCCCAAGCTGGCAGGCCAATACACCCAGATTGTGGTTGGCGTCCTGTTGATTCGGCTCGACTGCAAGAACTGCTCGATAAAGTTCTTCCGCCTCGGCCAGTCGTCCGCCTTGATGATAGGCGACCGCCTGTTGCAGCGCAACGTCAAGCGGCAGGGTTTGAGGATCGGTAGCGGACATGGCTGAGCGGGCAGTCGGGGAACAGTCGCGAAGTGTATCAATGTAAAACCATTCAACAAAGCAATAAGCACAGCAATCGTGTCAGTTCATCCTTGCCTTACCCAAAAAGGACCGATAAGATCACCGACCTTGGAATCAAGAATCAACCCGTGGAGAAATAGAAAGAAGAGTTGAACCGGGTTGAGGTTTCATCCACCGTAAAAGCTTGGCAAGAATCCGTGCCAAGCAATTCACCCCGCAGAGAGGCAAAGATGGGCTTGGGTATCTGGATGGCAACGATTTTTCGCGTGCGTGCCGATCTGTCGAACGCTATGTCGGTTCAATGAGGACCGGGACAATGAACAGCACCGCACTGCGCAAATTCGCCAATCCCCTGTTCGCCGGCCTCCTGCTCAGTCTCACCAGCCTGCTCGCCGTTGCCGCCCCAACGGTCAGCCTGAACGCCCCGGCCAACACGAGCAAGTACCTGGCTCCGGCCACCGTCAATGTCAGCGCCAACGCCACTGCCGAGGCCGGCGCCACGATCACCCAGGTAGCCTTCTACGCCAACGAACTGCTCATCGGCACCGATACTCGGGCACCCTACAGCGTCGCCTGGACCAACGCGCCAGCCGGCAGCTACGTGCTCACGGCGATCGCCACCGACAGCAAGGGCGCCATGGCGACTAGCACCGCCCGCAGCATCACAATTACCGACACCAACATTCCGCCAACCGTGGCCCTCACCGCCCCGGCCAACAACAGCAAATACCTCACCCCAGCCAGCCTCACCGTCTCGGCTAATGCCAACGGCGTCGAAGCCAACACCCCGATCACCCAGGTCGAGTTCTATGCCAACGGCACCCTAATCGGAACCGACACCACCAGCCCCTACAGCATCAGTTGGGCGAGTCCACCGACCGGCACCTACACAATCACCGCCAAAGCCACCGATAGCACCGGTGGCGTTACCACAAGCAGCGCCAGCACGGTAACGATCACCGCCAGCGACACCCCGCCAACCGTGACCCTGAGCACCCCGGCCAACAATGCCAAATACCTGGCCCCGGCCACGGTGACGCTCACCGCCAGCGCCAGTGGTGTCGAAGCCAATACGCCGATTAGCCAGGTCGAGTTCCTCGATGGCAGCACGGTCATCGCAACGCTTACGACCAGCCCCTACACCTTTGCCTGGACGACGGCCACAGTTGGTACCCACAGCCTCACCGCCCGGGCCACCGACAGCGGTGGTGCAGTCGGCACCAGCATTGCCCGAAGCATCACGATTACCGACACCAACACCCCGCCGACAGTGGCCCTCACCGCCCCGGCCAACAACTCAAAATACCTCACCCCAGCCAGCCTCACTATCTCGGCCAACGCCAACGGCATCGAAGCCAACACCCCGATCACCCAAGTCGAGTTCTATGCCAACGGCACCTTGATCGGAACCGACACCACCAGCCCCTACAGCATCAGTTGGGCGAGTCCGCCGACCGGCACCTACACAATCACCGCCAAAGCCACCGATAGCTCCGGCGGCGTTACCACCAGCACTGCCAACACGGTGACGATCACCGCCAGCGACACCCCGCCAACCGTGACTCTGGGCACCCCGGCCAACAATGCCAAATACCTGACACCGGCCACGGTGACGCTCACCGCCAGCGCCAGCGGCGTCGAAGCCAATACCCCGATCAGCCAGGTCGAGTTCCTCGACGGCAGCACGGTACTGGCCACACTGACCACCAGCCCCTATACCTATGCCTGGACGACGGCCACGGTCGGCACGCACAGCATTACCGCCCGAGCCACCGACAGCGGCGGCGCCGTCGGCACCAGCATTGCCCGCAGCATCACAATTACCGACACCAACATCCCGCCAACCGTCAGCCTCACCGCCCCAGCCAACAATTCAAAATACCTCACCCCAGTGAGCCTCACCGTCTCGGCCAACGCCAACGGCATCGAAGTCAACACCCCGATCACCCAAGTCGAGTTCTATGCCAACGGCACCCTAATCGGAACCGACACCACCAGCCCCTACAGCATAGCCTGGGCGAGCCCACCGACCGGCACCTACACCCTCACCGCCAGGGCAATTGCATCAAATTCCCTTTAACCCGAGGAGACTGGCGCGATAAGCATCGGAAGAAGCGGCGAGAATGCGACGAGTATAGACACCCCCTTTTTTCTTGGAGGTGTCGAGGCGGAAAAGATTGAGGACGAGGCGA
>NZ_JAPUVO010000057.1 GCF_029255185.1 Propionivibrio sp.
CCGCCAGCGGCTCGACACTCTTGCGCGCGATCGGCAACATCAGCCCACGGCAATAGTCTTTCAAGCCGGTACTCCGCTCAGCACGGCCCAACACCTCGCACAGATGCTCAAGATAGCGCTCAAACTCGGCCTCGTTTCCCACTACTTCCTCCTGCCAACATGGAATACCTCCTTATCGGCAGGATTTGAGATAACTTAACACAGTAAGACTAGCAGCCTGTCGGACTTGATGGGTCGAAGCGAAAAATGTGGGAGACGAGCGCAGTTTTGCGCGGGTTTCAAGCGAATAGCTGTTCTATTCGCGCGGAAACACGGGCGAAAATGAGCCGTCTTCCCACATTTTGCAGCCGACTTGGTCAAGTCCGACAGGCTGCTAGGCATTACTTGTATTCGCGCCATTCCGGCGGCGTATCGTCGTGGTCGCCGTGCGGGTGACGTTCCCAGGCGTGGGTGTAAGCTTCGTGCTGTGATTTCTTGAGCAGACGATCGGGAGCGTCCAGGTTGTGCAACTGGGTTTCCTCAACGTAGTAGATCAGCGCGCGCATCATCTTGCTCATCAGCGTGTTGTCGAGGTGGAAGCCCTTGTCTTCGAGAGTGCCTTCGAGCTCCTGCAACGAATGTTCGAGCAGATCGTAGGCCACGCCAACGGCATGGCGTTCGACATGCGGCTCGACTTCGAGATGCTCCAGCTTACCGAGGAAGTCGGAAGCTTCAGGCACTTGCCCGGGAGGGAACTTTGAAAACAGAAGATTCCGTTCCTTGCGGATCGGCGCCTGTTTGTGCGGCGTGGCGACCGGTCGTTTCACAGTTCGCTCCCCCAAATTTCCTACGGCCTATTCTGTATGATCTGCAGGCCCTTGAGCAGGTTGAGTGCCTGGCTGAGTTGATAATCCTTCTTTGAAGCCAGTTCGCGGGTCGGCGGCTCAATCGGTTCTTCGACCTCATTGCCTGGAGGAGTGGCCTTCGGCTTGGCGGGCGCTTTGCTTTGCGGTTTGGCAGGGGTGGTGGCGTCCTTGTCTTTGTTGCCATTGTCCAGGTGATTTTCCAGGTCCGCTTCGCGCAGTCGAGCCGAAGAACTCCCGTTGGCGCTCTCCTCGACGACGATGTCCGGGACAATGCCCTTGGCTTGAATTGAACGACCGGACGGCGTGAAGTAACGTGCCGTCGTCAACTTGATTGCCGTGTTGCCGGGCAAGGGCAGTACGGTTTGCACCGAACCTTTGCCAAAGCTTGTAGTGCCAAGAACGATCGCGCGCTTGTGATCTTGCAGTGCGCCGGCAACGATCTCAGACGCGGAAGCCGAACCCCCGTTAATCAGTACGACCATCGGCACCTTGCGCGTTTCTGCTGGCAGGCTTTTGAGGTAGTCGTCCCGGCTGCCACGCAGGTAATCCTCGGGCATGGCGTAGAACTGGTGTTTAGCGTCGGCCGTGCGGCCATCGGTCGAGGTCACCAGCGTTTTCGGGTTCAGGAAGGCAGCGGATACGCCAATGGCCGTATTTAGCAATCCACCCGGATCGTTGCGCAGGTCGAGCACCAAGCCTCTGAGCGGTCCTGGTTTGTAGAGCTCGTTGATGTGTTTGGCCAGCGATACACCGGTGTTTTCCTGGAACGAGGTAATACGCAGGTAGCCGTAGCCCTCTTCGACGAGTTTGGATTTGACGCTCTGGACTTTGATGACTTCACGTATCAGCGTGACCTCAATGGGCTTGGTTTCGCCCTTGCGCAGAATGGAAAGCTTGATCGGAGTTTTCGGTTTGCCGCGCATGCGTTTTACCGCATCGGAGAGCGTCATACCCTTGACCAGCGAATCGTCGAGTTTGAAAATCAGGTCGCCGGACTTGATACCGCCTCGATCGGCGGGGGTATCCTCAATCGGCGAAACGACCTTGACCAGGCCGTCTTCCATGCCAACCTCAATACCGAGTCCACCAAACTCACCCTGGGTGCCAACCTGCAAATCCTTGTACGAGTCAGCGTCAAGATAGGTCGAGTGCGGATCCAGATTAGAGAGCATGCCGCTGATGGCATAGGTGATCAATTTCTTGTCATCGACTGGCTCAACATAACCCTGCTTGATGGCGTTGAAGACTTCGGCAAAGGTTCGCAGCTCTTCAATCGGGAGACTGGCGCGGGTTTCCTTTTCGGCCATTGCCGAGAACTGCATGCTGATCAGAATGCCGCCCAGCAACCCGGCGCAAATCAGTCCGGCTTGTTTCAACTTACCCATCTATTTCGCTCCAAGACATTATCATTTCAGATTAACCCATTTCAGCGGGTCGAGCGGTTGCCCCTGATGACGCAGTTCAAAGTATAAACCGGATTCCGGATTGCCACCGCTGTTCCCCACGGTAGCAATGGTGTCGCCGCCGCGGATGGTGTCTCCCGTCTGTTTCAGCAGTGCTTCGTTGTTGCCGTAAATTGACAGGTAGCTGCCACCGTGGTCGATGATTATGAGATTGCCAAAACCGCGCATCCAGTCGGCAAAAACTACCCGGCCGCCGGCAATGGCCTTGACCTCGCTGCCTGGATTGGCACGGATAAACAGACCTTTCCAGGTGCTGCCTTCCTGGCGGGCGCTGCCAAAGCGGTTGCTGACAATGCCTCGGCTCGGCAGGCGCAGCGCGCCTTTTTGGCGTACAAAATCGCCGGCGGGTGCTGCTTCAGGCGTACTGTCGTTGCTGATCTCGGTCGTCGTGAGCGGCGGTGAACGTTCAGCTTTTGGCGCCGTCGATTTGCGCGGCGCTTCACGTCGCGAAGGTGGCTTCACGACGATGCGCTTCGCCAGTTGTTCGATCAGTTGTGAAAGCCGCTTCTCGTTGCGTTGCAGGTTGCCGATTTCGCGTCGTTGTTGCGAAATTTGTACCGATATTTTTTCCAGCACCAGTTTGCGTTGCTCGCGTTGGGCAAGCAGCTTGCTGTGTTGCTCCTGCTGTCTGGCCTCGATCGCAGCCAGTTCCTCGGCGTGTTCACGGGTATCCGCAGCCAGCGCCTGTTTGCGGTGCAGGCTATTTTCAATCTGACCCAGAAGCTGGCTGCGGGCCCGGCCAATCAGCGCTAGATAATGCAGGTCGCGCGCTACTTGGCTCGGGTCGTCGCCGTTGAGCAACAGGCGCAGCGAGTCGGGTTTGCCTTGCAAATATTGGCGGTAAACGAGTTTTTCCAGTTGCGCCTGCTGGCTGTTTAGGCGGCTTTGCAGTTCGCTCGACTGGATCCCCAGTTCTTTTAGCGTTGCCTTGAGCTTGTCGCGCTGTGTGCTCAGATTGTGCAGATCGCGCTGGGTGACCGAGATTTCCTGTTCGACGTCTTTCAACTGATCGGCTGCGTCAGTTCGCTTGCCCTCGGCAGCGGCCATACCCTTGCGTAGCGATTCGATCTGTCCGCGCAGTTCCTTCAGGCTCCCCTTTTTTTCGGCAACATCGCTACTCGCTGCGGTTTCTCTGGCCCAGGCAGGAACGGAAAGCAGCCAGGCCGAGCAAGCCAGGACGGCGAGGGCAATAGGCAATTTCGCCGCAAGGAAACATTCACGCGGTCTGCGGTTTTTTTCCGGGGGAGCCTGGGTTTTGGCTTTGCTGAAGGGCTTCATTCGACCGCCTAGGGATTGCCTTGGGGACGCCCCCCGGATCACTAATTATTCTATAATGATTCCCCGCATTTAACGAGCATCAGGCATCGTGGCGATTCAGGTCAGTCTTATTGACAAGCAAGAACACATTGAACAGGCAGCGCGCGCACTCAAGTCGATCGCGCATCCGCTGCGCCTCAAAATACTTTGCGTGGTCGGCGACCAGGAAGCCTGCGTACAGGAGATTGTTGATGCGGTTGGTACGTCGCAAAGCAATATTTCTCAGCATCTGGCCATTTTGCGCAACAAAGGGGTACTACTAACGCGCAAGGATGCCAATCGCGTCTATTATCGTGTCGGTGACGCACGTACCCTGCAGTTGATAGGCATGATGCGTGAGGTCTTTTGCAACCACTGACATTGGCCGGCCCCGTTTTCACGCGGTATTCGCTGTAGCCCGTGTTTATTCTTTGATTATCTGTTGCAGTCTCTGGAGCGTCGCTTGGAATTCATTCAGCAAAACATGTATCTTTTCGCCATTGCCATCGTTAGCGGCACCATGCTGCTTATCGTTAGCTTTCGTCGTCCAGGCGATCACAACTCGCTGAATTCGACCCAGGCCACCTTGTTAATCAATCGCGAGGACGCGCAGATTGTCGATGTGCGC
The DNA here is from genome assembly GCF_029255185.1 of Propionivibrio sp. Classification (GTDB taxonomy): domain Bacteria; phylum Pseudomonadota; class Gammaproteobacteria; order Burkholderiales; family Rhodocyclaceae; genus Propionivibrio. Next base: position 4,233 of record NZ_JAPUVO010000057.1, read on the forward strand.
GAGCCCGATGAATACAGTGCCGGACACCTGCCTGAATCACGTAATATCCCGGCCGGGCGGCTGGAAGAGCGCGCTAGCGAACTCGACAAATTCAAGGATAAGCCGCTGATTCTGATTTGTCAGTCGGGGTCGCGTTCGACGGGTGCTTGCAAGCAACTGATGAATCTTGGCTTTACTCGTGCGCATCATCTTGAAGGCGGAATCAATGCCTGGCGCGCCGCTGGTCTGCCGCTCAAAAAAGGTAGCAAAAAATGAGTGTTGTGCCGCGCGTGCTGATGTATTCGACGGCGATTTGCCCCTTCTGCGTGCGCGCCGAGCAGTTGTTGCGTGCCCGGGGCGTCGTGCAAATCGAAAAGGTCCGTGTCGATCTTGACCCGGCGCGTCGTCTCGAAATGATGGAAAAAACAGCGCGTCGCACTGTACCGCAAATCTACATTGGCGATACCCATGTCGGTGGCTGTGACGATCTGATCGCTCTCGATCACGCCGGCAAGCTTCTTCCTCTGCTCTCCGGTGCAGTGGTTTGAGCGCCGACAATCCCTTACCCATTGACTTCAACAACCCCACTCACTAACCAAGAAAATCATCATGACTGAACAAGAAGCCCCATCATTCGCTATTGAAAAACTCTACGTCAAAGACCTCTCGCTTGAGGTTCCGAACGCCCCGGAAATCTTCCTTGAGCGTGAAATCCCTGGAGTCGACATCCAGTTGCAAACCGGCGTCAAGGGGCTTGGCGATGGCGCCTTTGAAGCAATCCTGACGGTCACGGTCACCGCCAAGCTGGACGAGAAAACCGTGTTTCTGGTTGAAGTCGGTCAGGCCGGCATCTTTCGTATCAAGAATGTTCCTGAGGACAATCTTGAACCGCTGCTTTCGATTGCCTGCCCGAATATTCTCTTTCCCTATGCCCGTGAAATTGTTTCGGAGTTGGTTACCCGTGCTGGTTTCGCGCCAGTTCTTCTGCAGCCCGTCAATTTCGAAGCGCTCTACGCCGCCCGCATACAGCAAGCCGAAGCAGAGGCGGCAGAGTCCGCTGCGGCAACGCTGCAATGAAGCGATTGCTGCTGCTCGTCGCTGCGGGCTTCGCCCTGGCGGCGAACGCCATCGAATACCGTACGGTGGAATCGGCAACGGTACTTTACGATGCGCCTTCACAGCGTGGCGGCAAGTTCTTCGTTATCAAGCGCGAGACGCCGGTCGAAGTGGTGGTCAGCCTTGAAGGCTGGTCCAAGGTGCGCGATGCCGAAGGCGGTCTGGCCTGGATCGAGAAGAAATATTTGTCCGATAAGCGTTCGGTCATCGTTACGGCCGACCGTGCCGAGGTTCGGCAGAAGGCGGAAGATGGTTCGTCGCTGGTTTTTGAGGCCGAGAAAAACGTCGCCCTTGACTATCTCGAAACCGCTCCCGGTGGCTGGATCAAGGTGCGCCATCGCGACGGCCAGTCAGGCTTTATTCGCGCCAATCAGATCTGGGGCCTGTAAGTTTGAAGCTTACGGTGATTGCCGCGGGCGCCTGGGGTACGGCACTGGCCATCGCTTTCAGCGCCAGGCATCAATTGACGCTGTGGACGCGTGAAGAAGATGTCACGCAGTCGATGTTGGCAAGGCGCGAGAACCGACATTTTCTTCCCGGCTTCCCTCTGCCTGAATCTTTGCATATCGGGACCGATTTTCAGGACGCTGTTTCTGGCGCGGACGTTCTGATTGTTGCAACGCCGCTGATCGGTTTTCGCCCCACCTTGCGCCGGATACGGCAGGCCGGGCTAATCAGGCCTCTGATCTGGGTGTGCAAGGGCTTGGAGGCGGAAACAGCCATGTTTCCGCATCAGGTCGTTGCCGAGGAGTTTGGCGAGGATGCACTGTGTGGCGCCTTGAGCGGCCCCAGTTTTGCGCAGGAAGTTGCGCAAGGCCTGCCGACGGCCGTCACGTTGGCCTCCGGCGATGCCGGGTTCGCGCGCCGCATGGCCTTGGAGTTGCACAGCGCGCGCCTGCGCATTTACGCCAATGACGACCTGCCGGGAGTCGAGGTCGGCGGTGCCGTCAAAAACGTCATGGCTATCGCCACCGGCATCTGCGATGGACTGGGGCTGGGACACAACGCCCGTGCCGCACTGATGACGCGCGGATTGGCCGAGATTGCCCGGCTCGGCGTGGCGCTTGGCGGGCAACCGAATACCTTCATGGGGCTGGCCGGCATGGGTGACCTCATCTTGACTTGTACTGGCGATCTCTCACGCAACCGCCAGGTCGGGCTGGGTCTGGCGGCTGGCAAGACCTTGCCGCAGATACTTGCCGACCTTGGGCACGTCGCGGAAGGGGTGAGCACGGCGCGTGAAGTGGCGCGTCTGGCGGCGCAACTGCGCATCGAAATGCCGATTACCCAAGCCGTCGATGCTGTCCTGCACCTCGACGTGGCAGCGGCAGAGGCGGTTGAAACCCTGCTCAGCCGTGATCCGAAGTCGGAAATGCAGTAGGACGAAAGGCAATTAACCACAACGGAGATCTGGTTCGCGTTGTGCCCGTTGTGGTCAAGCTAAATTCCCTCGACAAACCCCGCTTGCCGCCACGCCTCGAAAACCGTTACCGCTACTGCATTGGAGAGATTCAAACTGCGCTGCCCGGGCAGCATCGGCAGGCGTAAGCGCTGCGTTTCTGGAAATTCGGCCATGACTTCGGCGGGCAGTCCGCTGGTCTCGCTACCAAAAACGAATACATCGTCCATGCGCAACGCCGGTGCGTCAAAACGCTGTCCGCCGCGCGTCGTGATGGCGTACCGGCGTCGGCCGACCAGCGCCGCTTTGCAGCTCTCCCAGTCCGGGTGCCGGAAAACGCGCACGAACTCGTGATAATCGAGACCGGCACGTTTGAGCGAACGGTCGTCCCAGCGAAAGCCAAGCGGCTCAACCAGATGCAGTTCAGCACCGGTATTGGCGCATAACCGGATGACATTTCCGGTATTTGGCGGGATCTGCGGTTGAAACAATACGACAGCAGTCAAGGCGGGCTCCAAAAAACAGTATTGTTTTTTTTATAATCAGCTAGAATCAGATAATTAGCGCAATTACCTCGAAAATTACTGGAGCTTGCGATGGCTCGGCCGGAAAAGATACGCCTCGGCGATCTGCTCATTCAACAAGGTTTGCTCACCAACGAGCAACTGAAGTTTGCCCTCGAAGAGCAAAAACGCAGCGGTCGCAAGCTGGGCCGTATTGTCGTCGAAAGTGCCTTTGTGACGGAAGAGGCGATTTCGCAGGCACTGGCCGGTCAGTTGCAGATTCCCTATTTCGATCTCAAGCACTTCAATCCCAGGCCGGAACTGATCAACCTGTTACCCGAAGCGCAGGCGAGGCGCTTTCGCGCAGTGGTGCTGGACGAAGCTGACGGCAAACTGCGGGTGGGTTTCGTTGATCCTACCGACCTGCAAGCCTATGACGATATTTTCCGGCTGCTACGGCGCGATATTGAACTGGCGGTTGTCGCCGAAAGCCAGTTGCTGGCATTGATTGATCGCGTTTATCGGCGCACCGATGAAATTTCCGGTCTGGCCAAGGAGTTGACTGCCGATCTGAGCGATGTTCCAGTCGAATTTGGCGATCTTCTCGGAACCGCCTCGGGTGTAGAAGAAGCGCCGATCGTCAAACTATTACAAAGCGTCTTCGAAGAAGCCGTGCGTTCGCGCGCTTCGGATATTCACATTGAACCGCAGGAAAAGTCATTGCGCGTTCGTTTCAGAATCGATGGTGTGTTGCATGTGCAGATGGACGCTGACTCCAAGATTGCTGCGGCGCTATCCTTGCGCCTGAAGTTGATGTCCGGTCTTGACATCTCGGAGAAGCGTCTTCCGCAAGACGGCCGTTTCGCCATCAAGGTGCGCAACAACACGGTCGATGTTCGTATTTCGACCATGCCAACGCAGTATGGCGAGTCGGTGGTGATGCGTTTGCTCAACCAGAATACCGGGCTGCTTGGGCTTGACCGCCTCAACATGTCAGCACGCATACTCGATCGCCTGCGCCATGCGGTACGTCGCCCGAGCGGCATGGTGTTGGTCACAGGACCGACGGGTAGTGGCAAGACAACCACGCTTTATGCCGTGCTGTCCGAACTCAATACGACCGAGAAAAAAATCATCACTGTCGAAGATCCGGTTGAATACCGACTGCCAGGAATCAATCAAGTTCAGGTTCACGAGAAGATCGACCTCTCTTTCGAGCGTGTCCTACGCTCGGCTCTGCGACAGGATCCTGACATCGTTCTGGTCGGTGAAATGCGCGACGGGATCACCTCCGAAATCGGCATGCGGGCGGCAATTACTGGCCACATGGTTCTCTCGACCCTGCACAGCAACGACGTCATCTCGACGCCAATTCGTCTGCTTGATATGGGCGTGCCACGCTACATGGTCGCCTTGTCGTTGCAGCTGGTGTTGGCACAGCGGCTGCTGCGCCTGATCTGCGAAAACTGTAGCGAACCGCATACGCCGTCGCCGCAAGAACGCGAATGGCTGCGTTACGAGCTGGGTGACAGCGTCGATCGACGTCGCTACGTCATGGGCAAAGGCTGCGCGCATTGCGGTGGAACCGGCTACCAGGGACGCGCCGGCGTCTACGAAATGCTCGAAATGAGTAACGAAATCGTTGCCGCCATTAATAGTGACGACTCGGGAGTTTTTGTCCAGGCCGCACGCAAACAAATGGCCGGCGAAACCCTGCGCCGCGACGCCGTGCGTCTGGTGGTCAAGGGACGCACGAGCATCGAGGAAGCCATGCGCATCAGTAATCAGTTTGAGGACTGACCATGCCAACCTTTGCCTATAAGGGACGTCGCGCTGGCGGGGAGCTCGTTGAAGGTGTGCTCGACGGGGTGAGCGCCAGCGCTATCGTTGATCTTCTACGCGACCAGGGGCTGACGCCGGTCGACATCAGGGAGGCGAAGGCCAGCTCGACCAGGCCTGGTTTTGGGTTGAATGACGCGCTGTTCAGGCAAAAAGTTTCGCATATTGACCTGCTGCTCTTTAGTCGACAGATGCATACCCTGCTCAAATCCGGAGTGCCAATCCTGCGCGCCTTGAATGGCTTGCAGGATGCGGCGATCAATCCGTCGATGAAAAGTGTCATTGGCGAGGTGCGTGAAAGCCTCGAAGGCGGCCGCGAATTATCGCAGGCGCTGGCCAAGCATCCTCACGTTTTTTCGGCCTTTTACCTGTCAATGGTACGTGTCGGAGAATCTACCGGGATGCTCGAAGACATCTTTTTCAGGCTTTTCGAGCACCTTGAGTTTGAGCGTTTCATGCGCGAACAGGTCAAGTCGGCGCTACGCTACCCGAGTTTCGTCGTCGTTACCATGGCCATCGCAATCGTCATCGTCAATGTTTTTGTCATCCCAAAATTTGCTGAGGTGTTCTCAAAATTTGGCGCTGAACTCCCCCTAATGACACGTATGCTGCTCGGATTTTCCAACTTTATGTTGGCTTACTGGCCTGCCCTGCTTGCTGGCGCGGTCGGCGGTGTGCTGGCCTTTCGCGCCTGGGTGGGAACTGCCGATGGGCGCCACAGCTGGGACCGCATGTCACTGAAAATCCCGATCGCCGGGAAGATTCTGCACAAGGCGGCACTTTCACGTTTTGCCCGAAGTTTTTCCCTGGGCATCCGCAGTGGGGTTCCGGTCATGCAGGCCTTGTCCAATTCGGCGCAAACGGTGGACAACCTCTATGTCGCTCGCCGCGTGGACAGCATGCGCGAGAGTGTTGAACGCGGCGAGAGCCTGCTGCGATCGGCCATCGACAGTGGTGTCTTCACGCCCATTGTGCTACAGATGGTCGCCGTCGGCGAAGAGTCGGGCGCCGTCGACGACATGATGGACGAGATCGGCGACATGTATCGCCAGGAAGTCGAATACGGGCTGAAAACGCTGGGGCAGCAGATCGAGCCGATCCTGATCGTCATGCTCGGCATCATGGTGCTGATTCTGGCGCTTGGCATCTTCCTGCCGATGTGGGATCTGGGCAAGGTGGCGATCAAACGATGACGCCGCGTTACACCCATCGCCTGGACTACTACACGGGGTCACGCTGGTTTCAGGGAGCACTGGTTTTAGCCCTGATTGGGGTGCTGGCGAGCGGGTTGTTGTCAGCATTGAGTGACGCCAGGGAACGGGCAGAAAGGCAGTGGGTAGATCTGCTGATACGCCACATGCGTACAGGAATGCAACTGGCGATGGGTATGGCCATCATGCAGCAGCGGGGGGGCGAAATGGCTTCATGGGTGGACAGCAACCCGGTGCGCTGGCTGGACTCGTTGCCGCAGGGTTACCGCGGCGAATGCTCGATTGATGAGAGCGGGGCCTTATCTGCGGGTGAGTGGTGTTTTGAGCGTGATCGTCGCGAACTGGTTTACCGACCGCAGCACAGCGATCACCTACATATGTTGCCAGAAGGCGGCGCGTGCAGCCAATTACGCTGGCGTGTGGCGCGGGCACCAGAAGCTGCGGCAAGCGGCGCTTTTGTTGGTTTGCGTATTGAAACCGCAGCATCCTGCCAATGGCTTCCAGAGGCGCGGTAAACAAGCAGGTAAAGTTACTGAGCATTTTGTCGTTACGCTTAAGAGGGTGTATGTTCGAGTCGGTCGTCATTTTTGGGAGGGTCTGCAATGAAAAAGTCGATACAAGGCTTTACGCTTATTGAACTCATTATCGTGATCAGCATCGTCGGTATTCTCGCGGCGGTTGCACTGCCGCGCTATATCTCGGCGCAAAAAGAGGCTAGAACGGCCAAGGCGCAGGCGATTTATGGCGGTGTGCGTGCCGCATCAGGGCTGGCTAAAGCCCGCTGCGAGCTAGATCTGGCGGCGCTGACCCCGGGGCCAACCTGTACCACAGTTGCGGGAACCGCCAATATGGACGGCACGGCAGTGGACATGGTCAATCGCTATCCGGCGGCAACCGTCACCGGAATTCTGGCTGCTGCCCAGATTGATTCGGCCAATGACGGCGTTACGATTACCGCCGGTCCGCCACTACTGATCACCATCAACGGCGCAGCAACTGCTGCCAACTGCCGTATCACCTACACCGCCGCACCGGCGAACGGCTCGCCGTCCATCGTACTGGATTCTTCCGATTGTTAACGCTCTAAGAAAGGCGACTGTCATGCAAACGCAAAAGGGGTTTACCCTGATTGAACTCATAGTGGTCATCGTGATTCTCGGCATTCTGTCGGCGACGGCGCTGCCGAAGTTTCTCGATCTTTCGGTCGATGCCGGTACTGCGGCGGCCAAGGGTGTCGGCGGGGCGCTCGCTTCGGCGACGGCGATCAACTACGGCGCCAAAGTCGCGGGAAATGTCGGCGCCGTGACCTTAAATGCGGACAACGCCACGACTTGTACTACCGCCGTTTTGCAGCCCTTGCTAAGCGGCATAACCCTGACTGACGGGGCTGGCGCCACAGCCGATTCCGATACCTACAACATTGCAGCGGGGGCGGGCGCGGTGACCTGCTTGGCTAGTCCAGGTGTCGCTGCCAAGTGTGTGGTCCAAGGGAGTAAAGGCCTTGCCTATCAAGCGACGATTATTTGCACAGGGCCGTAATCGCATCGCCAAATTGTTCGCGTGATGTCAATAATATGATCAATACGAAAGGGAAAGTCATGTCTAATCAAAAGGGGTTTACATTAATCGAGCTCATCGTTGTTATCGTGATTCTCGGTATTCTGTCGGCGACCGCGCTACCCAAATTCATCGATCTCTCGGCCGACGCCGGTACTGCTGCGACTAAGGGTGTTGGCGGGGCGATCGCCTCGGCGACGGCAATCAATTACGGCGCCAAAGTGGCAGGCAATGCTGGCGCCGCTGTTCTAAATGGAACCAATGCTGCTACTTGCACAACAGCGGTATTGCAGCCTCTGCTCAGTGGCATTACGTTGGCGAATGGTGCTGGCGCCGCTGCCGATAGTGACACCTACAACATTACGGTAGGCACCGGTGCGCCGGCAGTGACCTGCGCGGCCAGTCCGGGCGTTGCCACTAAGTGCAAAATCCAGGGCGTTAAGGGTCTGGCCTACGAGGCCACGGTCATTTGCACTGGGCCATAATGAAAGAGGGCGGCCACAAATTCGTCATTCCGGCGTAAGCCGGAATCCAGAGCATCGATGAATTCGGGGCCGGCTTTCGCCGACGCGACAGGTTTTATGCCTGAACAAACCGGATGCACTTGCCGAACGCAAACAAAAAACGAGTGCGATATAAATAACAAATATCCTTGTTATTTAGCGGGTTAATAGGTATCTTTAAACGAAATTGTAATTAGGACGATTGGATGCCTCCGTTTTTCTCATCGCGCCGCAAACTAGGTTGGCTGGCTATCCTTCCGCAGGGTGGAACGGTGACTCTTGCGCACGTGGTGCGTGAGCAAAATTCGCGACCGGAAGTCAGGCTGCTGGAGAATTTCTCTGTTGAAGGTGGCGAACGCAATGCCTTGCAGCGCTTGAGTATTGCTCGACGTTTTAGCGCCTATGCCTGTACCACCCTGCTCGGTGGCGATGAGTACAACGTAACCCAGCTTGATTCGCCGCCAGTCCCCAGGGAAGAGCGCAGGGAAGCGTTGCGCTGGGCACTCAAGGAGATGGTCAGTTATCCGCTCGAAAGCGCCTGTGTCGAAGTCCTCGATATTCCAGATGCAGTACTGCCGCCGGGGCGCTCGGCAGGGGTGCTGGTGGTGTCTGCCGCCGAGCGGGCCGTGTGCGCGCTGGTCGCCGTGTTCGAAGCGGCAAACATAACGCTGGCGGCGCTGGATATTCCAGAACTGGCCCAGCGCAACGTGGCGGCGCTGCTCGAAGACAGGAATCGCAGCCTGGTCTTTCTGCGCATCGACGAGACGGGAATGATGCTGACGCTGACCTTTCACGGCGAACTGGTTGCCGTGCGGCGTGGCGAAATCAATACGCTTCAGTTGAATGGGAACGACGCTGAGCAGCGTGTACGGGTTAGGGAACGTCTGGTGCTTGAACTTCAGCGCAGCCTGGATAACTTTGATCGGCAGTACAGCCATATTCCCATTTCCAGGGTGATACTGGCGAGTTATCCGCAGGTCGAGAATCTTGCCGCCGAACTCGGTGAAAACACCTATGTCCCGTTGCAGGAGATGGAGTTATCTGGCGTGATGGATTTTTCGGCGATACCGGAATTACGCAACCCCCAGTACCAGGCAAAAAATCTTCTGGTTATTGGCGCTGCGTTGCGCTCCGCTGAGGTGGTGGTGTGAGTCAGCAGATCAATCTTTACGAAGCTCGCCTGCGACCGCGTCATGAGTTGGCGGTGGCGCGCAATCTCGGGATCTGTACGCTGCTGGTACTGGTGTTGATGACGGCGTTGGCGCAATGGGCCAGCTTCGAGGCGAAGCAGAAGGGCGAAGCGAGCGCGCTGTCCCAGCAACGCTTGCGCGATGAACAGGAGAAATTGAAAGTCTTGACGCAGAAGGTTGCGCAGCGCCGGGTATCGCCGGCATTGGTAGCCGATCTGGACAGTGCGAAAGCGAAGCTGGCGGTCAGCACTGAGCTTATTGGAATTCTGGACTCGGGAACGCTGGGCAATACCTCGGGCTTTGCTGCGTTAATGAATGGCTTTGCCAGGCAGTCGGCAAGCGATGTCTGGCTGACCGGATTTGTGGTGACGCAGGGCGGGGTGGAAATCGAAATTCGCGGACGCCTGCTTGATCCGACAAAGCTGCCGGCCTACGTGCAGCGCTTGAGCAGCGAACCGGTATTTCAAGGCCGTCGTTTTGCCGCGCTGGAAGTGCAAGGGGTTGATCCCGACGAACAGAAGGCGGATCAGCCTGGCGTCACGAAAGTGCCTGAGGCAAAGGGGGGCGCACAGTCCGCCGTTAGATCACCCCGTTTCGTCGAATTTGTTCTGCGTTCGGAAAATGCAGGTGGGACCGAGGCGATGACGCGCGCTGGCGGGGGGAAACGATGAAAGCGCTTTGGCTAAAATGGGCCACACGCTACGATGCGCTGCAATTGCGCGAGCGTTGGTTGGTGGCCGGAGCCGTGCTGGGCGGGATTGTCATAATCGCTTATGCACTGTTCATCGAGCCCACTCTCAAACGTGCTCAACTGGCAGAACGCAGTGTTGTCGAGCAGCGCGAGCAGCTTTCCGCTTTGCAGGCGCAGATGATCGTTTTACAGTCATCCGGACAGGATCCGGATACGCTTGCACTGAGCGAACTGGCTAAGCTGAAGCAACAGTTGGCCGTGCTTTCTGGGCGCCTGGAGGCCATGGAAAGTTCGTTGCTGCCGCCACAACACATGTCCACATTGCTCGAAGACATGATCGGTCACAAGACGGGCCTGCGCCTGCTTAGCCTGAAAACACTGACGGTAGCGCCGCTGCTGGAGAAAAAGAAGGTGGGCGCTGACGATGCGCCAAAAGCAGGGGAAAAGCCGTTGGCTTCTCCTGACAAACCGCCCCCCCCGGCAGGGCTATTCAAGCATGGCGTTGAAATCAGACTGGAAGGGGGTTATCAGGATCTGCTGGCCTATCTTGAACGGCTTGAGCGTTCGAATATGAAGCTGCTGTGGAGCAGCATTTCCCTTTCAGCCGAGAGGCACCCCAAATTGGTGCTGACACTAACTGTATATACCTTGAGTCTGGACCGGGCATGGCTAATCGTCTAAAGCTGGTTTGGCTGGTGCTGAGTACATTGGCGGGCGGCGTGTTAGCGCAGACGCCGAATAACGACCCGACCCGCCCGCCCGCCGGTATGACAGCCGGCACGCCGGAGGCCGTGGCGCTCACCGGTCCGGTCTTGCAATCGGTCATGATCCCGAAGAAGGGCAAGCCGGTGGCCGTCATCAGCGGGCAGCAAGTCAGGCTCGGCCAAGCTTACGGGGACAGTCATCTAGTCAAGCTGACTGAGCGTGAAGCCGTTCTCGATGGACCCGGCGGAATTGAGCGCTTGCTGCTCACGCCAGGTATCGAAAAGACCAACATCACTACGAAAACCAGCATCAAAACAACGCCTGCCGCCAAGCGTGTGCAGAGTGGGGGTATGCCATGAAGTCCAGATTGATTCTGTTGTTTGCATTAATGCCGCTGTTGGTCACCGGCTGCGCCACCCATCAGAAAGCCCCAGGGGCCACTTTTGAGCGGGTCGGGCAGGAAATGCAGGGGGCGGTCAGCGCTCGGTCGAAGAGTGCCGAGGATGCGCTAAGCCAGGCCATGCTTCCGGCCTTGCAACTTGACTTGCCTGATTCGGCAAAAAGCGTCGAGCCGCGTTTTGATCTGGCGGTGAGTAATGCGCCGGCAACCCAGGTTTTCATGGCTTTGGTTAGTGGTACGCGCTATAGCATGCTGGTGGCGCCGGAAGTGGCTGGCAACGTGACGGTCAACCTGAAAAGCGTGACGGTGCGTGAAGCGCTGGAGACACTGCGTGATCTGTATGGCTACGAGTTCAAGTTCCAGGGAACGCGCATCTATATTCAGCCCAACACAATGCAGACGCGAATCTTCCAGATCAACTATCTGGACGGGAAACGTCGCGGGCAGACAGAGATCCGGGTCAATTCTAATTCGATTTCCTCGACACAGCCGCAGGCTGCCGGGACAACGTCTTCTAGTTCTGGAGCGCCTTTTCAGCCCGCAGCCGCGGGTGGTGGAACAAGCTCAGGCCCACCGAGCAGCCAGATATCGACAAGCACCAACAGTGATTTCTGGAAAGACCTGACCACCGCGCTGACCAGCATTGTCGGCGTGCAGGACGGGCGGGCCGTGATTGTCAACCAGGGTTCCGGCGTCGTGTTGGTCAAGGCTTTTCCGGCAGATATCCGATCCGTCGAAAACTACTTGCGAATCACCCAATTGATCGTCGAGCGCCAGGTGATGCTCGAAGCCAAGATCATCGAGGTGGAGCTGAACGAAGAGTTTCAGTCGGGGGTCAACTGGAACCAGTTTGGCGGTAGCAACAACCGTTTTGCCCAAGGCGTGATGCAGCCTGGAACGGTCCTGAATACGACCAACCGGGCTGGATTTGATGCTACCACTAACCTTGCTCAAAGTGGGGCCGGTGCGGTGACCGCACCTGGCGTTGGCATATTGCCGGGAGTCGGTGGGATTGCTGCGGCGACCAAGCTGGGCAGCGGGTTTTTCGGACTGGCTTTTCAGAGTGCCAACTTTGCGGCACTGCTTAACTTCCTGGAAACCCAGGGCAATGTTCAGGTCTTGTCGAGCCCGAGAATTGCCAGTATCAACAACCAGATGGCGGTGCTCAAGGTTGGTGTCGACGAGTTTTTTGTAACCAACGTGAGTTCTACGGTGAATTCGTCCGGAACCAGTAACGTGACGACACCATCGATTACCCTTCAGCCTTTCTTTTCAGGTATTGCCCTGGATGTGACACCACAGATCGACGGTGAAAATAACATCGTTCTGCATGTTCACCCCTCAATCAGTGTGGTGAAGGCGAAGCAGACGATCATCGACCTTGGAACACTCGGCCAGTTCACCTTGCCGCTGGCCAACAGTGCGGTCAATGAAACAGACAGCGTAGTTCGGGTGCAGGACGGCAACATCGTCGCCATCGGTGGCTTGATGAAGCAGGAGCAGGCGTCAGATGCCAATGGTTTGCCGGGGACCACGGCGTCTTCGGGTTGGGGCCTGTTGTTTGGAACGCGCAACAGCTATGTCAGAAAACGCGAGTTGGTCATTCTCATCAAACCGACAATCATTCGCAACGAGTCGAGTTGGAAGGATGATCTGATCGAGACGCAGGAGCGAATTCAGCAACTGGATCCACGCCTGACGCCACCTCAGGCGCAGCAGTGATGGCCTTCACGCTACGGAGCCGGCCTTGTATCTGAAACATTTTGGCCTCACCGAGCTGCCGTTCCGCATTACACCGGATACTAGCTTCACCTATTCAGTCCAGTATCATCAGGAAGCGCTCAACACCCTGCTGATGGCGCTCAATCAGGGCGAGGGTTTCGTCAAAATCTGCGGTGAAGTTGGCACCGGCAAGACCCTGCTTTGCCGGCGCCTGCTGCAGACTCTTGATGATGGCTGGGTGACCGCCTATCTGCCTAACCCCAACCTGGATCCGGATACCCTCTTCTTGGCGTTGGCTGAAGAGTTGTTCATCAAGGATGTGATTGGCCTTGATCAGTTTCATCTGATGCGCCGGATTAACCATGCGTTGCTCGGCTATGCACGGGCGAAGAAACGGGTTGTACTCTGCATTGACGAAGCACAGGCGATGCCGCTTGAAACACTGGAGGCCTTGCGCCTGCTTTCAAATCTTGAAACCGAGAAACGCAAGCTATTGCAGATCGTTCTCTTTGGCCAGCCAGAGCTGGATCAGAAACTGCACCGTCCGGAAGTTCGTCAATTGCAGCAGCGAATTGCTTTTCATTACCGACTGGGTGGTCTGAAGAAAAGCGAAATCGGCGACTATGTAGCGCATCGTCTGCGCGTCGCCGGTTATCGGGGCGACAGCCTGTTCACCCCGGCGGCCTTGCGTGCGCTATATCGGGCGAGCGGCGGAACGCCGCGTCTGATCAACATTCTGGCGCATAAATCATTGATGTCGGTTTATGGCGAAGGTCGGCATACCGCCAAGCTGCGCCACGTTAGGCGAGCGCGCAAGGATACGGAGGGCGCGCGCCTCCTCTGGTGGTGGTGATGAGCGTGTTGCCGGGGCAGTTATGAGTCTGATCAACCAGATGCTGCAGGATCTCGATACGCGGCAGCACGGTGCCGGAAACGCCCTGCCCAATGACGTGCGACCTCTGCCGCAGCTCCAGCCTTCGCGGCTGCCGCTCATTCTCGGTAGCCTTGCGGTGCTTGTTCTGGGCGGTTTTTCTTTTTATCAACTAGAGCTGATGACCCCGCCTGACCCGCCGCTGGCGCCGGCCATTGTCGCGGCAGTGACGCCGCCCCCCGTAGCCGATCCGGAGCAGCGTGTGCAGGTCGAAGCGGCGCCTGAAGTACAGGCGTCGGCGGTCGACACCCTGTTGCAGGAACTGGATGGCAGCCTGCGCATGGCGGAATTTATTACGTCGCAGGCGGAAAAGAGTGCAAGGAAAAAGCCGGTCAAGGCGGCGATTGGTGATGACGATAAAAAATCTGCCCAGGCCAACAGCAAGCCGGAAGCGGATGAACACCAGCCGTCGGCCATAGGCAAGTTAGTCAGGAGTACGCAGATCGAGAGAACCGATTCGATCGCTTTGCCTCGGGAGCGTACTGAATCCGAATATCGCAAAGCCATTGGCGCAGTCAATCAGGGGCGGGTTGTTGAAGCCGTGGACGGGCTGCGTATCGCGTTGCGCGAAGATAGTTTGCATACTGCCTCCCGGCAGTTGCTGGTCAAGTTGCTGCTCGAAGCCAAGCGCCTTGATGAAGCCGTTCAGGTACTACAGGATGGACTACAGGGTCAGCCGGCGCAGATCGGCTGGGCGATGAACCTGGCGCGTTTGCAGGTTGATCGCGGAGATCTGGTGGGAGCCTGGCAGACGCTCAATTACTCGCAGCCGGCAGCGGGCAACAACGCTGACTATCAAGGTTTTACGGCGCACGTCCTGCAACGTCTCGGGCGTAACCGGGACGCCGCCGAACACTACCGGGCAGCGACCCGTCTGTCTCCCGGCGAAGGACGCTGGTGGCTGGGTCTGGGACTGACGCTGGAAGCCGACGGACGTTCAGATGAGGCCAGGGAGATGTTCATACGTGCCCGGCAAAGCGGCAACCTTAGCACTGAACTGATGGCTCTGGCCGAGCAAAAATTGCGCTAGTGGCCATATCGGGGTCAGACAATTTAATCTAGGTGATGAATATACATCGTTTGTGTCTCGTTCAAAACAATGTAAATATAGGCGGGCGCAGTGGATCAGCCAGGAATGTGCGGTCGTCATTTTTTGACTTTTTCGCACCAAGTTTGGTTTTGTTGAACTTGCCACCAAACATTTGTATTGATCTTTACTCTGGCGCTAGAGTATTTTCTCGACTCGAAGATGAGTGCCCTCGGGCGTTACAAACAAAAAAGGTGATAGACAATGACCATCATAGCGGACGCCGACAACAGCCTGCTGCGCAATCTGCGCGAAATCTCTACCCGCCAAAATATCTCGGCAGCGCTTGCCGACTATCTTGAAACTTATTTCGCCGACGCCGACATCGCCAGCTTTGACGACGCCAGTCCTGAAGAGTTGCACGGCGCGGCGCTTCAGCACCATCGCCTCGGCCTCTTGCGCCCTCCCGGGGAGGCCGCCATTGCCTTCTACACCCCCGATTTTGACCGCCATGGCTGGCATTCGCCGCATGCTGTGATCGACATCGTTACCGACGACATGCCCTTTCTTGTCGACTCGATCACGATGACCATCTATCGTCATGGTCTGAGCATTCATAAACTGATGCACCCGCTGCTCGGCGTTGAGCGCGACGCGGCCGGCACGCTACTCAGATGTGCCGAACGTGGCAGCGCTGGCATTCCAACCGAATCCTGGATTCATCTCGAAATTGATCGTATCAGTGATGCCAAGCAAATCGAGGCCTTGCGCGCCGACATCGTCGAGCACCTGGCTGACGTTCGCGCAGCTGTTGAAGACCATCTGACGATGCGTGAGAAGGTCGTTTCGGTAATCGCCGATCTGCAAAGTTGGCCAAATCCCGAAAACAAGGAGATTGCCGAATTTCTAAATTGGATAGCCGCTGAGAATTTCGTCTTTCTCGGTTACACGCACTATCACGCCGACACTGCGGCAGGCGAACTGAAGCGGGCAGCGGACGGCGGTCTTGGTCTGCTGCGCAGAACCGACCACCCGCGCTTCGGCCGCTGCCTGGAGGGCATCCCGGGCAATCTGGCCGAAATTGCTCGTATGCCTTCTGCACTGACGCTGGTCAAGGCCGACGGCCACTCAACCGTACATCGCCCGATCTATCTCGATTTCATCGGCGTGCTCTATCGCGACGCGGCTGGAAACATTCTCGGCGAACACGTATTCGTCGGCCTTTATGCCATGCACGTCTATCATGTGTCGACCAATGACATTCCCGTGGTGCGCAGCAAGGTCGCGGCGGTACGTTCAGCCTGTGGTTTCGCCCCCGGCAGCTACCGGGACAAGGCACTAATCAACGTGCTTGAAACCTATCCGCGGGAAGAGTTGATCGAGATTGGCGCTGATGATCTGCTACGCATCGCCAGCGGCATTGTCATGCTGCAAGAACATCCGCGAGTCCGTGTTTTTCTGCGCAACGATAACTGGGGGCGCTATGTCTCGGCGCTGGTCTACATGTCGCGCGACCGCCTGGATACCTCTGTGCGGCGACGCATCACGGCACTGCTTGGCGAGACGCTGCACGCCGAAAGTATCGATTTCTTCCTGATGGTCGGCGAATCTCGGCTGGCGCGCCTGCACCTGATCGCCCGCATGCCGGCCGGCACCCGCTATGATTATGACGCCGTGTTTTTCGAGCGCGAAGTCGCGCGCATCGTTCGCGGCTGGCACGACGAACTACAGCAAAACCTGATCGAGCACTGCGGCGAGGAGCACGGTAACACCTTGCTCCGCCGTTACGCCATGGCTTTGCCTCTGGCCTATCAGGACCAGGTACCGCCGACTTCCGCCGTCTCCGACCTGGAACGGCTTGAAGTGGCTGAAAAGAGTGCACGCATCGAGGTCAAGCTCAATGCGCCTTACGGCGATGACGGCTCACACCAGCACATCAAGCTGTTCCTGAAAGGTTTCCCGCGACCGCTCTCGGCAGTCTTGCCGGTGTTTGACAACATGGGTGTGACGGTGCTCTTTGAGCAGCCATTCAAGCTTATCGGCAGCGAGGTGCACATCGCCGACTTCGCCGTTCGTTTGCCACGCGCCGACGCGCTCGATAACGAAGCGACCCGTCGTGCTTTTGTCGAATTGCTCGAAAGGCTGCTGCGCGACGAGGCCGAGAATGACGGCTTCAACCGCCTGGTGCTGCTTGCCGGACTCGACGATCCACGCATCACCATTCTGCGCGCTTATGGCCGCTATCTGCGCCAGGCCGGACTACCCTTCAGCCAGGTCTATATTGAGCGCTGTCTGGCCACCCAGCCACATATCGCCCGTCTGCTCGCCGATCTCTTCGCAGCGCGACTCTCGCCCAAGGGTGACGAGGCTCGCGTCGAAGCGATCGGCAGCGAACTTTCTGCCGCCCTGGCGCAAGTGAGCAATCTTGACGACGATCGCATTCTCTCCGGCTTCCGCACGGCCATTGAGGCCACGCTGCGCACCAATGCCTGGCAGACAGGCGCTGACGGCAAGGCCAAGGGGTATCTGTCGTTCAAGATCTCATCAAAACTCATTCCTTTCCTGCCCAAGCCGGTGCCGCTCTACGAAATCTTCGTCTACAGCCCGCGCATGGAAGGCATCCACCTGCGTGGCGCTCGCGTCGCGCGCGGTGGTTTGCGCTGGTCGGACCGCATGGAGGACTTTCGCACCGAGGTGCTGGGCCTGGTTAAGGCCCAGACGGCCAAGAACGCCGTAATCGTTCCGCTAGGTTCGAAGGGAGGGTTCGTCTGCAAGCGGCTGCCGCCGGTCAGTGAGCGCGACGCTTACCAGGCTGAAGGCATCGCCTGCTACTCGACACTGATCCGCGGCATGCTTGACCTCACCGACAACCTGGTCAACGGCCAGGTGGTGCCGCCCAAGGACGTTCGCCGCCGCGATGTCGATGATACTTACCTGGTCGTGGCGGCTGACAAAGGCACGGCTTCCTTTTCCGACATCGCCAACGGCATCGCCATTGAATACGGATTTTGGCTCGGCGACGCATTTGCCTCCGGCGGCTCCGTCGGTTACGACCACAAGAAGATGGGCATTACCGCCCGCGGCGCCTGGGAAGCAGTCAAACGCCACTTCCGCGAGCTGGGTCGCGATATCCAGAGCGAACCCTTCACGGTTGTCGGCATCGGTGACATGGCCGGCGACGTCTTTGGTAACGGCATGCTGCTTTCGCAGCAGATCCGCCTGATCGCCGCTTTCGACCACAGCCACATTTTCCTCGATCCGAGCCCCGACGCCGCCAAGAGCTTTGTCGAACGGCAACGGATGTTCGCGCTGCCGCGCTCATCCTGGGAAGACTTCGACAAATCCCTGATCTCCGCTGGCGGAGGAGTCTGGTCACGGAGTATGAAGCGCATCCCGCTCTCGCCGCCGGTGCGCCAATGGCTCGGTGTCACAGTCGCGGAGATGGCGCCGAACGAACTGATCAACGCCATTCTCAAAGCGCCGATCGACCTCCTCTACAACGGTGGTATCGGCACCTATGTCAAGGCCAGCAGCCAGAGCCACCAAGACGCTAACGACCGTGGCAACGACGTGTTGCGTGTTGATGCCACGGAACTGCATGCCAAGGTAATCGGCGAAGGCGGCAACCTCGGCCTGACGCAGAAGGGGCGGATCGAATTCGCGCTTGCCGGCGGTCGCCTCTACACCGACGCCATCGACAACTCGGCCGGTGTCGACTGCTCCGACCACGAGGTCAATATCAAGATCCTGCTTTCCGGCCTGGTCGCCAGCGGTGACATGACCACCAAGCAACGCGATCTGTTGTTGGCGTCGATGACCGACGACGTCGGCCATCTGGTGCTCACCGATAACTATCAGCAGACCGGGGCGATCTCGCTCGAAGCCGCTGCCGGGTCCGAGCTGCTCAACGCTCACGCGCAACTGATCCGCAGCCTTGAGGCCACGGGCACACTCAATCGCAGCATCGAATTCCTGCCCGATGACAAAGCGCTCGCCGAACGGGCGCAGATGCGCCTGGGCTTGACGCCCCCCGAAATTTCCGTCCTCCTGGCCTATGCCAAGATCACGCTAAAGGAGACTATCCTCGCCTCGTCCTTGCCCGATGCGCCAGAACTCCAGCAGTTGCTGGTCGACTATTTCCCGACGGCGCTTGTTCGTCAGTGTGGCGAGCAGCTCGTCGCGCACCCGCTGCGACGCGAGATCATTACCACGCAACTGGTCAATCGCCTGGTCAACCGGATGGGGACGAGTTTCGTCATGCAAACCGTCGATGAGACCGGTGCCGATACAACGCGCGTCGCGGCGGCTTGGTACGCAGCGAGCGAATTGCTCGCTGCTGAAGCGTCGTGGCGCGAGCTGGAGGCGCTCGATCTCAAGGCCCCGGTGCCCCAGCAACTGGCGCTGATGGCTGCCTTGCGCGAGATGGTTGCTGCGGCCACCTGCCAGATTCTTGCTGCGCAAACGGCCGGCGAGACGATCGCCAGCAGCGTTGATCGCTACCGTGCGGCGGTAAGCAACGCTATTGCCAGCGCCGGCCAGGGCCAGTCCGGTAGCGCCGCCCTGGCCGCGCAACTTGAAGCGCGTAGCGCCATTGTCGGAGTTTTCGAACTTGTCGATCTGGCACGTTCTACTCAGTGGCCCCTGAACGAGGTGGCTGCCGCCTGCACACGACTTGACGCGAATCTCGATTTAAACTGGCTCGGCACCGCCGTCGCCCGACTACCGGCCGGCAACCGCTGGCAGGCCCGTGCTCGGGCGCAACTGGCCAGCGAACTGCGCACGCTGCGGCAAAAACTGCTGCAGCGTAGTCCCGGCGAGCCACAGGATGCACTTGGCGCGGCACGCAACGTGGTTGACGAACTAAAACGCAACGCGCCGCAAGATCTGGCCATGCTCTCGGCCGGCCTCGCCGAGATCAGGCGGCTGCTTGAAGTATGACAAGCTCGTTGATTCACCTTTGCGGTGAGGCTTTGTATGCTTCAGACCAGTCCGAACCAGCCGAGCAGGGCGCCGGTGGCGAGCAGCCACAGCAGGTGGATCCTGCTGCTCCCGATCATCAGCGCGGTGGCCGCAGTCAACAGCCAGAGCGGCCAGTCCTGAGCCGGGTCTTTGTGTGCGCTGGCGAGAATCCAGCCGGTGGCGATCAGAAGCGCAATCACGATCGGGCTCATGCCCTGCTTGAATGCACGCACTGAGCGTAAGTTACGGTTGCGGTATCCCCAGCGCGCACTCAGATAGGTCAGTGTCGTGCTCGGCAGCAAAATGCCGGTCATGGTGAGCAAAACGCCGAGCAGGGCGCTCGGCAGGCCGCCGGCGTTGATGCCGATATTCCAGCCCATCAGGGCAACGAACAGGATGTTCGGCCCCGGAGAGGCCTGGGCGATGGCGATCGAGGCGTTGAACTGGGCGTCGTTCAGCCAGTGTTGCTGATCGACCAGATAACGGTGCATCTCCGGCAGTGTGGTAATGGCCCCGCCCACCGATAGGAAGGACAGCGCCAGGTAGTGTGCGAAGAGGTTAAGCCAGTCGCTCCAGTGCAGTGCCAGGACAGGGGTTGCACTCACGGTTCAAGCTTGCGGTAGGCCAGCAGGCAGCCCGTCGTACCCAGTCCGATCAGCGCGTAGGCCAACGGCCAGCGCAACAGGGCAATGCCGATAAAACAAACGCTGCCCAGCGCAATACACACCGGAATGCCGAGGGGACTGGATTTCAAGGCCGTGGACAATTTGAGACCGGTGGCAATGATCAGGCCGGCGGCCACCGCCCCCATGCCACGCAGGGCGCCAATAACGTTGGGATGGCTGCCGTAGTGAGCGTAGGCCAGCGCCAGCAGCAAGACCAGCAGCAAGGGGATGGCCAGCAGGCCGGCCATGGCGGCCAGAGCGCCGGGCAGGCCGAAATGGCGCGCGCCGATCATCAGTGACAGGTTGATCACATTGGGTCCAGGCATGATCTGCGCAACCGCCCATTCCTCGACGAACTCCTCTTTCGTCATCCAGCGTTTTTTTCCCACCAGTTCCAGTTGCACAACCGCCAGCACGCCGCCAAAGCCTTGCAAGGCCAGCAGGGTGAACGAAGTAAAGAGATCGGTCAGTGACTGGGGCTGAAGATGGTTGTTCGTTTCCAAAGGATTTTGGCGCAGAGGGGAGAAGCCGTATTTTACCTTGCTCCGTTGCCGGCAAGGGCCCGGTATGGGCTGCACCGAGCTTTACGCGTGTGCTCTGGATGCTGGTCAATCCTGCAATAGATATTGCATGTGAATGCGGAAGGAATTAACCGTGGCCCCCATGTCGGCCAAGAGGGAGAAATAGCCCCAAAACAACCGCCCCTGAGCAAGTAATTCTGGAGAGCTATAAATCCGATTCAATCTGGAGTATTGGTTCTGGAAGTCATCGGTTATCTTCTTGACAACCTCTGGCGTAAACTCGAAGGGACGATTTTCCAAAAACATTTTGTGGATGGAATGGCGATAGCATTGCAACAACGCGGCGTAATCGAGTTGGACCTCCTCACCCCGAAGTCCGATTTTTTCCGTGGCATCAGCGAAGGTGGTCACGTCATTCTGAATCACCGCCAGGGTTTGTCGCCGCCATTGGCGAATGAATTCCGGCGGCCATTCCTTGCAAAATCCAAAATCGAGAAAGCAGACTTGACTATTCTTGAATAAATAATTCCCGGGGTGCGGGTCGGCCTGGAAGATGCCATGCGCCAACGAACTGGCGACGATCATCTCAGTAATCGTTTCCGCCGCCTGATCGATCTCCGGGCGAGTTGCCGTGGCCTTGAATTCCGCGTAGTTCTGCCCCTCCACATACTCCATGGTCAACACGTCTTCTGAGCAATACTCGGGATAAACGGCTGGAATGATGATGTGCGGATGCCCGGCAAAAATAGCTTGGAACCGGCGCATGAAATTCGCTTCTGCACGCAAATCACACTCACCCAGGAACAGCCGCCGCGCTTCATTAAAATTTTCCCGTACGTTTTGCACTCCCAACATGCCGGCAAGCAAGGGAAGAAGCATTCTCACAGCGAACAAATCGGACTTGACGATTCGTTCTATCCCCGGATAGCGCACCTTTACGCAGACGCGCTGGCCATCTTTAAGCCGTGCCAAATGGATTTGGCTGATGCTGGCGGAAGCCAAGGGAACGTCGTGCCATTCGGCGAATAATTCATCCGGGTCCTTGCCCAGGGATGAACGAATCACCGTGCGTATTCTCTTGCTCGACAAAGGCGGCGATTTGTACTGGAGCTCTTTCAGAAATTGTTGAATCGCGGGAGGTAGGCCAACATCCACGTAGCTCAAGGTTTGACCAATCTTGATCAATGGCCCCTTGAGTGGCCCGACGGTGGCGCGAAAATGGCGCACCAGAACGCTCAGCAGTTGCGACTGCAATTTCTTGTAATCCCATGGTTTATGAAAGAGACCACGCGCATAGGCCACGTAGGCGCGTAGCGCGTGTAGAAAAAACAGTCCCAATACAAGCCAGCGCGAGAGTAAATGGATCTGCAGCCGGTTTAACTTGGGTAGATTGTTGAACTCCTGCATGCGTACGTCGGCAGACGTGAAAAACCATACCGGGTGATTCGGTGCGTTTTCACTTTCTTGGTAAAGGGCATCGAGCACCACCCGATAATTTTCTTCAATCACTCGCCGACGTAGTTTTAGATTTGCGGTCATTTCCCCTTTGAGCACTGAAAAAGCGCGATTGAATACCAATATCCCCAGAGGCTGGGAAAGCGGCGTCAACCCGCTTGCCTGGCCTTGCAGGGCCTTGATGATCTGCTGTTGCAGGGGCGTTGTGAGTTCCCCGCTTGTTGTGTTATCCAGGGCCTTCATATCAACCGTCACTAGAAGTGCCGGCCCCTTTCGTTGATGGCCGAAGATGACCGCTTGGTCTACGAAAGGCAGTTCTTTAAAGTGTTGCTCAATTGGGCTCGGTGCCAATCGCCGTCCAGTGGATGTCTTGATGAAGTCTGAGCGCCGGCCGAGAAGCTTCAGGAATCCCCCGCGCTCCCATTGTCCTTCGTCGCCGGTTCGGTAATAAGCGCCTTGGAAGAGCGCTGCATCCCGCTCCTGTTTCCAATAGCCGGCAAAAAGGCTGGGGCCCTTCACCAGCACTTCCTGATTCGGGCCGATCTCTACCTCATTGGGCAATAGGGGACGGCCCGTGGTTCCGAAGGAAAAAACGTGGGGGCGGTTCATGGCAATCGGAATGGCGTTTTCGCTGGTGCCGTAGGCCTCGAGGGTCAACAGGCCGATTCCCCAGAAAAACTCCATTGTTTTAGGATTGAGCGGCGCCGCACCCGACACCAGGTAGCGCAGTCGTCCGCCGAACTGACGGCGCACGGCCTTTAACACAATGACATCAAGCACCCAATACAAGGGCCAAAACAGAAAGCGCAGCGGATTCCCTCGCTGCTGACACGTCCGATAGGCAGCGCCAACGCTTTGGCTGCAACGAAAGAGCGCCCGTACCGCCCATGGTTTGGCAGCTAACGCCGTGCGAATGCCCGCCTCCAGCTTTTCGTAAAAGCGCGGCACCCCAATCAATAGCTCCGGTTGAACTATGGGCAGGCTCTCCAGCAACTGGCTGGGATGCGCAATGAAATTGATTACCGCCCCGCGCTCGATTGCGCAGAGGTTCACCATGCGTTGAAACAAGTTGGAAAGCGGTAGCCAGCACAAGGATTGGAATCCTTCCGGCAGGTCGCGGTACGCCCGCGCGATGGCGCGTACCGCGTGCGTCAGTTGCCGGTGGGTGTAGGGAATACCCTTGGCTTCTCCGGTCGTGCCCGAAGTAAAAATAATGGTCGCCAAATCATTGGCGCGAGGCCAGGACAGCTTTGATAAGTCCGCCACGGAATCGTTCAGCAAATGGTGCAGCGGTATTATTTTTCCCCTTGGTTTTGTCACAGGATGATCAGTCAACAGGATGATGAACAGCGTGTCGTCGGAGAAGAGCGAGGACCAGTCCTCGACGATCGTTGCGTTTTGAACCACCCAGGCGCGGATATCACTTTGCCGGGCGGCGATGCGCACGCGCTCCGGCGCGTCGTGAAGATCCAGGCCGACTACCACGCCCCCGGCCAAAAGCACCGCCAAGTGCAGCAATTCCCATGCCGGATCCACGGCGGCCAAAAACCCTACCCGCTCACCGTGCTCTAGCCCCTGCGCCCGTAAGGCCAAGGCCAGAGTTTGCACTTGCGCCCAGACCTGGCCATAAGTTTGTGCCGCCTCGCCCCGTTTGCGGGACTCCAATCCCCAAAAAGCCGGTAGTTCCGGGGATCGCTCTGCCCGACGCTGTAGCCGCTCCGGCAAGGTTTGCAGTCGTCGCGACGAATCTGTGATGTTGACCGATGGGGGCAGGATTTCCTGGATGAATTGCCCAAATCTCTGCCGCGCGTCATAGGCCGAAAAACCTTGCGCCAGAGCGACAGCGCGGGCTTTGAATTGGGGCTCAGCCAACATCTTCACGACAGTTGCCACCACCTCGACGACGGTGGTTTGATCTGCCCGAAGGGAAAGACCCGCCCCCCATCGCTCAATAGCCTCCATGGCCAGGAATTGGTCTGAATTTGCCGGCAGCCCCATCACCGGCGTCCCCACCGACAGCGCCTGATAAGCCGCCGTGCTGCCGCCGCTGCATACGACTAAGGTCGCCGCCCGCGACGCTTCAAGGCCCGGCAGAAATTCCTCAACGTGCCCCCGATCTGAAGACGGTAACGAGAATCTGCCTGCCGTCGCGACCAGAAGTTGCACGTCCAATTCAGCCAAAGCGGCCACAATCTCCCGGCATTGGGGGACATCGTTGGACGACCCAAGGCTGACATACAGCGTCGGCCTTGCCGGGTCCGTCACCGGCAAAGCCGATGCGTGCGGGGGAGACCACAGAAGCGGCCCCAGGAAGCGGTGATTGGCGGGCAGATCCGCTAGCGGGATGAAATCCGGTATGTCGCAATACAAGGTCCAGTCGCCAAACGTGTGTAGCGCGTCAAAACCAGGCAAGGGCGCCAGACCGCGGCGTTGTCGAGCGCGGTTAAATGGCGCCAAGAATTTCCGCTCGAAAAAAGGTTGTACGAAAGGGTAAGTGCGTTCAATCAATTCATACGGCAGCAGGCGCTCTGCAATGTGCGGAGGAAATACATTGAATAACGCCGAGCGTTTATAAGCGGGGATCGGGAAAACCCTGTTTGTGCGATAGGGGCTCCAATAGGAATTATTAATATTGACTAGCGGAATCCCGGCCGATGGGGCGCTGATGCAAAGTGTAAAGCGCGTGTCATTGACGATAAGATCCGGCTGGATTTCCCGGATTAAGGCATCTTCTTCGGCGAGGTAGCTTGCCAGTTGTTCGTCATCGTACGCGGATTTATTCCCGCTGCTGGAGCTAATGAAAGCGTCATAGGAAATGCTTTCAATGGGCCAATAGGTGCAGCGCTCGTAGTTGAAATAAGTTTCGTAACGAAACGCGCAGGCAAAATGCAACTCGTATTGTGTCGGGTCCAGGGTATCGATGAAGGCCAATGGACGAGACACATGCGCCAGAGTAACGGCTTCAGCAAAGACCAATATCCTCGGCGGCCGATTCATGGGTTTTAGCTCCTCAGCTAATTCCTGGACAGTGTCGACTTTTCCGATTTTTTTCACGCGACCAATAGGCTGGCGGCCGAGGCCAGATCGTAACGGGTGTATTTGCTCGTTATTTTCTTGAGGCTGGGGTCCAATTGTGGAAGCGAGAAAAATGCCGGGATGGCC
>NZ_JAPUVO010000058.1 GCF_029255185.1 Propionivibrio sp.
CCTCGTCCTCAATCTTTTCCGCCTCGACACCTCCAAGAAAAAAGGGGGTGTCTATACTCGTCGCATTCTCGCCGCTTCTTCCGATGCTTATCGCGCCAGTCTCCTCGGGTTAAAGGGAATTTGATGCAATTGCCCTGTGCTGCCACCAAGCGATGACTAGGGGAAGCAGCGAAACAACGACAATGGCCAAGATCACTGCCGTCAAATTCTTCTGTACCCACGGCAGGTTCCCGAAAAAATAGCCGGCCAGCGTCAACGAGCCGACCCAGGCGATAGCGCCTGTCAAATTGAAAAAGGTAAAGCGCGAATAAGTCATCGCGCCAATGCCGGCGACGAAGGGCGCAAAGGTGCGAAACAGGGGCAGGAAACGCGAAATGACCAGCGTCTTGCCGCCGTGCTTCTCGTAGAAGACGTGTGTTTTAGAGAGCGCCACCGTGTTAAAAAACCGCGAATTTTCCCAGTGAAAAACCTTTGGCCCCAAAAAATGGCCAATCTGGTAGTTGAGCATATTGCCCAGACTCGCTGCCGCGACAAGCACGGCGAGCAGCAGGCCAATGTTCATTCCGCCCAGTGCCGCCAACGCACCGGCCACGAAAAGCAGGGAATCTCCAGGCAGGAACGGCGTCACCACGAAACCGGTTTCGCTGAAAATTATGACAAACAAAATGGCGTAAATCCACGTCCCATAATGCTGCACCAGCACGGCCAAATGCTTGTCGAGATGCAGAACAATGTCGATAAAGGCGGCGAGGTAGTCCATTTTGGTGAGTGCCCCGAGCAAAGAGCGCGATTCTACCGGAAGCTTGGCCGGTATAATCCGCCCATGTCCGAATCGACCAACGCATTGCCAAAAATCCACCTGCTGCCCGACCTCCTGATCAGCCAGATCGCTGCCGGCGAGGTGGTTGAACGCCCGGCCTCGGTGCTCAAGGAGTTGCTCGAAAACGCCCTCGATGCCGGCAGTTCGACCATCCAGATCCAGATCGAGGAAGGCGGTGTCAAGCTGATCCGCGTCAGTGACGACGGTTGCGGTATCGCTCAGGACGAACTGGCACTGGCGCTCACCCGGCATGCCACGTCGAAAATCGCCTCGCTCGACGATTTGGAACGCGTCGCCACGCTCGGCTTTCGCGGCGAAGCGCTAGCCTCGGTCGCCGCCGTGGCGCGTGTCACGCTGACCAGCCGCGCTCGCGGCGCGGCCCACGCCTGGCGGCTTTCCGCCGACCCAGGTGCGGCGCCAGAACCGGCAGCACTTGCCGCCGGCACCGTTGTCGAAATGCGCGACCTTTACTACAACACCCCGGCGCGCCGTAAATTTCTCAAATCCGAAGGCACCGAATTCACGCATTGCAGCGAAGCCGTCAAACGCATTGCCCTGGCGCATCCCGCAGTGGCGTTCACCCTGAGCCATAACGGGCGCGTCAGCCTGCATCTGGCGAAAAGTGATGCGCGTGGCCGCGCTGGCGCCATTCTCGGCGACGATTTTCTTGCGCAATCGCGCTCGGTCGATACCGGCATCGGTCCGGGAGTCACCGGGATCCGCGTTTTCGGCCAGTGCGCCTTGCCCGCCCATTCGCGGGCGCGCAGCGACGCCCAGTATTGCTACGTCAATGGCCGCTTCGTGCGCGACAAGCTGCTCAGCCATGCGCTGCGCGAGGCCTATCAGGACATGCTGCACGGCAGCCGTTTTCCGGCGTACTGTGTGTTTCTGGAAATTGACCCGTCAACGGTCGACGTCAACGTCCATCCGGCAAAAACCGAAGTCCGTTTCCGCGACAGCCGCGCCGTGCATCAGTATGTCTTTCATGCCGTCCAACGCACACTCTCCACGTCGCTGACCAGCGAACTCGATGCGCCAATTGCCGGCACCCCTGAGCGCCCGACCTTCGCCGGTACGGCGCGTCCAGTGTTTGGCAACTGGGCGCCGCGGCAGCAGTCGCTGCGCGCCAACGAACCCGCGACGGCGGCCTATCTGGCGTTTGCCCAGACGGCTCAGTTGACGCCTGCCGGCCTGCCCGTCGCGCCGGCTCACGATGCAGCGCCGCCGCTGGGCTACGCCCTGGCCCAACTTCACGGCATTTACATCCTGGCCCAAAACGCACAGGGCTTGATCATCGTCGATATGCACGCGGCGCACGAACGCATCCTCTACGAGAAACTGAAGAACGCGCTCGACGACCGTCAAGTCGCCACCCAGACCCTGCTCATTCCAGCCATTTTCAAAGCCGAAGCGCTTGACGTGGCGGCTGCTGAAGAACACGCGCCAGCGCTGCGCGAACTCGGTTTCGACCTCGCCCCGATGGGCCCTGCGCAACTCGCCGTCCGCGCCGTTCCTGCGCTGCTTCAGGCGGCTGACCCCGCCGCCCTGGTTAGTGCGTTGCTTGGCGAACTGCGTGAGCACGGCATCACACAACTGCTGTCGGCCCGGCGTAACGAACTGCTTGCCACCATGGCCTGCCACGGCGCAGTGCGCGCCAGACGCCTGCTGTCACCCCCCGAAATGAATGCCCTGCTGCGCCAGATGGAGGAAACCGAGCGCGCCGACCAGTGCAACCACGGTCGGCCAACCTGGACGCAAATCTCGATAGCCGAACTCGACCGCCTCTTCCTGCGTGGCCGATGAGCATCAGGGGAGTTCTGCCGCCGGCCATTCTATTAATGGGGCCGACCGCCAGCGGAAAAACCGCAGTAGCCATGGAACTGTCGCAACGCTTTCCTCTTGAACTGATCAGCGTCGACTCGGCGCAAGTTTTTCGCGACATGACGATCGGCACCGCCAAGCCCGATGCCGCTACCCTCAGGCAATTCCCGCACCACCTGATCGACCTGATCAGCCCGGAAGAGGCCTACTCGGCCGCCCGCTTCTGCACCGATGCCCTGGCTGCCATGGCGGACATCACGGCCCGCGACAAAGTGCCACTACTCGTTGGCGGCACCATGCTTTACTTCAAGGCGTTGCTCGCAGGGCTCGCCGAGCTGCCGCAAGCCTGCCCGCTGACCCGAGCCAGTATTGACGCGCAGGCCAATGCCGAAGGCTGGCCGGCGGTGCACGCGGCGCTCGCCCGGGTCGATCCGCAAACTGCCGCCCGCCTGCACCCCACCGATGCCCAACGCATCCAGCGCGCGCTCGAAGTTTTTCGCCTTGCCGGTCGACCGCTGTCGACCCTGCTTGCCGCAGACCGGGATCGCGCGCCGCTCTACGACTTTTTCGCCATTGGCCTGCTACCAACGCAGCGCAGCGTGCTGCATGCACGCATCGCCGAACGTTTTGATGCCATGCTCAAGGCCGGCCTGGAAGACGAGGTGCTGATGCTCCGCCATAAATACCGGCTGACGCCAGATCTACCGTCAATGCGCTGCGTCGGCTACCGGCAGGTGTGGGAGGTTCAGGACGGCACCGCCGCGCGCGGCGAAATGCGTGACCGAGGAATCTATGCCACGCGCCAACTCGCCAAGCGGCAAATCACCTGGCTGAGCAATACGCTCAGGCCAGAACCCTTCGACTGCCTTGCGCCTGACCTCTCCGCAAAGGTCAGCGCCAGGGTAGGCGAATTTCTGACCTGAACGTCACGCCGCAAGCCCCGTCAAGTTCGACATGCTGCTAGACACTGGTGGTGCGAGCCATTGACGCATCAAAAAACTTATACCCATTGCGTCCTGCGCCTTTGGCCGCATACATGGCAGCGTCGGCATTCCGGAGCAACAGATTCACGTCGTCGCCATGCTGCGGGAAAATGGCGATGCCAATGCTCGCCGAAATGCTGATTGCATGTTGATTGATAGTGAACGATTGGTTCAGCGCCCGAAGTATTTTTTCGGCGATGATGGTGGCATCCTGCGCCTTGTTGACACGCTGCAGGAGGATCACGAACTCATCCCCACCAAAACGTGACACCGTATCGGATTGGCGCGTCACGACCTCGCGCAGACGATTCGCCACCTCTTTCAACAACAGGTCGCCGACATCATGACCGAAGGTGTCATTGACCGGTTTCAGCCGGTCAAGATCGATGAACAACACCGCCAGTTCACCCCGGTCGCGTCGCGCCTGGGCAAGCGCCTGGCGCAGGCGGTCGGTGAGCAGGGCGCGATTGGGCAGATCGGTAAGTACGTCGTGGTGAGCAAGATGCTGAACAAACGCCTCGGAAGCCTTGCGCTCGGTAATATCACGCGCACAGCCTACCGTACCGATAACTTCACCGTGGGCATTGATGAGCCGGGCTTGATGGACGTCAAGAAAAATAAAACTGCCGAAAACGTTACCGCACTCCTCAAAAGTGGTTGGTTCGTCACGACTCAGGGTATGTTTATCAATATCCTGCGCGTACTGCCCGTAGGTATACCACTCGGGATTATCCGGATGACGGTCCCGCTCGCGCTGAACAAAGTGATCGAAGGTCTTGCCCAGGGGCTCATCCGTATTGACCAGATCAAGAAGCTTTTCGCACAGTGCCTTGTTGGTAAAAACATAGCGATTATCAAGATCCTTCGCCCAGATCATGTCGGGAACATTATCGCAAATCAAACGCAGCATTGAGGCCAGCCGCTGTGACTGTTCCTCGCTCTGCCTCAGAGCCGCCTCAACCAGGCGACGTTCGGTCATTTCATCGGACAAGCGCTCACGGCCCATGATTGCCCTGATGGCGGAGTGTGACAATTGCAAGGCTTTGCCCGCAACGATGAGTTGCCAAAGGACGGCCATGACACCCATGAGCAGAAAAAACGAGTCCTCCGTGTAAAAGTAACGATAGAAATAAAACACGGTGAACGGCAGCAAGGTAACTATATTGACCAGCACACAGTAGGAAAATACAGTGGCATAAGTCATGTAACTGACGGTCATGACCATCGACGCAACAATGAAGGCGAAGGCGTATGCAGTATCCGCCGTTTTCTCTGGCAGAAAAAAAACCGTCAGGCCGTACAAGCCGCAGTTCACCAAACCGAGCAAAGCGCGGATATAAAAAAACAGTTTCGCATTGCCTGGTGACAGTCCGACCCGCTTTACATGCCCTTGAAAGAGGATGAGTATTCCGCTAACCAGAAAAAGCAGGAGCAGCCAAACGAGCAAACTGACATCTGACGCTCCCATCCCGCGCAGAACCAAAGCGAAGAGCAGCCCACCCAAACTGATCGCGAACGGATTACCAGCAGCATCCTTGAAAAAAAGCCGAATCCGAATCAAACGTACCCGGTCACGAAATGGGATGAGGTTTTTCTCGTTAGTCATGTTTGGCAGAGATCAGAACCCATTGTGCATTCTACATCGACACTTTGGGGAACACTCAAACAAAAAGCCCACGCTGAAATCGCATGGGCTTTAGAGACTTCGACTCCGGCACACCAGGCCAGAGTTATCGGCTATTCGCCGCTATGGTTGCTACTCGGTTATCTGTAAAGAGCGTCGGGAACAAAGAACCATAAAGTCTCCAGAGAGAGCGGCTTGCACTGCAACAACGTACCGGATTCACCGCAGACCACAGCACGCCCTGAGTGTAGTCCATAGAACGGGAAAAGCCAGATTTAAATAGCGAACAACTGAAAAATTATTCAGGCACCCGCTCCTTGCGCCGCGCCAGCAGGCTGTACACCGTTGGCACGACGAATAGCGTGAAGAAGGTGCCGAGCAGCAAGCCGCCGACGATCACCCAGCCAATTTGCTGACGGCTCTCCGCGCCTGCACCGCGCGCCAGCGCCAACGGCAGAGTACCGAGCACCATGGCGCCGGTAGTCATCAGGATCGGGCGCAGGCGCAGTTCGGAAGCCTCGATCACCGCCTGTTTGATGTCGAGTCCTTTCTCCTGCAACTGGTTGGCAAATTCAACGATCAGGATGCCATGCTTGGTGATCAGTCCGACCAGCGTGACCAGACCGATTTCGCTGTACACGTTGAGCGTGCCGCCGGTCAACAGCAGGGCAAGTAGCGCGCCGGCCATCGATAGCGGCACGGTAAGCATGATGATGAAGGGATCGCGGAAACTTTCAAACTGCGCGGCCAGCACCAGATAAATGAAGGCCAGTGCAAGAACGAAGGTCAGCGCCAGCGAGGAACTCGAAGTCTTGAACTCACGCGACTGGCCAGCATAGTCGATAGCATAACCCGGAGTCAGTACGCGGCTGGCGGCCTGTTCCATGAAAGCGAGCGCCTCGCCCATGGTGTAGCCGGGCGTCAGGTTTGCGGTGATGGTGACGGCACGCCGCTGGCTGAAGTGGTTGAGTTCGCGCGGACTGACCGTTTCATCGACGCTGATCAAGTTGGCCAGGGGAATCATGCTGCCGTCCCTGGCACGCACGAAAATGTCGCGGATGTCCGATGGCGTCGTGCGTTCGCGGTCAGCCACCTGCACGATCACGTCATACTGCTCGCCATTTTGCTTGAAACGCGTAACCTGTCGCCCGCCAAGCATGGTTTCGAGCGTGCGGCCGACGGTCTCGATCTGGACGCCAGTGTCGGACGACTTGTCGCGGTTGACCACCACCGACAGTTCTGGTTTGTTGAGCTTGAGGTCGGTGTCGACGTTGGTCATTCCCGGGTTTTTCGCCACTGCGGCAAGAATCTTGTTGGTTGTCTCAAGCAGTTCGGGGTAGGAGCCCGAGGTCACCACAACGAAATTTACCGGGCGCTCGCGCGGACTCTGGCCGAGCGAAGGCGGCTGCACGGGAAAGGCCAGTACGCCGGGTATCCCCATGAATTTCGGGAACAGTTCCTTGACCACCTGAGCAGCGCTGCGCTTGCGTGCATTCCAGTCGGTCAGACCGATGAAGGAGATGCCCTGGCTGACCGTCGGGTTGCCGGAAACGACGAAGTAACGCTCGACATCCTGGGTGCTGCTGTAGATGCCTTCGAGTTGCCGGGCGTATTTGTCCGAATAGTCGAGCGTTGCCCCTTCCGGCCCGACAAAGACACCGAGGATGACGCCCCTATCCTCGACCGGCGCCAGTTCCGACTTGAGCGATTTAAGCAGGATGACGCTCGACGCGGCGACCAGCAGAAACGCCAGCATGACGATCCAGCGTCGGGCCAGGGCACGGGTCAGCACCCGTCGGTAACCCTCCGTGACCCAGTTCAGGAAATTTTCGATGAGCACATAAGCCTTGCCATGCCGGGGCTCGTGGCGCAGCAGCAGCGAGCACATCATGGGCGACAGGGTCAGTGCAACGAAGCCGGAAACCAGAACGGCGCCGGCCAGGGTCAGCGCAAACTCGACGAAGAGCTTGCCGGTACGTCCGGTCATGAAGGCCACCGGTGCATACACGGCAGCCAGCGTGATGGTCATCGCCACCACCGCAAAACCGATCTCCTTGGCGCCCTTGAACGCTGCCTCGCGGCGCGGCATGCCGTCCTCAATGTGGCGGTAGATATTCTCCAGGACGACAATGGCGTCATCAACCACCAGACCAATGGCCAGCACCAGTGCAAGCAGCGTCAGCGTGTTGATGGTGAAGCCCAGCACGAACATCAGGGCAAAGGCGCCAATCAGCGAGACCGGGATGGTCACCAGAGGAATCAGCGTTGCTCGGACGTTGCGCAGGAAGAAAAAAATGATCAGCAGAACCAGTAGAATGGCTTCGCCAACAGTGTGGAAAACGGACTCGATCGAGCGATCGATAAAGACCGACGAATCGTAGGCAACAGCAACACTCATGCCTTCGGGTAGTTCGCTCGCCACCTTGGGCAAATCGGCGCGCAGTGCTTTCGAAAGATCGAGCGGGTTGGCCGTCGCCTGTTTGATGACGCCGAGCGCAACCGCCGGCTTGCCGTTAAAGCGCACGGTACTGCGCTCGGATGCCGCGCCGATTTCAACCCGGCCAAGGTCGCCGATACGCACCGGGTAGCTGCCCTTGGCATCGCTCGCCTGCTTGACGATGATGTCGGCAAACTGCTCCGGCTTGATCAGATCGGTCTTGGCGACCACCGAAAATTCCCGACTCTGGCTTTCAATACGTCCGGCGGGCACTTCGACGTTCTGCCGGCGCAAGGCGTCCTCGACGTCCTGCGGCGTCAAGTTGAAGGCGGCTAGCCGATCCCGGTCAAGCCAAATGCGCATGGCAAACTTGCGCTCGCCGAACACACGCACATCGGCCGCTCCCGGCAGCGTCTGCATGCGCGGCTTGACGATGCGGTTGGCGATGTCGGTCACCTCAAGCGCCGAATGCTTGTCCGAAGAGAATGCCAACCAGATAATCGGGTTGGCGTCGGCTTCGACTTTGGCGATCACCGGTTCGTCGATGTCTGTCGGCAACAGGTTGCGCACGCGCGAAACGCGGTCGCGCACGTCGGACGCCGCCGAATCCGGATTGCGCTCAAGCTTGAAACGCACCGAAATCTGGCTGTTTTCCTGGCGCGAGATCGACGTGATGACATCGACGCCCTCAATGCCGGCCAGCGAGTCCTCAAGCGGCTTGGTAATGCGCGACTCGATGATCTCGGCGGACGCGCCGCGATAGGTGGTATCGACCGTCACCACCGGCTCGTCGATCTTCGGGTACTCGCGTACCGGCAGACGCGTGTAGGAAACTAGCCCGATGAGCATGACCGAGAGCGAGAGCACCGTCGCAAAGACTGGGCGACGGATACACAGATCGGAGATTTTCATTTGGCCGTGCCGGCCGGTGCAGACGCCTGCCCGCCGATGGTCCTGACCAGCGCTCCGTCACGCAATTTCATCTGTCCGGCGGTGACTACCTCGTCATCTGCCTTCAAACCCTCGACGATTTCAACCTGCGCATTGCGCCGCAGCCCGGTCTTCACCGGAACACGTATCGCCTTGCCCTCAAGCACGCGAAAGACGAAAGGTGTTTTCATATCCGGCACGATGGCCTGCTCAGGAAGCAGCAGCACCTGACTGCGCTGTTCAAAGATCAGGCGGACGCGAACAAACATTCCCGGACGCAGTTTGCCATCGGCATTGGACAGATGAGCGCGGCAAGAAATGGCACGGCCGCCGGTATCAACGAGCGGATTGACGGCATCGAGCACGGCGGCAAACTTTTGACCGGGGAGAGCGTCGGTCGAAACTTCAACGGCCTGACCCGGCTGGAGCTGACCAAGATAGGCTTCGGGCAGGCGGAAGTCGATTTTCAGCGTCCCGATATCCTCGATGTTGATCAGTTCCTGACCTTCCTTGACGTAGTCGCCCGCGCTCACGTTGCGGATGCCAACGACGCCCGAGAACGGCGCCCTGATGCGCATTTTTTCCAGTTTGGCCTGGGCCAGGGCAAGCCCCGCTTCCTGCACCTTGAGGGTCGCCTCAACGTTGTCGAGCGCCTGTTGGCTGACGAATTTCCGCTCAAATAATTCGCGCGAGCGTTTCAGGTTGACTTGCGCCAGGCCAAGATTGGCCCTCGCCTGGTCGAACTCGGCCAACTGCATTGCCGCATCCAGAGCGACAAGCAACGTTCCCCGGGCAACGGCAGAACCATCCTTGAAATTGATTGATGAAATACGCCCGGCAGTCTCGGGGCGCAGTACGACAGATTCGTTTGAGCGCAGGGAACCGACCGCCGTGGCATCGAGCGCGAGATCGGCGGCCACCACCCTGGCCGTCTCGACCGGCAAGGCAAAACCGCCCGCTGGCCCATCCGGCGCTCCGACAGTGGGCTTGGTGTTTGACATACTGCTCGGCGGCAACGGGCCGGACGCCCCGCGAAAAGCAACGAAGGCCCAGTACATCAGGCCCAACAGACCAGCAATGGCGGCCAACAAAACCCAGGTACGATGCTTTTTGTTCGGCATGACGATCCGAATCTCCCTCAAGAACGGGCCGGCTGTCGCTCAAATGACGATGGTCGACGCCTCGCCTGCGCTACGCGCCTCAATGCAGCCAATCTCGACCGCCTTCTCGCCCGCCGCATGCAGCAGGCGCAAGGCCAGTTGAACGTTTTCGCGGGAAACAATGACGACCATGCCAATACCGCAATTGAAGACGCGATGCATTTCGTTGTCCTCGACATTTCCCTCGCCTTGCAGCCAGGCGAAGAGCCTGGAACGCTGCCAGCTTGACTGCGTGATGACGGCCTTGACGCTCTCCGGCAATACGCGCGGAACGTTTTCGGTGATGCCGCCGCCGGTGATATGCGCCATACCTTTGACCGGTAACGCGGCCATCAGCGCCAGCAATGGTTTCACGTAAATGCGTGTCGGCGCCATGATGACATCGGCCAGGGTTTTGCTGCCATCGAAAGGCGCATCCAGATCAGGATTCGCGCGTGCAAGAATCTTGCGCACCAGCGAGTAGCCGTTGGAATGCGCCCCGGAAGACGGCAAGCCAAGCACCACGTCGCCCGGAACAATTTTCTGGCCAGTGATGATGGCCGACTTTTCAACGACGCCAACGGCAAAACCGGCCAGATCGTATTCACCTTCCGGGTACATGCCAGGCATTTCGGCGGTTTCGCCGCCGATCAGGGCACACCCGGCCTGTTCACAGCCCAGGGCAATGCCCTGGATGACGCTGGCCGCCGTATCAATGTCCAGCTTTCCACAGGCGAAGTAGTCGAGAAAGAAAAGCGGTTCAGCGCCCTGCACCAGCACGTCATTGACGCTCATTGCGACGAGATCGATGCCGACCGTGTCGTGACGCTTGAGATCGAAAGCCAGCTTGAGTTTGGTTCCAACGCCATCGGTGCCAGAAACCAGAACCGGCTCGCGATAGCGCTTGGGCACTTCGAACAGTGCACCGAAGCCACCCAGGCCGCTGAGCACACCGTCACGCAGGGTCTTTCTGGCAAACGGCTTGATGCGCTCGACAAGTTCGTCGCCGGCGCATATATCGACGCCGGCATCGCGGTAGGAAAGTGATTGTTGAGTCATCTTGGTTGTTGTCCCGAGCTAGGCTGGCCAATGCCACGTAGTGGTAAAATGCGCCGCCTGTGTAGCAGAATGCAGGATTTTATCCGAAATAGCCCTCTCGCGCTGCCCGCGCGGCAAAGCACCAACCCACCTTCAGAATGCACCAACTCATCCTCGACCTACTGCCGGACACACCACCTCGCCTTGACAACTTCGTCGCCGGCGGCAATGCCGAGACGCTGACCGGTCTGGCGTCATGGCTCGCGCCGAATAATCGCGAGCCCTCGCTGTTGCTATGGGGCGAGGCAGGCGCCGGAAAAACCCATTTGCTGCGCGCCAGCGCCGCCCATTACAGCGATGCCGTTGCCGACCCCGATCTGTCGAGCATTGATGAAGCCCGGCGCTTGCACGCGGTGGACAACGTCGAGGCGTTAAGCGCCTCCGGGCAGATCGCGCTGTTCAATCTGTTCAACCGGCTGCGCGCCATGGGAGGGCGCCTGCTGTCGAGTTCCAGCCAGCCACCGCGGCAACTCGCCCTGCGCGAGGATCTGCGCACGCGGCTCGGTTCCGGGCTGATCTACCGGCTGCGCCCCCTGAGCGATGGCGAACAACTCGAAGCACTAACGGCGCAGGCGGCGGCGCGCGGCTTGCGCCTGCCGCCGGGGACGCTCGATTACCTGCTGGCGCGCGCCCCGCGCGATATGCGCAGCCTCATGGCCTTGCTGGCGGCGCTTGATCGTTACTCGCTGGAACACAAACGAGCCATCACCCTGCCCCTGCTACGTGAAGTTTTGCAGACCCCAAGCTATTGATGACGGACCTGAAACGAAAGATCGCCATGCAACTTGCCTTGTTTGACCTCGACAACACCCTGCTTTCCGGCGACAGCGATTACGAATGGACCCAGCATCTGGTGAGCAAGGGCGTTCTCGACCGTGGCACCTTCGAAAAACGTAATGACGAGTTCTTCGAACAGTACAAGGCCGGCACGCTGGACATTTACGCATTTCTCGATTTTCAGTTGCAATCGCTGGCGCGCAATTCACGCGCTGAACTTGAAGAATGGCACGCCGAATTCATGAGCACGCGCATTTTGCCCCTGCTCACCCAGAAAGCACGCGACCTTGTCAAACGCCACCAGGACAGCGGCGACCTATGCGCCCTGGTTACCGCAACCAACAGCTTCGTTACCGGACCGATCAGCCGCGAACTGAATATTCCGCACCTGATCGCCACCATCCCGGCGCAGAAAAATGGCCAATTCACCGGCAAACCGCGCGGAACACCGGCTTTTCGCGAAGGAAAAATCACTCGCGTCGAGGATTGGCTGGAATCCATGGGACTGTGGTGGAGCAATTTCGAACGCAGCTGGTTCTACAGTGACTCGCTCAACGACCTGCCTCTGCTGTTGCTCGTTAGCGACCCGATCGCTGT
This sequence comes from Propionivibrio sp., assembly GCF_029255185.1. GTDB lineage: Bacteria > Pseudomonadota > Gammaproteobacteria > Burkholderiales > Rhodocyclaceae > Propionivibrio. Next base: position 12,227 of record NZ_JAPUVO010000058.1, read on the forward strand.
CGATCCTGACCACACCCTGCGCCGCCATGCCGAAGCTGCCGGCTGGACTATCCTGAACCTGCGCACCTGATGCGCCCTTATTGACCCATAAGCGATGATTCGTAAATTCATAACCCGTGTCTTTGGACACAAGGCGCCCGGCATAACGGGCGAACCCGCCGTAATCGGCGTGGCCAGGCACGGCATCCGCCGCGAGTCGATCAGCAAGGGCAGCCGGCATACTGTTGAAACGCTGCAAGAGCATGGTTACAAGGCCTATGTGGTCGGCGGCGCCGTGCGCGACCTGCTGGCCGGCATGACGCCCAAGGACTACGATGTCGCCACCAACGCCACGCCGGATGAAGTGCGCCATTGCTTCCGGCGCGCGCGCATTATTGGCCGCCGCTTTCAGATCGTTCACGTATCGATGGGCGCGGAAACCATCGAGGTCACCACCTTCCGCGGCCATCATGGTGAAGTGGGCAGTCACGCCGGCAACAAGGCGCACACCGACGACCAGGGCCGCGTGCTGCGCGACAACGTTTTCGGCAGTGAAAAAGACGATGCGGCGCGCCGCGACTTCACGGTCAATGCGCTGTACTTTGACCCGACCTCCGAAACCATCATCGACTATCACCACGGCCTGGCTGACCTGAAACAGAAAACCCTGCGCATGATCGGCGACCCGAAGACCCGCTACCGCGAAGACCCGGTGCGCATGCTGCGCGCCGTTCGCCTGGCCGCCAAGCTTGGCCTGACTATCGACCCAGAGGCCAGCCGACCGATCCGCGAGATGTCCGAATTGATCGAGAATGTACCGCCCTCGCGCCTGTTCGATGAAATGCTCAAGTTGCTAACCTGCGGTTATGCCGTGAAATGCGTTCGGCAACTGCGCGCCGAGGGCTTGCACCACGGCCTGTTGCCGCTGCTTGACGTGATTCTTGATCAGCCGCTCGGCGAGCGCTTCGTCATGCTGGCGCTGGAGAGTACCGACCGCCGCGTGCGTCAAGGCAAGCCGATTTCGCCCGGCTTCCTGTTCGCCACCCTGCTCTGGAACGAAGTCCTGAGCAAGTGGCAAACCATCAAGATTGCTGGTGAACGTCCGATTCCTGCTCTTTTTCTGGCAATGGACGAAGTGCTTGAGGTGCAGGCCGAAAAGCTCGCCATCACCCGGCGCATCGCTGGCGACATCAAAGACATCTGGGCGCTGCAGCCACGATTCGAACAGCGCTCGGGAAAACGTCCCTACGGGCTGCTCGAACAGCCGCGCTTCAAGGCGGCTTACGACTTTCTACTGCTGCGCGCCGAATCCAGTGAAATCGACGACGAGCTCGCACAATGGTGGACTGACTTCATGAATCATGACGGTGACGCCCGCGCTGCCATGCTGCTGCCCCCCAAGCCGGACGAAGCAAAGAAGCGCCGGCGGCGCAAGCGCAAGCCTGAAGCAGCCCCGACTGAATAGCTTGAACCCTCCAATGCACCTTGCCTACGTCGCGCTCGGCGCCAATCTGGCCGACCCGGTGGCCCAGATCGCTGCCGCTTTGGTGGCTCTGACCCAAGTGCCACAAACGCGCCTGCTGCGCGCCTCGTCGCTGTACCGCACAGCGCCGGTCGGCATTGCTCGGCAGCCTGATTTCATCAACGCGGTAGCCGCTCTGGAAACAGCACTGTCGCCGCTGGCACTACTCAACGCTTTGTTCGCTGTCGAAGCCCAGTTCGGACGCCGGCGCGATTTCCACCATGCGCCGCGCACACTGGACCTTGACCTGCTGCTCTACGACGAGCAGCTCATCAACAGCCCGCAACTCCAGTTGCCGCACCCGCGCATGCATCTACGCGCCTTCGTCATCGCCCCGCTACTTGAAATCGCCCCGGACTGCCGCATCCCGGGCCGCGGCCAGGCGGCGGCGTGGATGCCGGCGGTCAGCATGCAGCACATCGCCAGGCTGGCGCCATGAGAATCCGGCCATAAGCGCTCAAACTTGACTCCCTGTAAGCAGCTTTGTGTATCCTAGGATGCTCGTCCAGCGCATCGGACCGATGCGCTCACATCGTGAATACTTCAACAGAGGCGACTAAACCATGTCCACCCATTCCGCAGCACGACGACTGACGCTACTTGACCTGACGAAGATGCGGGCGGCCGGCGAGAAAATTGCCATGCTGACCTGTTATGACGCCAGTTTCGCACAGGCTTGCGAGGCCGGCGCGGTCGACTCCCTGCTGGTCGGCGATTCGCTTGGCATGGTGCTGCAGGGGCACGACTCGACGTTGCCGGTAACGCTGGCCGACATGGCCTACCACACCAGCGCCGTAGCGCGCGGCTGCAAACGTCCGCTGATCATCGCCGACATGCCGTTTGGCAGTTTCCAGGAAAGCCCGCAGCAGGCATTCCGCAATGGCGCCGTGCTGATGGCCGCTGGCGCGCAGATGGTCAAGATTGAAGGTGGCGGCGATATGGCCGAGACGACGCGTTTCCTGACCACGCGCGGCATTCCGGTCTGCGCCCACGTCGGCCTGACGCCGCAATCGGTGCACCAGTTGGGCGGCTACCGCGTGCAAGGCAAAAATGACGCCGGCGCGGCCAAACTGATTGCTGACGCACTCGCACAGCAGGACGCCGGAGCATCCCTGATCGTCATCGAAGCCATCCCATCCACACTGGCCACCGCAGTGACCGCACAGCTTTCCATTCCGACCATCGGCATCGGCGCCGGCAAGGACTGCTCGGGCCAGGTACTTGTGCTGTACGACATGCTCGACGTCACACCCGGCAAAAAGGCGCGCTTCGTCAAGAATTTCATGCCCGGCCAAACCTCAATCGCCGCCGCCATCGCCGCCTACGTCGCGGCGGTTAAAGACGGCAGTTTCCCCGGGCCTGAGCATTGTTACTGACAACTACTCAACCGCCTTAAACGCAGAGACGCAGAGATCGCAAAGGGAACAATAACTTTGGTTTTCTCTGCGCACTCTGCGCCTCTGCGATCTCTGCGACGAAAGAGGTAAACAAGCAATGCAAATTCACTCGTCAATTGCCGACCTGCGTGCCGCGCTGAAAAACCGTGGTCGCATCGTTTTCGTCCCGACCATGGGCAATCTGCATGCCGGTCACATTTCGCTGATGACCCAGGCGCGTGGGCACGGAAACACCGTCGTCGCCAGCCTCTTCGTCAATCGCCTGCAATTTGGCCCGAACGAGGACTTCGACAGCTATCCGCGCACTTTTGACGCCGACTGCGAGAAACTCCGGGCGGCAAGTGTCGATGTGCTGTTCGCCCCGACGGAGCGCGATCTCTACCCCGAACCCCAGCAGTACCACGTCGCCCCGCCGGAGATTCAGAACCAGCTCGAAGGTGAATTCCGTCCCGGCCATTTCCGCGGTGTCGCCACCGTCGTACTCAAGCTGTTTAATATCGTCCAGCCTCAGGTCGCCCTCTTCGGCAAGAAGGATTACCAGCAGTTGATGGTTCTGCGCAACATGACGCGCCAGTTGGCGCTACCCATTGATATCGTGGGCGGCGAGACGGTGCGCGCCGCAGACGGTCTGGCGCTCTCATCGCGCAATGGCTACCTGTCAGCGACCGAGCGGGCCGAAGCACCGCGTTTGTACCGCACACTGAACAGCATCTACGAAGCTGTGCGCAGTGGCGAGCAAGACTTTGCCAAACTCGAACGCGCCGCCGCCGCAACACTCGACGCGCAGGGCTGGAAAACCGATTATGTTGCAGTGCGCCAACAATCCGACCTGCAAGCCCCGCAGCCCGAAAACCATTCACTGGTGGTGCTTGCAGCGAGCCGACTGGGTACCACACGACTCCTTGACAATATTGAAATTTAAGCGCCGCAGCATAGCCATTGACAGGCCGCAATTAGCCGCTACAATGCCTTCCCTCCAACTCTACTTGCACGGAAAATGCCATGCAGAGAACGATGCTGAAGTCGAAGCTGCACCGTGTGACGACAACGCACGCCGAGCTTCACTACGAAGGCTCGTGCGCCATTGACGAAAATCTGCTCGACGCCGCCAATATCCGAGAGAACGAACAGATCGACATCTGGAACATCAACAATGGCGAACGTTTCACCACCTACGCCATTCGTGCCGAACGTGCCTCGGGAATCGTTTCGGTCAACGGATCGGCGGCGCGCCGCGCCGCGCCAGGCGACCTGCTGATCATCGCCAGCTTTGCGCTCTACAACGAAGTTGAACTGTCCAAACACGCGCCAGTGCTGATCTACGTCGACGCGCAAAACCACATCGTGCGTACCGGCAGCGCGATTGCCGTGCAAGCGGCGGCCTGACGACCCGGCAACGTCGCGCCCCTGGTGGCGGCCAATGTCGTTAAAATGATTGCTTGGCGCCGCGCGACAGCGGGCATAAAAATGCACGAACTCCCAATCCGCAACAGAATTCCCTCAAACACATTTTCAAGAAAGGATCACTTCCCCATGGAACGTATTTTCAATTTCAGCGCCGGACCCGCCACCCTCCCCCTGGAGGTTCTTGAACTGGCGCGTGACGAACTCGTCAACTGGCGTGGCTGCGGCATGTCGGTCATGGAAATGTCGCATCGCGGCAAAGAATACATGAGCATCCAGGCCGAAGCCGAAGCCGATTTACGCGAGCTGATGGGCATTCCGGCCAACTACAAAGTATTGTTCCTGCAGGGCGGCGCTTCCAGCCAGTTCGCCATGGTGCCGATGAACCTGCTACGCGGCAAAGCCTCCGCCGACTACCTGAACACCGGCGAATGGTCAAAGAAGGCGATCAAGGAAGCAAAGAAATACGGCCAGGTCAATGTCGTTGCCTCGTCGGAAGACAAGAACTTTTCCTACGCCCCGACGCAGGACGCGTGGACGCTCGACTCGAATGCGGCCTACGTGCACTACACGTCAAACGAAACGATCGGCGGCGTTGAAATCTTCTGGACACCCAAGACCGGTGACGTTCCGCTGGTTGCCGACATGTCTTCGCACATCCTGTCGCGCCCGATTGACGTCGCCAAGTACGGCCTGATTTACTTTGGCGCGCAAAAAAACGTCGGCCCCGCCGGACTGACCATCGTCATCGTTCGTGACGACCTGCTTGGCCAAACGGTCAAAGGCACGCCGACCATGTTCGACTACACGATCCACGTCGACAACGACTCGATGTACAACACCCCGCCGACCTATGCCATCTACATCGCCGGCCTGGTATTCAAGATGCTCAAAGCTAAGGGCGGCCTGGCAGCCATGGAAATAGCCAATCGTGCCAAAGCCCAATTGCTTTACGACGCGCTGGATGCCTCCAGCTTTTTTGCTTCGCCAGTAGCGCGCGAAAATCGATCCCTGATGAACATCCCCTTCACCCTCAAGGACGCGGCGCTCGACGACGAATTCCTGAAGGCGGCCAAAGCGCGCGGCATGGTTCAGCTCAAAGGACACCGCTCAGTCGGCGGCATGCGCGCCTCGATCTACAACGCAATGCCGATCACAGGCGTGCAAACGTTGGTCGATCTCATGAAAGACTTCGAAAAACAGCACGGCTAAGAATCGTAATTACGATTAATCCATTGAGAGAATCCAGAATGACCCGAAAAATCCAGACGCTCAACGCCATTTCGGCCAAGGGGCTGTCCCGACTTCCCGAGAACTATGCCGTCAGCAATGATGTCGCCGACCCGGACGCCATTCTGGTGCGCTCGCAGGTGATGCATGAGATGCCTATCCCGGCCAGCGTGTTGGCCATCGGTCGTGCGGGCGCCGGCACCAACAACATCCCGATCAAGGCCATGAGCGAACGTGGCGTCGTCGTCTTCAACGCGCCGGGCGCCAACGCCAACGCAGTCAAAGAACTGGTCATCGCCGGCATGCTCATGGGAACGCGTAATATCATCCCTGCCGTCAATTTCGTGCGCACTCTGCAAGGTGACGACGAATCACTGCACAAACAAGTCGAGGCCGGCAAAAAACATTTTGTCGGACACGAGCTAAGCGGCAGCACATTGGGCATTATCGGCCTTGGCGCCATTGGTTCGATGCTTGCCGAAGCAGCCATCCACCTGGGCATGAATGTCATTGGACTGGACCCGGAAATCACTGTCGATGCTGCCTGGCGCCTGCCTTCGCATGTAAAGAAAGCGGCCAGCGTCGATGACCTGGTCAAGCGCGCCGATTTCATCAGCATGCACGTTCCCCTGCTGCCCGCGACCAAGGACCTGATTAATGCCGAACGCATCAAGTTCGTGAAGGATGGCTGTATCCTGCTCAACTTCGCCCGCGACGGCATCGTCAACGAACAGGCGGTCCTCGATGGACTCAATGACGGCAGATTGCACGCCTACGTCTGTGATTTCCCAAGCACGCTGCTAAGTCAGCATCCGCGCTTCGTCGCACTGCCGCATTTGGGCGCATCGACCGAAGAAGCCGAGGAAAACTGCGCCATCATGGTTGCCGACCAGGTCGCCGATTATCTGGAAAACGGCAACATCCTCAATGCCGTGAATTTCCCCAACATCGCCATGCCGCGCGAATCCGGTTTCCGGCTGGCGATCGCCAACGCCAATGTGCCCAATATGCTCGGCCAGATCTCGACGACACTGGCCGGCGCCGGGCTAAACATCCACAACATGGCGAACAAATCGCGTGCTGATCTTGCGTTCACCCTGGTCGATGTCGAAAGTGCCGTACCGCAGCAGGTGATCGACCAGTTGACTGCCATTGGCGGCGTCTTGCGCGTTCGCTACCTGCCAAGCTGAGAAGCCTGCATTTATTGGCTTTCAAACCGATTCGGCGACAGCCTTGGGTTTACGTGACCGCTGCTTGCGGGTGGCCGGTTTTTTCTCCACCGGTAGTTCAACTGCGACAAGAATCTCCTCGACGGCAGGTACTGCATCCTTGACCGGGCGCTTGCTGCCGCCGCGCCCTCGGCGTTTTGGCGCGGGTGTCGCGCTCACGTCTTCGCTCACTACCGGCTCGATGCTCGCTGCCGATGCGCTGCTGCTGCGATAAACGAAAGCGCCGGATTTTTCGTCACGCCCCAATTCAAGCAGGCCCCGCGCCTGCGCCTCCTCAAGCAGGTTGCCAAAGGCGCGAAAGCCGTAGTAAGTCTCGTTGAAGTCAGGCTTGCGGCGCTTGATCGCCTCCTTAAGCATCGACGCCCAAATCTTGCCGCTGTCGCCACGCTCGGCAACCAGCGCCTCGAAAGTAGCCACCGCCAGCTCGACGGCCTGGCTCTTTCGCCCTTCGATTTCATCCTTGCGCTGCTTGTCTTCTTCTGCTGACCGCTTGGCCACAGGCTGCGCCGACTTCGGGTCGCGGTGTGCAACCGAACGCTGAATCTCGCGCACCAGATCGTCGTAGAAAATAAATTCGTCGCAATTGGCAATCAGCAAGTCGGAGGTCGATTGTTTTACGCCAACTCCGATCACGTACTTGGCGTTTTCGCGCAATTTGGAGACCAGCGGCGAGAAGTCGGAATCACCACTGATAATGACAAAGGTATTGACGTGCGATTTCGTATAACACAGGTCGAGCGCGTCGACGACCATGCGAATGTCAGCAGAATTCTTGCCCGACTGCCGCACATGCGGAATCTCGATCAGCTCGAAATTCGCTTCGTGCATCGTCGCCTTGAAGCTCTTGTAGCGATCCCAGTCGCAATACGCCTTCTTGAGCACGATGCTACCCTTGAGCAGCAGGCGCTCGAGCACCGGTTTGATGTCAAACTTTTCATATTTCGCATCACGAACACCAAGCGCAACGTTCTCGAAGTCGCAGAACATCGCCATACTGACGGTTTCGGGGGATGCGGCCATGAGTTTCTCCAGTGGGGTTTATTGGCGGAGTATACAACCCGCGAGATAAGCTTCGACAATCGCCGGGCCAAAACCGGCCAGCGGCCGCGTCGAGGATGGCGCTGCGTGTCTCCTGCGCTTCTTCCTTGGTTTTTTTGACCATGACTTTTCTTTCGTTTCAGTGTCTACTCTGCAATTTTCGACAATAATCTGGCCCATCCTTCCCGAACAACTTGCCGCCCTCCCCGAGGGCAAGCGCCCCGGAGATTCGTCATGTCACACCGATTCAACCCCGCCAACGCTTTTTTCCGCCCAACGCTGCTCGCCTTGGCCGTCGCCTTGGCCGTCGCCTTGGCACTCGCCGCCTGCGGCAAAGCCCCCGAAGCCGGCCCCGGTGCACTGTTCGGTGGGCCGGTGCCGGTCTCAGTGATCACCGCGCAGGCGGAGACCCTGCCTGTCACCCTCGAATACACGGCGCAAACGCTCGGTTCGCGTGAGGTCGAAGTGCGTGCCCGCGTCACCGGCATTCTGATCAAGCGCAACTACAGCGAAGGCGGCAAGGTCAAGGCCGGGCAATCGCTGTTCTCCATCGACCCGGCGCCGTTTGCCAACGCCCTGGCGCGCAGCGAAGCTGACGTTGCCGCCGCCGACGCCCGGCACCTCCAAGCCGCACGCGACGCCGCGCGCCTCGCCCCGCTGATCGAAGCCAAGGCGATCAGCGGCAAGGATTTCGATGATGCGGTTTCCAACGAGGCGATTGCTGCCGCCGATCTGCTGGCGGCCAAGGCCCGTTTGCAGGAAGCCCGTCTCAACCTGGAATGGACGCGTGTTGAATCACCGATTTCCGGCGTCGCCAGCCGCTCGCTCAAATCGGAAGGCTCGCTCATCTCGGGCCCGGACATCCTGCTCACCACGGTCACGCAGGCGGATCCGATGCAGGTGATTTTCGGCATTCCCGATAACGAACGTTTGAAGCTGCGCCAGGAGGCCGAGGCGAAACGGCTGCAATGGCCACAGAACGGTCGTTTCAAGGTAACAGTCAAGCTTGCCGACGGCAGCGAATACGCGAGAACCGGCTTTACGGACTTTGCCGACCTGCGTGTTTCGCCCAACACCGGCACCAGCGAAGCGCGTGCCGAAGTGCCCAACACTGACGGCGTGCTGCAGCCCGGCCAGTTTGTCCGCGTCTTGCTGTCCGGAGCGACCCGCGCCGGCGCCTTTCGCATTCCACAGCGCGCCGTTCTTGAAGGTCCACAGGGCAAGTTCGTTTTCATTGTCGGCAAAGACAACAAGGCCGAGATACGCCCTGTTGAAACCGGAGAGTGGAGCGCTGGCGATGTCGTCGTCATCAAGGGGCTGACAGCGGGCGAACGCGTCATCGTCGACGGCGTACTCAAGTTAGGTCCCGGCGCACCGGTAGCGGTCGGCGCCCCGGAAAAAACACCGCCAGCGCCAGCGGCCACCGCCAAGCAGGGAGGCTAATCGATGCTTTCCCGTTTTTTCATCGATCGCCCGATCTTCGCCGTGGTGATCTCGATTTTTATCGTCATCGCCGGGCTGGCGGCCATGCGCAGCCTGCCCATTTCACAGTACCCGGACATCGCGCCACCCCAGGTCATGGTCGCCGCAACCTACCCCGGCGCCTCGGCTGACGTGCTCGAAAAAACCGTCGCCGCGACGCTCGAAACGCAAATCAACGGCGTCGATGGCATGATTTACATGAACTCTACCGCCGCCTCCAACGGCCGTGTCGAGATTCACGTCACCTTCGAAATCGGCACCAATATTGACCAGGCGGTGATCAACGTCAATAACCGCGTCAAACAGGCCGAGGCACGCCTGCCGCAGGAGGTCCGCCGGCAGGGCATCCTGGTCGAGAAGGCTTCGTCGTCCTTCCTGCAGGTACTGGCCTTCAGTTCGCCCGACGGCCGCTACGACGACCTGTACACCAGCAATTACGTCACCATGAACGTGCTCGACGTCTTAAAGCGCGTTCCCGGCACCACCAGTGTGCAGATTTTCGGCGCCAAGGATTACGCCATGCGCATCTGGCTCAAGCCTGACCGGCTGGCGCAACTCAAACTGTCGACCTCTGACATCGTCCGCGCGATCAACGAGCAAAACGCCCAGTATGCGGTCGGGCGCATTGGGCAACCCCCCGCCACGAGCGGTCAGGAAATGTCACTGACCATCAATACCAAGGGGCGCCTCGCCGAGGTCTCCGAATTCGAGAAGATTGTCGTGCGCGCCGGCGCAGACGGTTCGCTGCTGCGCCTGAAAGATGTGGCTCGCGTCGAACTCGGTGCGCAAAATTATGACTTTATCGGTCGCCACAACGGCCAGCCGGCAACGCTGATGGGCGTCTCGCTCAAGCCCGGAGCCAATGCGCTCGATACCGCGAAGGAAGTCAAAAAGACACTCAAGGAACTGTCTACCCGTTTCCCCGACGGGCTGTCCTATACGATTCCCTTCGACACCACCGACTTTGTTCAAGTCTCGATCCGCGAAGTGCTCATAACGCTCAGTGAAGCCATGGTGCTGGTTTTCCTGGTGGTTTATATCTTCCTGCAAAACTGGCGAGCGACGCTGATTCCGACGCTGGCCGTACCGGTTTCGCTCATTGGCACCTTTGCCGGCCTGCTCCTGCTTGGCTACTCGATCAACACGCTGACCCTGTTCGGCATGGTGCTGGCCATCGGCATCGTCGTCGATGATGCCATTGTCGTTCTCGAGAACGTTGAGCGCATCATGCACGAAGAAGGGGTTCCGGCAAAAGCCGCCGCCATCCAGGCAATGCGCGAGGTCACCGGGCCGGTAATTGCCATCGTGCTGGTGTTGTGCGCGGTGTTCGTTCCGATTGCTTTCCTGGGTGGGCTGACGGGCGAACTCTATCGCCAGTTTGCGGTAACCATCGCCATCGCCGTCGTCATTTCAGGCATTGTCGCGCTGACGCTCACGCCCTCGCTGTGCGTACTCATCCTCAAGCACGAGCACAAGGTCGACAACCGTTTCTTTGCCGCCTTCAACCGCTGGTTTGTGCGCCTTACCGGCCACTATTCGGCTGGCGTTGCCTGGCTGATTCGCCGTGGCGCGCTCGGGCTGATTCTGTTCACCGGCATGGTGCTGCTCGCTGGCGGTCTGTGGAAAATGACGCCCGGCAGTCTCGTCCCTGACGAAGACCAGGGCTACTACATCAGCGCCGTCTATCTGCCTGACGGAGCCTCGCTTGAACGCACCGACCGCATCGTCAAAGACGTCGAAGCGATCATCCGCAACAACCCCAACGTCGCGCACACCATGGTGTTCACCGGTTTCGACTTCATCGGCGGCAGTTTCAAAAACAATGCTGCAACCTTCTTCGTCACCCTCAAACACTGGGACGAGCGACAGGTTCCGGCGTTGGCTCTGGTCGGCGAGCTGTTCATGAAAACGGCGCACATCAAGGAAGCACTGGTGTTGGCCTTCGGGCCGCCAGCCATTTTCGGCATGGGCAACTCGGGCGGTTTCGAGTTCTACTTGCAGAACCGTGGCGAAGGTGGCGCCAGGAAACTCGCCGCAGTGAGCGATGAATTCATTGGCAAACTGCGTCAGGACAAGAACTTCGCCATGGTTTCCTCGCTCTGGCGCGCCAATGTGCCGCAGCTTGATGTCGATGTCGACCGGGAAAAAGCCAAGTCGCTGGGTGTGCCAATCGACGGCCTGTTCGACACCCTGGCGGCGACGCTCGGCACCTACTACGTCAATGACTTCAACAAGTATGGTCGTTCCTGGCAGGTGCTGATGTCGGCCGAACCCCAGTTTCGCAGCCAGCCGGACCAGATCGGCGGCATCTACGTGCGCTCCGAACGCGGGCAGATGGTGCCCCTCTCGGCATTGGCGCAGATTCGCCAGACGACCGGCCCGGAAACGCTAGAGCGCTTCAACAATCTGCCCTCGGTGAAGATCATCGGTTCCGGCGCACCAGGCATTTCATCCGGCCAGGTCATCGGCGAAGTCGAACGCATCGCCCGCGAAACATTGCCGACGGACTTTAGCTTCGACTGGGGCGGTGCGTCGTACCAGGAGAAGAAATCGAGCGGCTCCTCAAGCTACGCGCTGATCCTTGGCGCAGTGATGGTCTTCCTCATCCTCGCCGCCCAGTACGAACGCTGGTCGCTGCCGCTGGCCGTACTGCTGGCCCTGCCCTTCGGCACCTTCGGCGCGCTGGCCGCCGTCTGGCTACGTGGCATGAACAACGACGTTTACTTCCAGATCGGCCTGGTGACCTTGCTCGGCCTCGCCGCCAAGAACGCCATTCTGATTGTCGAATACGCCGTCTATAAGCATGGCGAAGGCATGAGTGCCGCAGCCGCGGCCATTGAAGCGGCGCGTTTGCGCTTCCGCCCGATCCTGATGACCTCGCTGGCCTTCATTCTCGGCGTACTGCCGCTGGCCATTTCGCACGGCGCCGGAGCTGGAGCGCGGCGGGCGGTCGGCACTGGAGTCATCGGCGGCATGCTCGCCGCGACCTTCCTCGCCATCTTTTTCGTGCCCCTGTTTTACCGGCTGATTGCCGACCACAAACTGAGTGAATCACGCAGCACCGGCGACCTGTTTGACGAAATCAAGAAAACCCATGCCAAGGCACACGAAAAACTGCTCAATCGATTGAAACGCGACGAATCCGCAGGAGAACAGGATGCATAAGCCAACTAACAGGCGACCGGCCCGGAGCGGTCTGCTGCTCAGCCTGCTTTTCAGCCTGCTTTTCAGCCCACTCCTTGCCGGCTGCGCCCTTGGCCCGGATTATCAGCGCCCGGAGCTGGACTTGCCACAGGCGTGGAACACCATCAGCAACACGGACTCGGGGCCTGCACGCTTGGCTGACGCCGCTGGCGAGCGCTGGTGGTCGCTGTATGCCGACCCGGTCCTCGACCAACTGATTGATGAAGCCTTGCTGCACAACGCCGACGCCGCAATCGCCACGGCCCGGGTGCTGGAAGTGCGGGCGCTCGCCAAGGCGACCGACGCCGACCGCTATCCTAGTCTTGCCGCCGATCTTTCCGGCAAGCGTACCAAAAGCTCGCTGCTGGGGACCTTTCCCATCGGCGGCATACCGCGCACCCAGACCGACTACCGGGCAACGCTCGACGCCAGCTACGAAGTCGATCTTTGGGGAAAATACCGCCGCGCCAGCGAATCCGCACGCGCCGATCTCTTTGCCGCCGAATCGGCAAGGGAATCGGTTCGCCTGTCGCTCACCGCGCAGATCGCGCAGCAGTATTTCGCGCTGCTCGCGGCCGATGCCCAGGTCCTTGTTGCGCAGCGCACGCTGGCTACCCGCAATGAAACACTGGCGCTGTTTGGCAAGCGCGTGGATGCCGGAATGCTTTCCGAATACGACCTGCATCAGGCGCAAGCCGAGCAGGCCCAGACCCGCTCGCAACTGGCCAGCCTGCAACAGGTACAGGAACGCGCCGAAAACGCGCTGGCGTTGCTGCTTGGCCGTTCGCCGCGCACCATCTTGAACGCCAGCATCGAACGTGGCTCGCCGGCAGCGGTCAGCGAGCTGGTGATTCCCGCCGGCCTGCCGTCCGAGTTGCTGCTGCGTCGCCCTGATTTGCGCGAAGCCGAAGCGAGACTGGTCGCGACCAATGCGCTAATTGGTGTCGCACGTTCGCTGTACTTCCCGTCGATCGGGCTAACCGCCTACCTTGGCGGCGAAAGTGTCGCCTTCTCCAGCCTGTTCAGCGGCCCGGCCGGCATCTTCCAGTTTGCTGCCGGCCTCACCCAGCCACTATGGAACGCCGGTCGCGTTAGCGCCGGGGTCGAGGCTGCTGAAGCCCGTCACGAACAGATGCTGGCTCAATACCAGAAGGCTGTGGCCAGCGCCTTCAAGGACGTTCGCGATGCGATGGCGGCGCAGAATGCCGCACGCCAGACACTGGCCGCCGAAAGCGAACGCGCGGCGGCGCTGGCCAAGGCGCTGAAACAGGCGCAATTGCGCTTCGCTGCGGGAATCGCCAGCCAGCTTGACGTGCTCGACGTCGAACGCAACCTGCTCGCCGCCGAACTCGCGCGCATCGACAGCGAACGGGCGCGCAAGGCGGCGCTGGCGGACATCTTCAAGGCGCTGGGCGGCGGCTGGTCGGAAAACCTCTGATCCCCCGCCAATCGTCAACTACCGGCAACCGCCTTGCGCACGATAGCCAGTGCCGAACGCAAGTCCTCGATGCCGATTTGCCCCGGCGCCGAACTGCTCTTGCCGACAGCAAACGTCGCGGCCGAACCATAGACCCAGCCGAAGATACGCGATAGCGAACCGACACCACCCATCGCTATACTGATCAGCGGGATACTGATCAAATGCCGCGCACGATCGGTCGCCGCCAGTAAGGCCAGCACGTCCTGCGCGTCCCGCGGCATCACCGCCACCTTAGCGACATCCGCACCCAGTTTCTCGGCCGCGGCGAACCTGCTGTCGAGTGTCGCCGCATCCGGCGTCAGCTCGAAGTTGTGATAGGACATGATCATCGCCACCCCGTTGGCCGCCGAGACCTCACGCAAGCGTTTCAAGTCCTCGGGCGCGTTGGACAGTTCGTAGTCGATCATCTCGACGCAACGGGCCTGGCAAGCGGCGGTATAGATTGCCACCACTTCGGCTTCGGCAATCGGGATCGGCGTTCCGCCCTCGCTCACGTTGCGCCGGGTGAGCAGCACGGGAATGCCGCCGGCCGCCTGGCGGATGGCCTCTGCCGTCCCCACCACGGCCTTGATGTCGCCAATGGCGGTAAAGAAATCGATGCGCCATTCGAGCAGATCGGGCCGCCTGGGAACAATCGCCGCGACTTCGTCGAGAATCGCTTCCTGCGTTGCCCCAACCAACGGGGTGATGATGGCCGGCAACGCTCCGCCTCCGAGCGGCTTGCCCTGGACCTGGATGGGTTTGATTTGCTTCATGTTTGACCTCGTTGACCGGTTGGCTGCCGACGGCAATCCGTCATTAATGCGGAATGTTACATGCTTACATGCTCCCGGCTTTCACCTTTAAAAACTCAGTTGTTACCGCAAAGGCGCGAAGGACGCAGGGTGCCGCAAAGAACATCATGGTGAATGGAGCAATCCATGCCATCCCTTGTTTTCTTTGCGATCTTCGCGTCTTTGCGCCTTTGCGGTGGATTTTTGATTTTTTCACAACCCCTCAGATCAAGCGAGCACGCAGTTGACCGCAGGCACCGTCGATGTCTTGCCCAGCCGAATCGCGCAAGCGGGTGACGATGCCGTGCTGATGCAAGCGCCCGGCCAGTGCAGCGGCGCGCGCCCAGGCCGGGCGCTTGAAGGCCAGGCCATTGACCGTGTTGTAGGGGATGAAATTCATCATCGCGTATTTTCCGCTGAGCAGCCTGACGATGCCGTCCATTTCCGCATCGCTATCATTGACGCCCTCAAGCAGGGTCCACTGATACTGGATCGGGTAGCCCGTCGCCCGGGCGTAACGTTCGCCGAGTTCGACGAGTTCGGCCGGGGCTATGCGCGGTGCACGCGGCAACAGTCTGGCGCGCAATTCGGCGCTGGTGGTGTGCAGCGAGAGCGCCAGCGCCGGCCTGACACGGCCAAGTGGCAAGCGTTCAAACACCCGTCGGTCACCAACGGTCGAGAAGACAAGATTCTTGTGCCCGATCGCTCCCGCCGTGCCGAGTAGCTCGATGGCTTCGAGCACGTTGTCCAGGTTGTGCGCCGGCTCGCCCATGCCCATGAACACCACCTTGCTGACCGCCCGCCGGCTGCGCGCGAGCACCACCTGCGCGACAATCTCGGCGCTACCGAGCTGGCGCAGCAGGCCGTCGCGGCCGGTCATGCAAAAACCGCAGCCGACCGCACAGCCAACCTGAGTCGACACGCACAGACCGGCGCGTGGCAGCAGAACGCTTTCCACCGTCTGCCCATCGACTAGCTCAAGGAGAAGGCGCACCGAACCGTCCGCCCCAGGGTGTTCGGCACGCAGGCGGGCAAGTGTCGCCAATTCCTCGCTGATGGCGGGCAATGCCTGGCGCAGGGCAAGCGGGAGAAAATTCTCCGGCCTCTGACGGCGCCCGCCGCTGTCCAGCGCACGCGCCTGCAACCAGGCGCGCAGCACGCGTTGCTCATGGCACGGTTTGGCGCCGAGATCACGCAGGCGTTGACGGATGTGTTCAATTCGCATGGAAAGCGAATGCTGACCAGCCAGCGGATCGTCCAGGATTAGCGGAGTGGGGGTGGCGGTGGTGGATAGCCTGGTGGTGGCGGCGGTGGCGGCTGATGCTCCGGCAGCGGGACATAATCCGATGGGATACTGCGACGGACAACGTAGCCGCTTGATACCGGGACTTTGTGGCCCTGCGCATACATGCACTGAACAAAGCTCTGGTCATAACGCTTCTGCGTCCCGTAACGGGATGCGTCGGCTGCTGCGACCCCGGAAACGCCACCGACCGCCAGCCCCATACCAGCGCCGACTCCGGCACCCTGCGAGCCGCCAATCGCGGCGCCGGCCGCAGCGCCGATCACCGTTCCGATGGCGGCGCTGCGCACGCCGGCATCAAGCGCAGCGCCGTCGGCGGTATGCACACCAATGGCCTGGCTGGCGTAATTCCGGCACATGGACTCATCGGCGCGGAATTGATCAAACCCTTTGCCGGAGCCCGGCAAAGCCATGACGCTTGGCCCGGTGGGCAGGCTGGCGCAGGCGGTGAGAAGAATCAGCACAAGCGGAGAAAATCGACGCAGCTCAATCATGGCGCTCACCGATTCTGGTTAGCTGAAGGGCCAACTTTTTGCCACGGGCCGGGGCAGCTACTGACCGTCGGGTAGTAGGCAGAACGCTCCTGACAGTAATACCAGAAGCCCGGCTCGAAAGTTTGCCGGGGCAAAACGGGTGGCGGCGCCACGACTTCGCTTTGCTCGATATAGACCGGCTCGCGAATGGTAAGCACCGGCGCGTAAACCACGCTCGGCGGATAATAGTAGGTCGGCGGCGGGTACCAGGGGTAAGGCACACCAAGATAAAACCCGAAACGCGAATGGTGATGGCCATGCGAGTGGTGCTGAGCTAATGCCGACTGGCTCAGTAACAACGCCAGAAAAGCCAGGATGGTCGCTTTCACGAATGCCTCCAAAGCGGGGAGAGAGATCATCAATGTAACGCAGCAGCAGGCGATACGCTGACCTGCGATACACTCTGTTACGATAAACAAGTGCCCTATCATCTTGAGATCGTAGCCAGCCGGTCGGCCCCAGCCCGGATTGCCCTTGGTTTCTTGCCCCCACGAAAAGAAAGCCGCCATGCGTATTGAACAGGATCTCAAACTCGACTTCAAGGACGTCCTCATCCGCCCGAAACGCTCGACACTGACCTCACGCTCCGAAGTCGATATTTCCCGTGATTTCGTTTTTCTGCACTCGCGGCGCAAGTATCACGGCATTCCCGTCATCGCCGCCAACATGGATGCGACCGGAACCTTCGAAATGGCGCAGGCGCTGGCCAGGCATCAGCTTTGCGTCGCCTTGCACAAGCATTATGGCGAGGCCGAACTGCTCGCCTTCTTTGCCGAACAAGCAATGTCACCCGCATCCTTTTATTCGATGGGAATTACCGCGCCGGATTACGACAAGTTCTGCCGGGTCAAGAAACTCGCCGGCGATACCATCCAGAACGTCTGTGTCGATGTCGCCAATGGTTATACCAAAGCCTTTGTCGGCTTCATCCACAAACTGCGCGCGGCCTACCCCGACATCACCATCATGGCCGGCAACGTGGTCACTGGCGAAATGACCGAGGAACTGATCCTCGACGGGGTCGATATCGTCAAGGTCGGCATCGGCCCCGGTTCGGTGTGCACCACGCGCCGGATGTCCGGTGTCGGTTACCCGCAGCTTTCGGCGATCATCGAGTGTGCCGACGCAGCGCACGGTTTGCACGGGCTGATCTGCGCCGACGGTGGCTGTACCTCGCCAGGCGACCTGGCCAAGGCTTTTGGCGCCGGCGCCGATTTTGTCATGCTCGGCGGCATGCTCGCCGGACACGACGAATGCGCTTCCGAAATCGTCGAACAGGACGGCGTGCGTAAGATGCGTTTTTACGGAATGAGCTCGCGCGAAGCGATGAAGAAATATGCCGGAGGGGTCGCCGAATACCGCGCCGCCGAGGGCAAGGATGTCCTGCTTGACTATCGCGGCCCCGTAGAAAACACCGTGCAGGAGATTCTTGGCGGCGTGCGTTCGGCCTGTACCTATGTCGGCGCGCGCACGCTCAAGGAGCTGTCCAAGCGCACCACCTTCATTCGCGTCACCCAGCAGTTGAACGAGGTTTTCGGCCAGGCTTGAGGAACCAGCGAGGTTTTTAATCTACATCAATGTCGATAAGCGCAGACCATAGATAATGCGCAGGTAACATTTTTCATACAACGGGGGACTACCATGAGTGGCGCTTTCTCAAAGTCGATGGCGCGCAATATTTTTTTCGGGGGGACGGCATTTTTCTTCTTCCTGTTTCTTGCGCTCAGCTTCGACACCATACAGCAGTACCCGAAACGCGACATGCGGCAGAACATCACTCCGCAGGTCGTCGCCGGCAAGCACATTTGGGAAACACGCAATTGCATTGGTTGCCACACCTTGATGGGCGAAGGCGCCTATTTCGCACCGGAGCTGGGCAATGTGGTCGCCCGACTGGGCAGCAAGGAGGCGGTCAAGGCCTTTATCCAGAGTCGTCCGGTCGCCGGCATTCCGGGCCGCCGCAGCATGCCGCAGTTCAACCTGACGGATAAGGAACTCGACGAAATCGCCGCTTTCCTGGAGCACGTCAACACGATCAACAGCGCCAACTGGCCGCCCAACATCCAGGGCTGATCAAAGGGAGAACTGAAAATGCAATACCAATCGCAAGCGGTTGCAAAACCCTACTTCATCGCCGCCATCGGCCTGTTCGTCGGGCAAATTCTGTTCGGCCTCGTTCTTGGCCTACAGTATGTGCTCGGTGACTTTCTGTTTCCGGCAATTCCTTTCAATGTCGCACGCATGGTGCACACCAATCTGCTGATCGTCTGGTTGCTCTTCGGTTTCATGGGCGCGGCGTATTACCTGATCCCTGAAGAGTCCGAGACGGAGTTGTTCAGCCCCAAGCTGGCCATTGCCCTGTTCTGGATCTTCCTGGTCGCCGGTGCGTTAACCATCGTCGGTTATCTGACGGTGCCCTACGCCACCCTCGCCCGGCTGACCGGCAACGATCTGCTGGCGACCATGGGACGCGAGTTCCTTGAGCAACCGCTGCCGACCAAGGTCGGCATCGTGGTCGTCTGCCTGGCCTTCCTGTTCAACATCACCATGACCGTGCTCAAGGGGCGCAAGACGTCGATCTCCATCGTGCTGCTGCTCGGCCTGTGGGGGCTGGCGGTGTTCTTCCTGTTCTCCTTCTACAACCCGGCGAACATCGTCCTCGACAAGTTCTTCTGGTGGTGGGTGGTGCACCTGTGGGTCGAAGGCGTCTGGGAACTGATCCTGGGCGCGATGCTAGCCTTCGTTCTGATTAAGGTGACCGGGGTTGACCGCGAAGTCATCGAGAAGTGGCTGTATGTGATCGTCACCATGACGCTGATCAGCGGCATCATCGGCACGGGCCACCACTTCTACTGGATCGGCGCGCCGGAATACTGGCAGTGGTGGGGTTCGATTTTCTCCGCACTGGAGCCGATTCCATTCTTCGCCATGACCGTTTTTGCCTTCAACATGGTCAACCGCCGCCGTCGCGAGCATCCCAACAAGGCCGCCGTCCTCTGGGCTCTGGGTACGGGCGTCATGTCCTTCCTCGGCGCCGGCGTGTGGGGCTTTCTGCATACTCTGGCCCCGGTAAACTTCTACACCCACGGCAGCCAGATCACCGCCGCGCACGGCCACATGGCTTTCTATGGCGCCTATGTAATGGTCAACCTGACGATGATTTCCTACGCCATGCCCTTACTGCGTGGTCGTGCCGCCAACAGCAACACGTCGCAGGTTCTGGAAATGTGGTCGTTCTGGCTGATGACCGTAGCCATGGTCTTCATCACACTGTTCCTGACTGCGGCAGGCATCCTGCAAATCTGGCTGCAACGCGTCTCGGAGACCCCTCTGCCATTCATGGTCGTCCAGGATCAGATCAGCCTGTTCTACTGGATGCGTGAATGGTCCGGCGTCGTCTTCCTGATCGGCCTGCTCTGCTACATCGCCAGCTTCTTTGTCAGCGGCGAGGAAAAACCCGCCTGATCCGCAAGCAACTCTCGATAAAGTCAGATACCACCGGCAAAGCCGGTGGCTTGAGATTGTGAGCGCCTCAAAGGCGCCCATGAAACCTTGAGCCGCCCTTGGCGGCTTACCCCAGTTCGAGCTTCATCTGATCGTACC
>NZ_JAPUVO010000059.1 GCF_029255185.1 Propionivibrio sp.
AACTCCAAGATCGCCACCGTCCAAAAACGCGCTTGTGGCTATCGCAACCCAGACAATTTCAAGATCGCTGTCTATTTCCACTGTGGTGGCCTCAACCTCTATCCCGCTACCGTGACCCACACAAAAGTCGGATGAATCATAATTAAAGATTGGGGAAGCGGATGTTCAATGTATTGGCTCAGCGGCGCGTCCAATATTGGTGTAAATGATTCAGCGCGTCCTCTGACTCTATTGCACTGTAGAAAGTCAGCGCATCCCCATAGCTTTTTGGGACTTCAAGCACGCCATGCTCATACACATATCCGATGCCCCATTTGGAGGCCACGCGACCCTGTGCAATGGCAACTCCTACATGCTTGATGGTGCCTGCTAACGACCACACGACAAGTGCGCCGTTCGCTTCGGTACAAGGCCGCAATATCGAGCGGTCAATCAAGGAACGCAAGAATACGGTGTCGGCAAAAAAATGGCCAAGCGGTCTGCAGGGCGTTTCGATTCGTGCTGTTAGCCCGAGCGCGTACATAACGCAGTTGAAATCTCCCAAGGGTTCCTCGAACGGCGCCGGTAAGACACGAATGCTGTGTGGAACATCGAGTGAGATTGCCTCCAGTCTTGCTGGATGGGTTTCAATGTTGGGTCATTTCCTCCAGGAGCGCGCGGAGCCTGTCGGTCATTTCCGCGCGGCGCCTTGTATGGGGTGCGTTTGCGCTGACCCGCCGATTACCGACCCAAGACCTTTTGTTTCCACTGTGTCGCCAGTCTCTTTCCTTCGGTCACCTGAGCGGGTGACATCCTGCTCGCAAGCAGGTCTCTCTTGGCTTTTGCGTCCGCGTTACCTTGCTCGGCTGCCAGGCTAAGCCACATATAGCCGCTTGTTTGGTCCCGCGGTGCCCCGTCCCCGTTGGCAAGCATTATGCCGAGGTTGTGCTGTGCCATGGGATGCCCTTGTTCTGCTGCCTTCTGATACCAAGCTACCGCATCGGAAAGACTCTTCTGCGTTCCATTCCCGAATTCGTAGGTCACGCCTAGGTTGAACTGCGAGTCCGGTTCGCCCTGCGCTGCAGCCTTCTTGAGCCATGCGAAACCAGTGGCTTTTTCGACGGGCACGCCTGTCCCCTCAATAAGAAATTTGCCAAGATTGGTTTGAGCTTTCGCGTCACCTTGGTCAGCGGCCCGTCGCAGTAGTGATATGCCCTTGGCGGGGTCCTTCTTTACGCCTTGGCCGTTCATATAAAGCAGCGCGAGATTCGCTATCGCGCTTAAGTCCCCTTTGGCCGCCGCTTTTTCATACCAGCTTGCCGCCTGCGCGAAATCCTGGCGTACGCCAATACCTTCGTCATACATCACGGCGATGTTGTGCTGCGCGCGTGCGTCCCCGTTTTCTGCGGCCTTCCGGTACCACTGCAATGCCTGCGCGTAGTCACGTGGGACGCCTTTGCCTTCGCTATACATAAAACCGACCATAGTGACGGCCTCGATGTCGCCGGCGTTGGCCAAGCGCTTTAGCTCCTTGAAAGCAGCCACGTAGTCGCCGCGCTGATAGGCGGCTGCCGCTTCATCGCGGCCGGCAAGGGCGTTTGTCTGCTGCACGCACAGCAACGCGGCGATGACAGCGATTCTACTGAACAGGCCACCCATTGATTTCATATTGTTCCCCATGGCGCATAACGGTGGCTCGACCGGTCGGCACATCTATAGTTACAGAACATGTCGATGCGCAGTAAACGCTCGTATTATCGGTGGCGCACCAAGGACTACAGCCCAGATGTGATGATAGTACGGGCGCGATGAAATTGAAATTCAGAGAAGCATTGACCATCAACTGTGCGTGACCGCTCTCGGGGATATGTTCGACGGTCTGGTCATGGCCGGGTCAAGACAGTGTAACCGCCAATTTACTCGCCGAATACCGGCCATTCACCTGGCTCAGAGTACGTCCCGATTATTGATATTGGATCGTCACCTCGACCGTCGCCTTTTGGCCGAGAGCCGTCATTCTTTTATTCTGACAATTGTATAAAACGGCAATTCTACACCTAGAAAATCTTGACCAACATGATCGGCTGTCCACCGAAGAATCCGGAGAGTGAAAGTTTCGATCGTGGTTCCTTCATCCTTTGCGTCCACCGGAAAATCCGGAAACTCCTTCCGCTTTGAGCATCTCATCATCAGAGACGTTTTCCGGTAGCGGCGTCGAAGGTATGCAGGCGGTCTGCGCGGGGGGTGACGTGGATGATGGTATCCAGGCCAGGAACGGGTTGGGTTTCGTCGCTGCGGACGATGACCAACTCATTGCCGGCACCATGCAGCCAGCGGCCATACACCAGACGCTCGAAGCCCAGCATTTCCAACGCATCGACGCGCAGTGCCCAGCCTGTCGCAGTAATGTCCAGATGCTCCGGCCGAATGCCGACGATGGTGCCTGGCCTGGCATCCGGGGCATTTTTCAGTAGATTCATCGGCGGTGAGCCAATGAAGCTGGCGACGAAGGTGGTGGCCGGACGCGAGTACACTTCCTCGGGGGTGCCAAACTGCTCCATTACGCCAGCATTCATGACCATCATTCGCTGTGCCAATGTCATCGCCTCGACCTGGTCGTGGGTGACGAACAAGGACGTGATGCCGAGTTCGCGGTGCAGTTTCTGGATTTCCAGCCGGGTATGCGCACGCAACTTGGCATCCAGATTGCTCAGCGGCTCGTCAAACAGGAAGGCCTGCGGTTGGCGCACGATGGCCCGGCCCATCGCCACGCGCTGGCGCTGTCCGCCGGAAAGCTCACGCGGTTTGCGTTGCATATATTCGCCAAGCTCGAGAATCTTTGCCGCTTTGTCTACTCGGGCCTGTATCTCGACCAAAGGCACTTTGGCGATTTTCAGACCATAGGCCATGTTGTCGAAAACATTCATGTGCGGGTACAAAGCATAATTCTGAAAAACCATGGCGATGTCGCGCTCGGAGGGTTCGAGCGTATTGACAACCCGGTTGCCGATGGAAATCTCGCCGCCCGTTATTTCTTCCAGTCCGGCGACCATGCGCAACAGCGTGGATTTTCCGCAGCCTGACGGTCCGACGACAACGACGAATTCGCCGTCGTCAATCTGCGCACTGACGCTGTGGATGACCTGATTGACGGTTTTTCCGTTGCCGTAGCGCTTGACAAGCTTGTTCAGAGTGATTGATGCCATGTTTGCTCAGAAATGCAGTTGGTTAATGTTTATTTCTCGACGTCCACCAAGCCCTTGACGAACCACTTTTGCATCAGCATGACAACCAGCGCCGGCGGCAGCATGGCCAGGACGGCGGTGGCCATTACTACATTCCATTCGGTGTAGGACTCGCCGCCAATCAGGCGTTTGATTCCCATCACTACCGGGTACATGTTTTCGTTGGTGGTCATCAGCAGGGGCCACAGATACTGGTTCCAGCCGTAGATGAACTGGATCACGAACAGCGCGGCGATGCTGGTCGCCGACAGGGGCAGCAGCACGTCCTTGAAGAAACGCATCGGGCCGGCGCCATCCATGCGTGCCGCTTCGACCAGCTCGTCAGGCACGGTGAGAAAGAACTGGCGAAACAGGAAGGTGGCAGTGGCCGAGGCAATCAGCGGTATGGTCAGCCCGGCGTAGGTGTTGAGCATCCCGAGCGAAGCCACCACTTCATAGGTGGGGCCGATGCGCACCTCGACCGGCAGCATCAGGGTAACAAAAATCATCCAGAACACCAGATTGCGGAAGGGAAAGCGGAAGTAAACAATGGCGAATGCCGACAGCATCGACATGGTGATCTTGCCGAGCGGGATGATCAGCGCTGTGACCAGACTGACCCACAGCATCGGCGCGGCGCCGGAAAGCTGGCTGCCGGCTGCGGTTGTGCCGCCCAACAGCGCCGTCTTGTAGGTTTGCAACGCATTCGATCCGGGCAACAGGGACATTGGCACCGACTGGGCGATTTGCTCCGAGGTCTGGGTCGAGGCGACCACCGTCAGGTATAGGGGAAAAGCGACGATGAGCACGCCGAGCAGCAGGATCAGATGCGACAGGACGGTCAGTCCGGGACGGCGCTCGATCATTGAATCACTCTCATGAAAATGAGCATCTTAGTACTGCACTTTCTTTTCAACGAAGCGAAACTGGATGACGGTCAGGGTGACCACGATGGCCATCAGCACCACCGACTGTGCCGCCGAGCCACCCATGTCCAGCGCCTTGAAACCGTCGTAATAGACTTTGTACACCAGAATCGAGGTGTCCTTGCCGGGACCACCCTGGGTCGTGGCATCGACGATGCCAAAGGTGTCGAAGAAGGCGTACACCACGTTGATCACCAGCAGGAAGAAGGCGGTCGGCGAAAGTAGCGGAAAGACAATGGTCCAGAACCGGCGCCAGGGTGACGCGCCATCGATGGCTGCCGCTTCGATCAGCGACTTCGGGATGGATTGCAGCCCGGCCAGAAAGAACAGAAAGTTGTAAGAAATCTGCTTCCACACCGCGGCCACAACGATCAACGTCATGGCGTGATTCGAATTGAGCAGGTGGTTCCATTCGATGCCGACGGCGCGCAGCCAAAAGGCAATGACGCCCATCGGCGAAGCAAACATGAATAACCACAATACCCCGGCGACCACCGGCGCCACGGCATAGGGCCAGATCAGCAGTGTTTTGTAGATGCCCGAACCGAGCATAACGCGGTTGGCCATTACTGCCAGCAGCAGGGAAATGCCCAGGCCACAAACCGCCACCAGCAGCGAAAACACGGCCGTGGTCTTGAACGAAGCAAGGTAGGTTTCATCGGCAAACAGGCGCTGAAAATTCTCGGCGCCAACGAACTCGGTGCTACCGCCAAAGGGGTCCTGAGTCAGCACGCTCTGGTACAGGGCCTGGCCTGCCGGCCAGAAGAAAAAAACCAGCACGATGGCCATCTGGGGTGCGATCAGCACCCAGGGCAGCCAGGAGGATTTGAAGCGGACACGTTTTTCCATATTAAAAGAGATCGAAAAAGATTCACAAAGAAAGACTTAGCGCGGCTGCTGGCCGCAACCAAAGATTGAATTTTCGAGGACAATATCCTTAACCTCACGAGGAACTTCCCCAGAGACTTTATTATGACTAAATCATTCGCGTAGTAGAGACAATTGTTAAGGAGGAATTCCACAGCGCCGAGTATTCGATTCCGGTTCCGGGCACAGCGAGCATCGGACTGCCAGGGCTCTACTCATGGCTGTCCAGTGGAGCGCTGGGTCCGACCATTTCGGCCGCTTTGACCCAGCGGTCAAAGTCGATTTCGCTGACGTAACCGAGGGTCAGCGCCGCCTGACGCAGGGTGCTGCCTTCATGTTGCGCACGCTTGGCAATCTGCGCGGCGCGGTCGTAACCGATGTGCGGGACCAGGGCTGTGACTAGCATCAACGAGCGCTCAAGCAGTTCCTCGATACGCTGACGATTGGCCGTAATGCCGCGCACGCAGTGCGTTTCGAAACTGGCCATGCCGTCGGCCAGAAGGCGAACGCTATGCAGGAAGTTGTGGATGATCAGCGGCTTGAAGACATTGAGTTCGAAGTTGCCCGAAGCACCGCCAAAATTGATCGCCACGTCGTTACCGAACACCTGGCAGCAGAGCATGGTCAGCGCTTCGCACTGCGTTGGATTGACCTTGCCGGGCATGATCGAACTGCCCGGCTCGTTTTCCGGGATGCTGATTTCACCGAGGCCGGAGCGTGGCCCGGAGGCCAGCCAGCGCACGTCGTTGGCGATTTTCATGAGCGCTGCGGCGAGCGTTTTGAGCGCGCCATGGGCGGCGACCAGAGCATCGTGCGCTGCCAGTGCGGCGAATTTGTTGGCTGCGCTGACAAAGGGCAAACCGGTGCTGCGCGCGAGTTCGGCGGTAACACGATGGCCGAACTCGGCATGGGTATTGAGCCCGGTGCCAACCGCCGTGCCGCCGACGGCCAGTTCATGGAGCGGGAGCAGGGCGGCCTGCACAATCACTTCGGCATGTTGCAGTTGCGCCACGTAGGCGGAAAATTCCTGGCCGAGCGTCAGAGGGGTGGCATCCTGCAGATGTGTACGGCCGATCTTGACGATGCTGGCAAAGGCCACTGATTTCTCTTCAAGGCGCATTCGCAGCGTGAGCAAAGCCGGCAACAATTTCTGTGCAAGACCTTGGCAGGCAGCGACATGCATCGCCGTCGGGAACAGGTCGTTGGACGACTGGCCGAGATTGACCTCGTCGTTGGCATGCACCAGCCGCGCCTCGCCGCGCATGCCGCCGAGCAATTCGGAGGCGCGGTTGGCCAGCACCTCGTTCATGTTCATGTTGCTCTGCGTACCCGAACCCGTCTGCCACACCAGCAAGGGAAATTCTTGCGCGTGCGCGCCGCTTAGCACCTCGTCGGCGGCGGCGGTAATGGCGTCGGCTTTGTCTGCGGCGAGCAGGCCGAGTTGGCGATTGACTACCGCGCAGGCGCGCTTGGCAGCGGCCAGCGCGAGGATGATCTCGTCTGGCATAGGCTCGCGCGAAATACGGAAGAACTGTAGCGAGCGCTGCGTTTGTGCGCCCCACAGCCGATCAGTTGGAACCTCGATGGCGCCGAATGAATCGCGTTCTGTTCTGGTCAATGCCATATCAAATTCTTTGCCTGTAGCCTAATGAACTTTTGCAAAACAGTTGAAGAAAATAGCTTCCGGCTTCCTTTTATGCTGAGCGCTGCGCCGACATCTTTTCGCCTATGTGCGTCGGCGTACAGAATCCGCACTATTCCAGGTCGAGAATGACCCTTGTGCTGGCCGTTCCAGAAAATCGGGGTCAAGCGGTCGGTGCTGCCCGGAACCTGCCAAAGACGGGTTCGTATATTTTCCTGAAAGGATTTCGTCATGCTCTATACCATCGCCGTTGTTCTGGTCATCCTGTGGCTTCTGGGGTTGGTAACCTCCTACACCCTGGGCGGCTTCATCCATATTCTGCTGGTCATCGCTGTCATCTCGATCCTGTTGCGGGTCATTGGTTGGCGTAATGCGCGCTGAGTGCTCCAACTTAAACAGCACCTAGTGAGATAAGCATGATAATCCGATTCATTCTG
The DNA here is from genome assembly GCF_029255185.1 of Propionivibrio sp. Classification (GTDB taxonomy): domain Bacteria; phylum Pseudomonadota; class Gammaproteobacteria; order Burkholderiales; family Rhodocyclaceae; genus Propionivibrio. The sequence goes on from NZ_JAPUVO010000059.1 coordinate 7,076, forward strand.
CTTTCCCTGGTGGTGGCCAGTTTTGCCCTGGTCGCCTATGCCATTGTTACGCGTACCCGCCATCTTGAAAAACGTCAGCTCGAAGAAGGCTTGCGCATCCTGGAAGATGAGGGCGGGAATCTGGCGCCAGAAAAACTTAGATTCAAGGTGCCGTACTGACGCTTGTTGAACTCAATGGCATTCCGGTTTACGATCAAGATGGTGAGAGCCTGCTGCAACACAAAAAACCAACGAGTGTTCTGCCGTCCTGCTGAGCGGAAACGTGAAGCCGGACTCTTAGCCAGGGATAGCGATGGAATTCAAGGATTATTACAAAATCATGGGAGTGGCGCGCGATGCGAGCCAAGATGAGATCAAGCGTGTCTATCGCCAGCTAGCGCGCAAATACCATCCGGATGTCAGCAAGTCGCCCGATGCCGAGGCCCGTTTCAAGGAACTGGGCGAAGCCTACGCGGTGCTCAAAGATCTCGAAAAACGCGCCGCCTACGATCAACTGGGCAGCAACTGGAAAGCCGGTCAGGACTTTCGTCCGCCACCGGACTGGAATGCCGGATTCGAGTTCTCCGGCGATGGCTCTGGCGGCGATTTTGGCGGTGCTGCGGGTGACTTCAGCGACTTCTTTGAAGCACTGTATGGTCGGGGGTTTGCTACCGGGGGCCGCAGCCGCCAGGCGTTCAGTTCGCGCGGAGAGGACCATCATGCCAAGGTGCTGATCGACCTCGAAGATGCCTACAGCGGAGCGACGCGAACCATTACTCTGCAGCGGCCAGAAACCGATGCTGATGGCCATCTGGTGATGCGCGGACATAAGCTCAATGTGACGATTCCACGCGGCATTCGTTCCGGGCAGCATATTCGCCTGAGCGGGCAGGGTGCACCAGGGATCGGGCAGGGTAAGCCCGGCGACCTCTATCTGGAAGTTGGATTCAACCCGCATGCGCGCTACCGTGTTGATCAGCGCGATGTCTATCTTGACCTGCCGGTCGCTCCCTGGGAGGCGGCTCTGGGCGCCAGCGTCAAAGTTCCGACACCGAACGGGGTCGTCGAACTCAAGGTGCCGCCGGGTTCTGTCGCCGGAGGCAAATTGCGACTGAAAGGCCGCGGCATTCCGGGCAGTACGCCGGGCGACTTTTACGCGGTTCTGCATCCTGTCTTGCCGCCGGCTGACAGTGAAACAGCCAATGCCTTCTATCTCTATATGGCCGGGCAGTTCCCGTCGTTTGCGCCACGCGCCGGACTGGGAGTGTAAGCATGGACAATGAAAAGATGCTGCCGCAAGTGAGCGGAATCATTCTCGAAGAGCTGACCGAGTTGACGCTGGCTGAAGTCAGCCGCGCTTGCGCAGTGCATGTCGATTGCATTGTCGAACTGGTTGCCGAAGGCGTGCTCGCCCCTATCGGGCGTGAGCCGCATCGCTGGCGTTTCAGCGGCGCCCACATGCGGCGCGCCACGGTCGCCCTACGTTTGCAGCGTGATCTTGGCGTCAATCTGGCCGGAGCGGCACTGGCCCTGCAATTGCTCGACGAAGTCGAAGCTCTGCGCGCCCGGTTGCGGGTGATAGGCGCTTATTGACACGAAGGATCAGTGCTTTTCCACTTCCGAATTGTTTTGGCGGGTGCTAACTGAAAAGAGCCCTTGCCTTCCCCGCGTAATGAAGGGGCGTTATGAACAACAAGCAAGCGATGCAATGGGTTGTTACAGCGGCGATTTCTTTACCTGCCGCCGCGTGGGCGCATGTCGGTCAGGGTGACGCGAGCGGTGGTTTCCTGCTTGGCGCAGGCCATCCTTTCTCGGGGGCAGACCATCTTTTGGCGATGCTGGCGGTTGGCATTTGGGCCGCGCAGAACGGCGGCCGTTCGGTCTTTACGGTGCCAGCGGCGTTTGTTTCGCTGATGCTGACCGGTGCTGCCGTCGGTATGGCCGGTTTGCCGCTACCTTACGTTGAGCAGGGTATCGTCGCATCGCTGCTGGTTCTGGGCCTGTTGATTGTCGGCGCGTGCAGAATGAACGTCCTGGCCAGCATGATGATTGTTGGCTTCTTCGCTTTGTTTCACGGTCATGCACATGGCGTAGAGATGCCTCTGACAAGCGACGTGCTCGGCTACGCCATCGGGTTCACGTTAGCCACTGCGTTATTGCATGGCCTGGGCATTGCTGCGGCCACGCTGGAGCGGCAGCGGCTGACACGCTTCGCTGGCGTTGCCATCGCTCTAAGTGGCATTTATCTCGCTGTGACATGACATGCATGAAATGTCGCTGGCGGAAAACGTCCTTCAGATCATCGAAGACGCGGCACGCGCCGATGGGTTCCATCGCGTCAGGAAGGTGATCCTCGAAATAGGGCAGCTTGCCGTGGTGGAGCCTGATGCGATGCGTTTTTGTTTCGATGCCGTGGTACGCGATAGCCTCGCCGACAGAGCAATTCTGGAGATCGTTGAGATACCCGGAAGCGGCTGGTGCATGAATTGTGCGGCCACGGTTCCGATGAGCGATATCATCACGGCTTGCTCGCTGTGCGGCGGTTATTCGTTGCAAGCCACCGGCGGCAAGGAAATGAAGCTGAGAGCTTTGGAAGTGGAGTGAGTCATGTGTACGACCTGTGGATGTGGCCGCGGTGAAGTAACAATCGATGGGCAAGACGCCGATGCCTCGCACGAACACGTCGGGGCCGATGGCATGGTTTACCGGCACGTGCATCAGCATCCACGTAAGCATTCACACGAGCACAGCCATGCCCCGGAGGGGACGCAAGCCCGCTGGGTGCAAATCGGACGCGACATTCTCGCCAAGAATAATATGTTTGCTGCCGCCAATCGCGAAAGTTTCGAGCAGCATGCTGTGCTGGCGCTCAATCTGGTTTCCAGTCCCGGTTCAGGCAAAACAACTCTTTTGCTGCGCACCATAGCGGCCTTGCAAGGAAAAACGCCGCTGGGCGTGATTGAAGGCGACCAGCAAACCAGCCTTGATGCCGAACGCATTCGCGCCACCGGGGCGGCGGCCATCCAGATCAACACGGGCAAAGGCTGTCACCTCGACGCGCAAAACGTACAGCAGGCGTTAGCCGTGCTGGCGCTGCCGCAGGATGCCCTGCTGTTCATCGAGAATGTCGGCAATTTGGTCTGCCCGGCGGAGTTTGATCTGGGCGAGGCGTGCAAGGTCGTGATCCTCTCGGTTACGGAAGGCGAGGACAAGCCGCTCAAATACCCCGACATGTTCCTGGCCTCGCGTTTGATGCTGCTCAACAAATGTGATCTGCTGCCGCATCTGGATTTCGACATGCAGCGTGTGATCGAAAACGCGCATCGCGTCAATCCGGCGATCGAGGTCATGCAGATCTCGGCAAGCTCCGGTGCCGGCATGGGGCCGTGGTTGAGTTGGCTCGCTCGCGAACACGCAGCGGTGAGGGCCCGGCGTGCGGAAAACTGCAATGCATTCAAGCAGCCATTCCTTTAAATTGGCCATCAGTGCGCCGGGAGTTTTGGCGCTGGGTGGCTGGTTTAAAAATACGGTTTGTGCGGTGCGCGGTGAAATGGCTTTCGTTTCCGAAACCATCGGCGATTTGGATAATGCCGCAGCCTGTGTCGCGCTGGAAATGATGGTCGATCAGTTATGCGCAACACGGGGAATCGAACCCGCGATTATCGCTCACGACCTGCACCCGGATTTTTTCAGCACGCGGCTGGCTTTGCAGATTGCCGAGCGTCGGGGTATCCCAGCCCTCGGTGTGCAGCACCATCACGCGCACATTGCGGCGGTCTGCGCCGAGCACGGCCTTATCGACCCGGTCCTGGGGCTTGGCATGGACGGTGTGGGGCTCGGCACCGACGATCAGGCCTGGGGTGGGGAGTTGTTGCGGGTAGAAGGCCCGAAGTTTCAGCGTCTGAGCCATCTACAGCCCTTGCGTTTGCCTGGCGGCGACCGTGCAGCGCGAGAGACATGGCGCATGGCCGCCTCGGCGTTAGATAGCCTTGGCCGCAACGCGCAGATCACTTTGCGTTTTGCCGACCAGCCCGCTGCCGCCACCGTGGCCACCATGCTGCAACGCGATTTCAATTGCCCGCCGACTTCCAGCCTGGGGCGCTTGTTTGATGCGGCCGCCGGGTTGCTGGGCATCTGTCCGTGCCAATCCTTTGCGGGCGAGGCGAGCATGGCGCTGCAAGCGCTGGCGGAACGGCATGGTGACGTGGAGGCCATGCCTGCGGGTTATCACCTGGATGAACTACTTGATTTTCGCCCGCTGTTGGCTGCACTGGCCGATGATGTGGACGTGGGCTATGGCGCCGCGTTGTTCCATGCCACGTTGGCCGCCGGGCTGGCGGATTGGGTCAGTGCGGCCGCTGTTCGGCTCAATATGCATCAGTTGGCCTGTGGCGGCGGTTGCTTCCTGAACCAACTGTTGGTACGGCAGCTATCTGAGCTGCTGCAAGAACGCGGCGTACAGGTATTTGTCGCCCATCGGCTGTCGCCTGGCGACAGCGGCCTGTCGCTCGGGCAGGCCTGGGTCGCCATCCAGTATCTGCGAGAAAGGTAAAGCATGTGTCTGGCCGTCCCCTCACGTATTGAACAGATCATCGATGGCGAAACCGCCATCGTGGACTTCGGTGGCGTGCGCAAGCAAATCTCGCTGGCGCTGGTCGACGATGTGGCGGTTGGCGATTATGTGATCGTGCATGTCGGCTTTGCCCTGCAAAAGCTTGATGAGGACGAGGCCGAGCGCACGCTGGCGCTGTTTGCCAAGATGGGCTCGACGGAATGCGCCTAAAATTCTCACCGCAAAGGCGCGAAGACGCAAAGGAGGTTAAGAAACATGGGGTTACGAGCTTTCCACCCCACACCCATTTGGTGATGAACAATGATGTTGAGGTATGGTAGGGTAAGTCCTTGATCTTCTTTGCGAAACTTTGCGTCCGTTGCGCCTTTGCGGTGAATAACTGAGTTTTTCAGGATGAAATACGTTGACGAATTCCGCAATGGCGAACTGGCGCGCAAGCTGACCGCCAGTATTGCCGGCGAAGCACTTAATGGTCACCGCTACGAGCTGATGGAATTCTGCGGCGGGCATACCCACGCCATTTCACGCTACGGCCTGGGCGACCTGCTGCCGCACGGGGTAAATATGATCCATGGGCCAGGGTGTCCGGTTTGCGTGCTACCCATTGGCCGCATCGATCTGGCCATTGCTCTGGCGCTTGAACATCGCGTCACGCTGTGCAGTTATGGCGACTGTCTGCGCGTACCGGCGTCCCACGGGCTGTCGCTGCTCAAGGCCAAGGCGCAGGGCGCTGACGTGCGCATGGTGTATTCCATTTCCGATGCGCTGCAACTGGCGCAGAAAAATCCGCAGCAGCAGGTCGTGTTTTTGGCCATTGGCTTTGAAACGACAACGCCGCCCACGGCGGTGGCCGTCAAGCAGGCCGATGCGCTTGGTTTAATGAATTTTTCCGTGCTGTGCAACCATGTCCTGACGCCGGCCGCCATGCTGGCCATCCTTGCCAACCAGGCGGGAGAGCGCTTACACGGCTTCGTCGGCCCCGCCCATGTGTCGACCGTCATCGGCAGCCGGCCCTATGAAACGTTTGCCTTCGATCATGGCAAACCGGTGGTTATCGCTGGATTCGAGCCGCTGGATGTGTTGCAGGCCATCCTCATGCTCTTGCGCCAAATCAATACCGGGCGTGCCGAGGTCGAAAACGAATTCACCCGGGCGGTAACGCCCGACGGTAACCGCAAAGCGCAGACGCTGATGGACGAAGTATTCGAGTTGCGCGACAGCTTTGAATGGCGTGGTCTTGGCACCATCCCGCACAGCGCATTGAAGCTGCGCCAGCGCTACGTTAGATTCGATGCAGAAACGCGTTTCGGCCTTGAATACCGCACGGTGCCCGACAACAAGGGCTGCGAGTGCGGCGCCATCCTGCGCGGCGAGAAACGCCCGCAGGAGTGCAAGATATTCGGCACGGCCTGTACGCCGGACAACCCGGTCGGCTCATGCATGGTTTCGGCAGAAGGCGCTTGCGCTGCGCACTATACGTATGGGCTGAAGAACCGCTTTCAACGCAGAGAGCGCAGAGGCGCAGAGAACGCAGAGAAAATACAAGAATGATTGGCAACTTAAACTTAGCTTTTCTTCATGTTCTCCAAAAACTCTGCGTTCTCTGCGCCTCTGCGCTCTCTGCGTTGAAAGCGTTTTAAGTGTTTCCAAGGGAGCCTGAATGAAACTCGATTTCCGCCACGGGCGCGTGGAAATGTGCCACGGCAGTGGCGGGCGCGCCATGGCGCAACTGATTGATGAGCTGTTCGCCAAACTGCTGACCAACGACTATCTGGCACAGGGAGACGATGCTGCGGTATTGCCTGCCCTGCCTGGACGACTGGTCATCTCCACCGACAGTCACGTGGTCTCGCCGCTCTTCTTTCCCGGTGGCGACATCGGCAGCCTGGCCGTGCATGGCACGGTCAATGACGTCGCGGTCATGGGCGCCCGGCCGCTTTATCTGGCCGCCTCCTTCATCCTGGAAGAAGGCTTCCCGCTGGCCGAGCTTAAACGCATCGTTGAGTCCATGGCACGGGCGGCCGCTGCGGCGAACGTGCTCATCGTTACCGGCGACACCAAGGTTGTGGAGAAAGGTAAGGGCGACGGCGTATTTATCACTACGACTGGGTTCGGTGTGGCGCGTGACGGCGTAACGCTTTCCGGCAACCGCGCCCGGCCGGGCGACAAGATTCTGCTTTCCGGACGCATCGGCGAGCATGGCATGGCCATCCTTTCGCAACGCGAAGGGCTGACCTTCGATGCGCCCATCATCTCCGATTCAGCGGCGCTGGGTGGCTTGATCGAGGCCATGCTGGACAGCCGCGCCGATCTGCGCGCGCTGCGCGATCCTACCCGTGGCGGGCTGGCCACTACCCTGAACGAACTGGCACGGCAATCCGCCGTGGGAATGATGCTCGATGAATCGGCCATCCCCGTCGCCCCCGCCGTGGCTGCCGCCTGCGAGTTTCTCGGACTTGACCCCTGCTACATCGCCAACGAAGGCAAGCTGGTCGCTCTCTGCGGACCACAGGACGCCGACAAGCTGCTGGACGTGATGCGCCAGCATCCCCAGGGGCAGAACGCCGCCATCATCGGCGAGGTGATCGAGGACAGTCACGCCTTTGTGCAAATGACCACCTGCATGGGTGGGCGCCGCATTCTGGACTGGCTGAGCGGCGAGCAGTTGCCGCGGATTTGTTGATGCCGATACGAGTTCTTCAGAACATGCTTATGTTTTTGTTTGCAATAATGTTTCGCTTAATGTGCTGCCATTGGGGTCAGTGTCAAACCTCCACCTACGCCTCCAGCGGATAGCTGCTAAGAAAAGGGCCGCTGCTGTTAATTGGTCACGCTACCTTGTGCCGCGCGTAAGGCAGTGGCGAGCTGGAATACCGACATGGCATAGAAGCTCGATCGGTTATAGCGCATGATCACGTAGAAGTTATCGAAACCGACCCAGTATTCTGTGGGCTGGTCGGGGCTGGTGAGGTCAATCAGTGCGGCTGGCCGCGCGCCAAATTGCCCTGTTTCTCCCAAAGCGGAAACACCCTGCTGTAATAGCTCATGCAATGGGGTCTGCGGCTTGATGCCGGCCGCGATGAGCTTGGCCGGATCACCCTCGATGCTGGCCGGTAGCGCGACCGGCGCCTCGGCTTGCCAGCCATGCAGGTGCAGAAAGCGGGCGACGCTGCCGATGGCGTCGGCGGTGCTCTGGCGTAGATCGATGCGGTTGTCGCCGTCAAAATCCACGGCGTAGCGGCGCTGGCTGCTCGGCATGAACTGTGGGATACCGATGGCGCCGGCATAAGAGCCCTTGATGTCGAGCGGGTTAACGCCGTTCTCCCGCGCCAGCAGCAGGAACTGTTCGAGTTCGCTGCGGAAAAAATCGGCGCGTGGCGGGTAGTCGAAGGCGAGGGTAGCCAGCGCTTCAAGTACGCTGAACTTACCCATATTGCGACCATATTCGGTTTCGACGCCGATGATGGCGGCAATGATCTCTGGCGGGACGCCATAGATCGCCTCGGCGCGCGCCAGTTCGGCGGCGTGATCCTGCCAGAAGCGCACGCCGTTGCGGGTGCGGCGTTCGTTGACGAAACGTTCGCGATAGCGCTGCCATGAGCGCTGCTGTTCGGGCACGGCGGCTGGCCGGATAGCGCGCAGGACGATGGCATTGGCATGAATGCTGGAAAACTGGCGTGTCAGGTGCGTCACGTCAAAGCCGTGCTGCTCGTGCATGGACAGGATGAAGGCGCGAACTTCGGGGGTGGCGCTGAACGACGCGGTTTGTGGCGTGGCCTTGCTTGCCTTGGCAGACAACGGCAGCAGTCCGGCGATGATGATGATAGAAAGCGGGCCAAGCAGTGGGGCGGTGATTGTTCTCGAGATCTTGGTTGAAACCTCTTTCAACGCAGAGATCGCAGAGACGCAGAGGGCGCAGAGAGAGATTCGGGGCTGAGCCTGCACGTGATTCGCGCTTTTTTCTGCGGGTTTTTGGATTATATTTTTCAACTCGTGTGTCTCCATGATGATGGCAAGCGCCGCGTGCAGTTCTTCAGTTGTTGCAGTTGTTCCGGTGTGCCGTTGCCGTAGTGCAGGTCAGCGAAAATGCTGGCTGCTTCATGGCAGAGGGCGGCCAGTTGCGGCTGCTCACGCGCGACACGGGCAGCAAAGGCGAGCGGCCCTTCCCAGTCGGCGCGGGTTATTCCCAGCCGCTTAATGCGCGTACAGAAGCGCTGCCAGGCGCGCTGTGCCGGTGTGGTGGTCGTGCGCTGCCAGAACGTCCACACGGTGACGAAGAGCAGGGCGATCGCGCACAGCATTGCCAATGCAGACGTCATCGATCGCCAATCAGGTTCGTCAAGCCCGAGCCGGGAAAGCAGTTCGCGCTGACGTTGCGGATTGTACCCGAGCACCCACTGGTTCCAGCTGTTGTTCGCCGCTTCCCAGCGATTACGCAGGTCGCGCAGCCAGTCGGTATCGATACGCACCAAGGCCGGCAAGGGGTCGTCGGCGGGTAGCGCGGCTTCGATTCCCTCTTCGATACGCGACGGAGCAACAGCCGCCGTCGGATCGACGCGGACCCAGCCCCGGTCGGCAAGCCAGATCTCGGCCCAGGCGTGGGCGTCGGACTGGCGCACGGTGAGGTAACCGTCGATCGGATTGATCTCTCCGCCCTGATAACCGGCAACTACGCGCGCCGGTATGTCGGCGGCGCGCATCAGGACGACGTAGGCCGAGGCGTAGTGTTCGCAGAAGCCGCGCCGCGTGGCAAAGAGGAAGTCATCGACGGCATGCTCGCCGAGCAGGGGCGGTTGTAGGGTGTAGAAGAAGGCTTCCTGACGAAATAAGCGCAGTGCGGCGTCGGAGATCTGTTGCGGCGAATTGAAAGTAGCGCGCCAGCTTGCGGCCAGTTCGCGACTGCGCGGATTGAGCCTGGGCGGCAGACGCAGCGCCTGTTGCAGCAGGGCCGGGCTTTCCTGTCGGTTGGCGATAAAATCGGGCGCCGAGGTAAAGGCGTAACGCGCCCGGCTGCGCACCGGTTCTCTGGACAGAGTTTCAAGGCTGCGGGCCAGCACGCTGCCCTCCGGTTGCCTGGTCGGCAGGTCGAGGGCCAGCAGCCAGCGCTGGTTATGCGCTTCGAGTGTGCTGACGTAACTATAGGTTTTGCCACGGGCTTCGACGACCGGCGGCGACCCCGCTCGGTCGCCCCGTGGCAGGGCGCGCCAGGTCATGCCATCGTAGTCGTCGAACACCGGGCCGCGCCAGTAAAGATTCGATTTTGGCGGAAGCTCGCCGGCAAACTGAACGCGAAAGGCGATCGCGCCGGACTGGATCAGCTTATTGAGCGAGCCTGGCGACATCCGGTCGGACAAGCCGGTGAGACCGGAATAGGCGTCCTGCGGCAGCCCCCAGAGCGGGCCGGTAACGCGCGGAAAGAGCAGGAAGATGATCAGCATGAAAGGCAGGGCTTGCGCCAGCAGAAGGCCGGCATAATGCACAATGGCGCCCAGCGGCTGGGCGCCACCGTAGAGGCGGATGAGCGTGGCGGTGAGCAGGGTGGTGGCAGCGAGCAGCCAGAGCCCGGTCGGGATGCTTTGCAAGTAGAAGTAATGGGTCAGCAACAGAAAAAACCCCAGCATGACGACGACCATGGAATCACGCCGGGTTCTCATTTCCATGGGTTTGAGCGCCATGAAGAAAACGATCAGGGCGACCCCGGCGTCCCTGCCGAAAAGCGTGCGGAACTCCCAGCCGATTCCCGCGACGCCGGCAAAAACTACCAGCATCAGCAACCAGCGCGCCGGCAGGCGGGCCTGCTGGCGCCACAGCCAACTGCGCCAGAGCAGCGCGCCGCCGACGAACAGGGTCAGCCAGAGGGGAAGGTGGCTGGCGTGCGGAGCTGCCGTGACCAGAGCCACGGCCAATAGCCACGGGATGGCGCCGTGTTCGAGCGGCTGCGGAGCTTTAGTGCTGGCCATAAAGGGCCAGGGCTTCAAGGCAGGCGTCACGATGGGCGCTGCCCTGATTCGGCGCCAGTTGGCGACCGGGCAGGCGCAGCCCGTAGCGGGCCTGGCTTCGCTCGGCGGCGAGGACCCAGCCGGCGAGCAGTGAGAGCTGCGTTTCCAGCATGCTGCCGGCCGGCGTCAAGGACAAGTCCAGCCATAACTCCTCGGTCGCGCCACCGGCGAACTGCTTGATCAGCAGTGGCCGGTTATCGATGTCGCGCGCCACGGCTTTCCAGGCGATGTGTCGCGGCGAGTCGTTCGGCTGGCGCAGGCGCAGGCCGGTGAAATCCTCCTGGCCGTTATCGCCGTAGCGCTGTCCGGTCTGCGCTACGGCGCTCGGGGGAGGTAATGGCGTCTCGATCGGCTGCGGGTAGACCAGGCAGGACAGCGGCGGATGCGGGTAGCTCCAGGCATGAAAGAGGCCAAGCGGATAGCATGTTGATAGCGTGATGCGGCCTGGATCAAGGCGGCCTCGATTGGGCGCCGGGCAGGGGATGGCGATGCTGGCGTGTCCGCCCACCGCAATGTCGAGCGAGACCTTTTCATGTTGACCAAAGGCCAAGTCGAGCGCACGGCGGGGCTGTCGATGGTTGTTTTCGAGAAGCACCTGGAAACGCGCGATTTCCCCGGCAAAAACGGGTTCAGTACGTCCCGGCGTGAGGCGCAGGGAGACCAGGTTGCGAAAGGTGTGCACCATGCTCACCAGACCCAGACCGGCGAGCAGAAAAACCAGCGCATGGCCGAGGGAGAGGTCGTAGTTGATGGCGCCGAGCAGCATGACGCATAGCACACCGGAAAAAAGCAGGCCAGTGCGCGTGGGGACGATGAAAATACGCCGTTGCGTGAGGATGATGGGCAGTTGTTCGTCACGTCCAAAACGGAACAGCCACTGCCTGAGCTGCGCGACGATTGACATCAGTCGACAGGGATGGCGTGGATCAGATTGGCGATATCCTCGGAGCGGGCATGGCTGCTGCTGTTGACCAGGCGCAGCCGGTGGCAGGCGACGCCGGGCAGAACGGCCTGCACATCTTCGGGCAGCACCATGTTCCGCCCGTCGATGAAGGCCCAGGCCCGTGCGGCGGCCAGCAGGGCGAGGGCTGCGCGCGGACTCAAACCGTGGATGAACTGCGGGCTGTTACGCGTCGCTGCGATCAGGGTTTGCACGTAGTCGAGCAGGGCCGGCGAAACATGGACAGCCGCCGCCTGCCTTTGCAGCGGGACGAGTTGATCCGGCGTAAAACAGGCGGCCAGGGTGGGCAATTGTTCGCGTCGACCGCCGCCTTCGAGCAGGGCGCGTTCCGCGTTGTGATTCGGGTAGCCAAGTTCAAGGCGCAGCAGGAATCGATCCAGTTGCGATTCGGGCAGCGGAAATGTACCGATCTGGCTGGAAGGATTCTGCGTCGCGATGACGAAGAAAGGCTCAGGCAGCGGGCGTGTCTGACCATCGGTAGTAACCTGCCGCTCTTCCATTGCTTCGAGCAGTGCACTCTGGGTTTTTGGCGTGGCGCGGTTGATCTCGTCGGCGAGCAGGACCTGCGAGAACAGGGCGCCAGGGAGAAACCTGAAATCACTGCGCTCGCGGTCGAAAATAGAAATGCCAATGACATCTGCCGGCAGCATATCGCTGGTAAATTGAATGCGCGAGAACTGTAGGCCCAGCAGTCGAGCCAGGGTATGCGCCAGCGTCGTCTTGCCGACGCCGGGCAGGTCTTCGATCAGCAGGTGGCCGCGCGCCAGCAGACAGGCCAGAGCAAGCCGGATTTGAGTCTCCTTGCCAAGAATGATCTGGTTGGCGGCGGCAATGACTTCGGCGATGGTGGATTGTTTTCCCGTAATTTGCATGGCGGCTTCAGTGGAGTATTTTCCAATTCAGGTATGAGCGTGGTCCTGAGTCACGTTGGCGACAGTGGTGAGATCGTGAAAGCGATCATCCCGTTTGAGAGAGTGAGTACAACGACGAACCCGAGTCGGCGCGGCATTCCAACCCAAATAATGGAGGAAGGCATGGCAGTACGCAAGCGCACAGCACTGGAATTGGCGCACCCCAATGCCGCAGGAATCGATATTGGCTCGGCTAGTCACTTTATTGCCGTACCACCGGACCGGGATGATCAACCGGTACGCGAGTTCAAGAGTTTCAGCGAAGACCTGGAACAAGCCGGATACTCGCTGATCTCGATGACACGGGTTATCTCAAACTCGCGTACATGGGTACAGCTATGAGAATTGCTGGCCATTGCCACCCAGCGAGGGCGGATGGATGCTGATGAACTCAGGGTTTGAGCGGCATCCCGTCGAGCGGGCTGGCCACCCCGTGGCCGCCCTTGTTCAGCACATGGGTATAGATCATCGTCGTGCTCACATCGCTGTGGCCCAGCAGTTCTTGCACCGTACGAATGTCGTAACCACCTTCCAGCAGATGCGTCGCGAAGGAATGGCGCAGGGTATGCGGCGTCGCCGGCTTGGTCAGGTCGGCATCACGCACCGCCTGCTTGATCGCCCGCTGCAGTGCCTGGTCCTGCACGTGATGGCGCCGTGTCTCGCCGCTGCGCGGATCGACCGAGCGCTTGGCAGACGGAAACATGTACTGCCAAATCCATTCCCGCGCCGCGTTGGGGTACTTACGCGCCAGCGCGTAAGGCAGATACACCGCCCCGAAGCCCTCGGCCAGATCCTGCCGGTGCAGTTCCCGCACCCGCTCCAGATGGGCGCGCAGGGGTTCTACCAAGGCCACCGGCAGCATCGTCACCCTGTCCTTGAAGCCCTTGCCGTCCCGAATCAGGATTTCCTTGCGGGCGAAATCGACATCCTTCACCCGCAGCCGCAGGCACTCCATCAGCCGCAGCCCAGCGCCATAGAGCAGGCGGCCCAGCAGCCAGTGCGTACCCTCCAGCCGCGTCAGCAGCGCCTGCACCTCAATACGTGTCAGCACCACCGGCAGGCGCTTGGGTGCCTTGGCCTGCTCCACGTTGTCCAGCCAGGGCAGTTCGCTCTCCAGCACCTCCTTGTAGAGGAACAGCAGCGCACTCTTTGCCTGGTTCTGCGTCGAGGCCGCCACCTTGCCGGCCACCGCCAGATGCGTGAGGAAAGCCTCCACCTCGGCCGCCCCCATCTCGCGCGGATGCCGCGTACCGTGAAAGCGGATGTAGCGCCGGATCCAGTCGGAATACGCCTGCTCGGTACGCAGGCTGTAGTGCTTGAGCCGTATCTTGCCGCGCACCTGATCGAGCAACTTTGGAGAGCTTGCGAGTGCCGATGCCGTTGCGTCCATTGTTAGGCTCCACTAAAAAATTACAACCTGTTGATTCAATGCGAATTGGCGTCGATAATGTAATTATATACAGCCACGAGACGGAATCTTTCCCGTCTTTTAGGAAGTCCATTTCACGTTAGGCCCGCGAATTGACACCCTCCTACTTCGTCGTTGACCAGAATCAGCTCAGAGCGGATGCGCTCCGCGAGCGCCTTGAGCGCGAGCCGAGCTTGCGGCTCGTACTACCCGATCTTGGAATGTTTGAGATGGCGAAGTCGAGCAA
>NZ_JAPUVO010000060.1 GCF_029255185.1 Propionivibrio sp.
CTGGCTGACCGTATCGTTCACTTCCGGTGCGCTGACACTGGCGCTGACCAGGACATCGACCGGGACCTGCACCATGGCGTTGTTGATCGGGGCGGTGAGGCTCACTGTCGGCGGGGTATTGCTGTCGGTAATCGTGATGCTTCGGGCGGTGCTGGTGCCGACTGCGCCGCCGCTGTCGGTGGCTCGGGCGGTGAGGCTGTGAGTGCCGACTGAAGGAGTGGTCCAGGCATAGGTGTAGGGGCTGGTGGTAAGCGTTGCCAGGACTGTGCTGCCATCGAGGAAATCGACCTGGGTGATCGGAGTATTGGCTTCGACACCACTGGCGCTGGCGGTGAGCGTTACCGTGGCCGGTGCCAGGTATTTGGCATTATTGGCCGGGGTGCCCAGGATCACGGTCGGCGGGGTGTCGCTGGCGGTGATCGTCACCGTGTTGGCAGTGCTGGTGGTGACACCGCCGACGCTGTCGGTGGCTTTGGCGGTGATTGTGTAGGTGCCGGTCGGTGGACTCGCCCAGGCAATGCTGTAGGGGTTGGTGGTGTCGGTTCCGATCAGGGTGCCGTTGGCATAGAACTCGACTTGAGTGATCGGGGTGTTGACCTCAATCCCGTTGGCATTGGCCGAGACGGTGAGGCTCGCTGGGGTGAGGTATTTTGAATTGTTGGCTGGGGCAGTGAGGCTGACGGTGGGCGGGGTGTTGGTGTCGGTAATCGTAATGCTTCGGGCAAGGCTGGTGCCGACGGCGCCACCGCTGTCGGTGGCTCGGGCGGTAAGGCTATGGGTGCCAACCGGAGCATTGGCCCAGGCATAGGTGTAGGGGCTGGCCGTCAGTGTCGCCAGGACCGTGCTGCCGTCGAGGAACTCGACCTGGCTGATCGGGGTATTGGCTTCGACGCCACTGGCGCTGGCGGTGAGCGTTACCGTGGCCGGGGTCAGGTATTTGGCATTATTGGCCGGGGTGCCCAGGGTCACGGTCGGCGGCGTGTCGCTGGCGGTGATGGTTACCGTGTTGGCAATGCTTGTGGTGACACCGCCAGCGCTGTCGGTGGCTTTGGCGGTGATTGTGTAGGTGCCGGTCGGAGGGCTCGCCCAGGCGATGCTGTAGGAGCTGGTGGTGTCGGTTCCGATCAGGGTGCCGTTGGCGTAGAACTCGACTTGGGTGATCGGGGTGTTGACTTCGATGCCGTTGGCGTTGGCCGAGATGGTGAGGCTCACTGGGGTGAGGTATTTCGAGTTGTTGGCTGGGGCGGTGAGGCTCACTGTCGGTGGGGTGTTGCTGGCATTGATCGTGATGCTGTTGGCGGCACTGGTGCCGACGGCGCCGCCGCTGTCGGTGGCCCGGGCGGTGAGGCTGTGAGTGCCAACTGAAGGAGTGGTCCAGGCATAGGTGTAGGGGCTGGTGGTGAGCGTTGCCAGTACGGTGTTGCCATCGAGGAACTCGACCTGGCTGATCGGGGTATTGGCTTCAACGCCGCTGGCGCTGGCAGTGAGCGTTACCGTGGCCGGGGCCAGGTATTTAGCATTGTTGGCCGGGGTGCCCAGGGTCACGGTTGGCGGCGTGTCGCTGGCGGTGATCGTGACCGTGCTGGCAGTGCTAGTGGTGACACCGCCAGCGCTGTCAGTGGCTTTGGCGGTGATTGTGTAGGTGCCGGTCGGTGGATTCGCCCAGGCGATGCTGTAGGGGCTGGTGGTGTCGGTTCCGATCAGGGTGCCGTTGGCGTAGAACTCGACTTGGGTGATCGGGGTGTTGACTTCGACCCCGTTGGCGTTAGCCGAGACGGTGAGGCTCGCTGGGGTGAGGTATTTTGAGTTGTTTGCCGGGGCGGTGAGGGCTACTGTGGGCTGGGTGTTGGTGTCGGTAATCGTGATGCTTCGGGCAATGCTGATGCCGACTGCGCCGCCGCTGTCGGTGGCTCGGGCAGTGATGCTGTGGGTGCCGACTGTGGCAGTCGTCCAGGCATAGGTATAGGGGCTGGTCGTTAGTGTCGCCAGGACCGTGCTGCCATCGAGAAACTCGACCTGGCTGATCGGGGTATTGGCTTCGACGCCGCTGGCGCTGGCGGTGAGCGTTACCGTGGCCGGGGCCAGGTATTTAGCATTGTTGGCCGGGGTGCTCAGAGTCACGGTCGGCGGGGTGTCGCTGGCGGTGATCGTCACCGTGTTGGCAGCGCTGGTGGTGACACCGCCGGCGCTGTCGGTAGCCTTGGCGGTGATTGTGTAGGTGCCGGTCGGTGGACTCGCCCAACTGATGCTGTAGGGGCTGGTGGTGTCGGTTCCGATCAGGGCACCGTTGGCGTAGAACTCGACTTGGGTGATCGGGGTGTTGACTTCGATGCCGTTGGCGTTGGCGGAGACAGTGAGGCTGGCTGGGATGAGGTATTTGGAGTTGTTGGCGGGGGTGGTGAGGGCCACTGTGGGTGGGGTGTTGTCGGCGTTGACCGTGATGCTGCGCGGGGCGCTGGTCGCCTCATTGCCCTTGCTGTCGGTGGTGATTGCCGTGAGTACGTAGCTGCCAGCCGGCGCGTTGGCCCAGGCGACGCTGTAGGGCGGCCGGGTATCGGTGCCGATGAGCAGTTCGTTGGCGTAGAAGGCCACCTGGGTGATCGTGGTGCCGGCCTCGACGGTAGCGCTGGCGTTGACATTGACGGTGGCCGGGGCCAGGTATTTGGCGGTGTTGGCCGGGGCGCTCAGGCTGATCGTCGGGGCGGCGACGGCGAGCAGGCTGGTGAGGCTGAGCAGGAGGCCGGCGAAGAGGGGGGTGGCGAATTTATGCAGTGCTGTGCCGTTCATTGTCTCGGCCCTCATTGAACCGACATCACGTTCGACAGATCGGCACGCACGCGAAGAATTGTTGCCATCCAGGTGCCTAGGTTCATCTTTGCCTCTCTGCGGGGTGAATTGCTTGGCATGGGTTCTTGCCAAGCTTCTACGGTGGATGAAACCTCAACCCGATACAACTCTTCTATTGCTCCAAGGGTTGATTCTTGATTCCAAGATCGGTGATCTTATCTGTCCTTTTTGGGTAAGGCAAGATGATGAACTGACGGCTGATGTTTTACATGATTGAGTTAATTTACTCAAAACAATAAACGTTATTTTTCAAAGCTCAAGCGCCTTAACTCTCAGGCTCGTCCCAGGCACGCGAACGCTCGACGGCCCGCTTCCAGCCCTGGTATTTTTTCTCGCGCAGCTCGGCACCCATTGTCGGCCTGAAGGTTCTATCAACAGCGTACATTCGGGTAATTTCTGTCCTGTCCTTCCAGAATCCAACTGCCAGTCCGGCGAGAAAAGCAGCGCCCATGGCCGTTGTTTCGGTCAGTAGTGGGCGCTCAACCGGAACCCCCAGAATGTCGGACTGAAACTGCATGAGGAAGTTATTGGCAACCGCTCCGCCATCGACTTTGAGCGCCTTGAGCTTGATTCCGGAGTCATCCTCCATGGCCTGTAGAACGTCGCGCGTCTGGAAGGCGATCGATTCGAGGGTGGCACGTACAATGTGATTGCGGTTGGCGCCACGTGTCAGACCGACCATGACGCCGCGGGCGTACATATCCCAGTAGGGCGCTCCCAGGCCAACAAAGGCAGGCACCAGATAAACACCATTGCTATCGGGCACGGCCAGCGCCAGCGCCTCGGACTGTGCTGCCTCGTCGATCAGCTTTAGTTCATCACGCAGCCACTGCACCGCAGCACCGGCAACGAAGATACTGCCTTCGAGGGCGTACTCGACTTTGTCGTCGATGCCCCAGGCGATGGTTGTCAATAGGCCATGACGTGAAGGCACACGCGTCTTACCCGTATTCATCAACATGAAACAGCCCGTACCGTAGGTGTTTTTCGCCATACCGTCGCTAAAACAGGCCTGCCCAAAAAGAGCCGCCTGTTGGTCGCCGGCATCGCCCGAAATCGCAATTGCAGCGCCGCCGAAGATCTGCGCATCGGTATGCCCGTAAACACAGGACGAGGGTTTCACTTCCGGCAGCATGCAGACCGGGATATCCAGTTCAGTGAGAATCCTTTGATCCCAGCTCAGATCACGGATGTTGAACAGCATGGTGCGCGAGGCATTGGAGTAGTCGGTGACGTGCACCCTGCCGCGCGTGAGCTTCCAGATCAGCCAGGTATCGACAGTACCGAACAGCAGTTCTCCGTTTTTGGCGCGCACCCGCGCGCCGTCGACGTTGTCGAGAATCCATTTGACCTTGGTCGCCGAGAAATAGGCATCGACGACGAGTCCGGTCGCTTCGCGGATGTACGCTTCGAGGCCCCTGGCCTTGAGATCATCACAGGTACTTGCCGTACGCCGGCATTGCCAGACGATCGCGTTGTGGATCGGCTGGCCGCTGGCCTTTTCCCAGACAATGGTCGTTTCGCGCTGATTGGTGATGCCGATTGCCGCCAGCTCATCAGGAGCTATGCCTTTCTTTTCGAGAACCTCGCGCGCAACACCACTTTGCGTCTCCCAGATTTCCATCGGGTCGTGTTCAACCCAGCCGGCTTTTGGATAGATTTGCGCGAGTTCCTGCTGGACGGCGCCAACGCACTTTCCGGCCTGATCAAACAGAATCGCGCGCGAACTCGTCGTTCCCTGATCCAGCGCCAGAACATACTTCTTGGTCATGACTGTTTTCTCCACGGTTGCTCATCGTGCAGTAAACAAGTGTGCCAGCCATTTTTGCCAGGCTGCTAGAAACCCAGAACGAGCAGAACGTAGGCGGCAATCACCGTGCTGGCAAAGGCTGAGCCGTAACAGATCAACTTGGCCCCCAGCCCGGCATGAATACCAATCTCGTGCAGTGAATGGAAAATACGGTGCGCGGCAAACCACAGGAAGAGGGCGATGACCGCAAAGATAAAACTCTTGCCGATGAAATTCTGGGCAAAAGCTTGCATCTTCGGATAACTCATCGCTCCTTTCGGCAACAGCAGCCCGAGCGGAACGGCAATGCCGGTAATGAATACCAGTACCGGGCCAAACAGCGCCGACAGCATGCCACCGGCACCAAACAGACCCCAGAAAATGGGCGCATTGGAACGTTTCAGTCCTGCCTTCATCATACAATCCTCCACACCAGGGCGAGCATGACCAGGCTCACCACAACGGCTGCCAGCAGACCACCACCGGTTATCACACCGGGACCGACCGTCTTTCCACCAATGATGATCGGCGGCAAGGTGATAGGCATGATCACGAACCAGGTGTAGGTGTGATAGGCAATAACCGCTAGAAATACGACGTGAAAGGCCACTGACACTGGGCTTCTCAGTGCGTCAAGCCAGCCATTCCAGGCCGCTTCGCCCTGACCCAAGCGAACCAGGCCAACGAGCAGGACAAAGGCATAGGCGGCGACGAACAGGGCGGTGCACTCGTGAATCATGTATTCGACGTAGAAGGGGTTTTTCCTCCACCAACCGTCCATCGAACGGACATAGGGACGACGCTTACTCACTTGGAACCCCCTTTCGGCGACAGGAAGCGTAGGAAGTAGTCCTTCGCTGCGTTGGTTTTGTTGATGTTGACGGCGTTGGCCGGATCAACGTGTTTTGGACAGACTTCCGAGCAATAACCAACTGCGCTACAGTTGAAAACGCCTTCTTCGGAGGCGACCAGTTCCATCCGCTGTGCTGCGGCGCCATCCCGCGAATCCATGTTGTAGCGATGCAGCAGGGCAATTGCGGCAGGGCCGATGAAGTCCGGATTGAGGCCAAACTGGGGGCAGGCGGCGTAGCACAGGGTGCAGTTGATACAGGACGTAAATTGGATATACCTGTTGAACTCCTCGGGAGTTTGCAGATACTCGCCCTGCTCCAGGGTACGTGGCTCCTTCGCGATGATATAGGGCTGGATGCTCTCAAGCTTCTCGATGAAGCCGCTCAAATCGACAACCAGATCCTTTTCGATCGGGAAGTTCGCCATCGCTTCAATACGAATCCGGCTTGGATAATAATCGCGCAGGAAAGTCTCGCAGGAGAGCTTGGGGATGCCGTTGATCATCATGCCGCAACTGCCGCAGATGGCCATCCGGCACGACCAGCGGAAAGTCAGCGAACCGTCGAAGTTATCCTTGATGTACTGCGCCCCTTGCAGCACCGACATGTCGTCAGAAAAGGGGACTTTGTATACCTCGAGATGCGGCTCGTCGTCGCTCTCGGGGTTATAGCGCAGAACCTCGATTTCAATGATTTTATGGTTTTCAGACATTGGATTCTTTCCTTTCCTGGTCTGCTTTTTCGCCCGCAGCGCCATAGGCGCGCGCCGCCGGTTGAGACTTGGTGATCTTCACATCGCCCAGGACGATGCGCGGTGCACCGCCAGCAACGTAGTACGCCTCCGAGTGTTTCAGGAAAGCCACGTCGTCGCGCAGCTCGTAACCATCCAGACGCTGGTGGGCTCCTCGTGATTCCTTGCGGTTGATCGCCGAATGCGCCATCGATTGCGCCACGTCGAGTTGATAGTCAAGCTCAATGGCTGTCAACCAGTCAGTATTCCAAACGCTGGACTTGTCGTCGATGCTGATGTTCTTAAAGCGCTCACGCAGTTCGGCGAGTTTGTCGCAGGTGGCCTGCATCGTATCCTGCATCCGGTAAATACCGCAGCCATCTTCCATAGTCTGCGCCATTTCCTTGCGGATACCGGCGATTCTCTCGGTTCCTCCGGTCCTGGTCTTCAGCGCCATGACGCGCTGCTCGATCGCCTGTGCCTGTTTGAGCAGGCTGGCCGAATTGCCGGGAGCGGCAGATCGCGCATTTTTTGCCGCTGCAACACCCGCAACCTTGCCAAAAACGAGCAGTTCGGTCAGCGAGTTTGAACCTAAACGATTGGCGCCGTGAATACCCACGCTTGAACATTCGCCAATGGCATAAAGGCCGGGCAGTGATGCAGCGCAGTTGCCGTCGACCTTGATACCACCCATGGTGTAATGCACCCCGGGGCGAACCGGGATCGGGTCTTTGGCCGGATCAAGGCCCATGAAGGTTTCGGCCATTTCGTAAATCAGTGGCAGACGCTCGCGCAAGTGCGCTTCGCCCAGATGGCGCAGGTCGAGATGGACCACCGAGCCAAGCGTTGGATGCTCGATGGTGCGCCCCTTCTGCTGCTCAAAAAAGAAAGCCTGGCTCAGACGGTCGCGCGGGCCAAGCTCCATGTATTTATTTTTCGGCTTGTCCGGCAAAGGGCCGAGGCCGTAGTCCTGGAGGTAGCGATAGCCATCCTTGTTGACCAGGAATCCCCCTTCGCCACGGCAAGCCTCGGTAAACAGCAGCCCGGTAACCGGCATGCAGGTTGGGTGGTACTGAACGAATTCCATGTCGCGCAAAGCCACCCCATGACGGTAGGCCAGGGCCATGCCGTCGCCGGTGACGATGCCACCGAGCGTGCTCTCGCGGAAGACGCGACCGGCACCACCGGTAGCGATGATCACCGACGCGGCTTCGATCATCGAGAATTCGCCAGTACCCATTTCGATGACCACGACGCCCTGGCAGCGGCCATCTTCTTCCAGCAGGTCGACGCAGAAATGTTCGTCAAAACGTTTGATCGAGGGATACTTGATCGAGGTCTGGAACAGGGTATGCAGGATATGAAAACCTGACTTGTCCGCAGCAAACCAGGTGCGTTCGATCTTCATTCCACCGAAAGCGCGCACATTGACGTGGCCATCTTCGGTGCGGCTCCACGGGCAGCCCCAGTGTTCAAGCTGGGTCAGCTCAACCGGCGCCTGCTCGACAAAATACTCGACGACATCCTGCTCGCATAGCCAGTCGCCGCCGCCCACCGTATCGTGAAAGTGATAGTCAAAGCTGTCGCTTGGTTTCTTGACGCCAGCAGCGCCGCCCTCCGCAGCCACCGTGTGACTGCGCATCGGATAAACCTTGGAAACCAGTGCGATCTTTAACGCCGGATCAGACTCTGCAACGGCGATCGCCGCGCGCAAACCGGCTCCCCCACCGCCAACGATAACTACATCAGCCTTGAAAATTTCCACGCTCAATCCTCTCTCGCTAAAGACGGGTAATGCTCAACTGCTCGGGCAGTATGGCGTTTTTTCCATGGGCCGACAACTTTTGACACGTCCTGCTGTCGCGAAGAACGCACGTCCCCGAGCGTACATCAAATGATCAAGCGCAAAGGCAGTAGCGAAAGCACGTTGGCCGACGTGGCGTCCTGTACCTGGCTCATTGACATTCCTCTTAACTCCGCTAGAGTTTGAGCAATACGGCATAACTCCAACGGCGTATTGCGCCCACCGGCAAGCCAGAACGGCGGCATATCCGGTGCGTCAGTTTCCAGGACAATTGCATCGATCGGCAAGGTGCTGGCGAGCCGCTGGATACGGGTAGACCCAGGGTAAGTCATGGCGCCGCCAAAACCCAGTTTGATACCGAGCCGAATAAATTCTTCTGCCTGCTGACGACTGCCGTTGAACGCATGCGCGATGCCGCCTCTGATACCAACACGACGCAGGCATTTCAACACCTGATCAATCGAACGCCGCACATGCAGCAGTACAGGCAAAGCGAAATCCCGGGCAATTTTCAGTTGTTCGACAAAAAAATGCTCCTGGCGAGCTGCATCAAAACCCGGCACGTAGAAATCAAGGCCGATCTCACCGACAGCGACTGGCGGCGAGACGTCGTCCGACTCGCCGTCCAACTCGCTTTTCAGCCAGTCCCGCAGGGTGACAAGGTCGGCTTCGCAGGCCCGATCGAGGTAGAGGGGATGCATGCCATAAGCCGGGAAACAGCCCGGGTAACGCTGACAGCAAGCGCGCACGGCAGAAAAATTATTTTGTGCAACCGCCGGGACGAGCATTGCCGACACTCCGGCAGCGCGCGACGCGAGAACGATCGTCTCGCGGTCTACGTCGAACTCGTGAGCATCAAGATGGCAGTGGGTGTCGATCAGCATGCGCGGGGGGCACCAAGTCTAGCTACTGCGTAAACTGATTTCCGGCTGCCGGCCACTGATGATATCTGCCAGCGCCGTAGCGGAACCGCAAGCCATAGTCCAGCCAAGTGTTCCATGGCCAGTGTTGAGATAAAGATTAGGAAACACCGAGCGGCCGATAAACGGCACGTTTGATGGCGTCGATGGGCGCAGCCCGCACCAGAATTCAGGCTCGCCAGCCGGACGAAGCTCCGGGAAGAGCTGGTTCGTTCGCTGCATCAAGGCCTGGCAGCGCACACTATTGAGTTCAGTGTTATAGCCGTTGAATTCGGCCGTACCGGCAACGCGCAGACGCTGGCCAAGGCGTGAGAAGACCAGCTTATGACCATCGTCAGTCATCGCCACGCTGGGCGCGATGCTTGATTCGGCGAGCGTAATCGTCGCCGAGTAACCCTTGGCCGGATAAACCGGCAGGCGTATCCCCAGCGGCCGCAAAAGGAGCGGGGTGTAGCTGCCAAGTGCGATGACATACGCATCGGCCGTAAGCAACTCACGGCCAGACGGCGTATTAAGCACGGCCCCGCCAATGCGGCCGCCAGACACGGACAAAGCCTCAACTGTGGTGCCATAACGGAAGTTGACGCCACGCGCAGCGCACAGCACGGCAAGATTCCTGGTGAAGCACTGCGCATCTCCTGATTCATCGGCCGCCGTATAGTCGCCACCGACCAGCAACGGTCGCGCAGCCGTCAGCGCCGGCTCAATCGCCACGCATTCATCGACATCAATGGTGCGCCGGTCACAACCAAATTCGCGCATTACTTTAGCCGCTTCAACGGCCGCCGCAAATTCCTTCTGGTCAGTGTAAACATGCAGAATGCCGCGTTCGAGATGGTCATACTCAATCGCTGTTTCGGCGCGCAAAGCCTTTAACTGGCTGCGGCTATAGAGGGCCAGGGCGACGATGTCGCGCATATTGGCACGGGTTCGTCCCGGCGTGCATTCGCGCAAAAAACGCAAGCTCCAGTCGAAAAGCGCCAGATCCCAGCACAGACGAAAGAGCAGCGGCGCATCCTCGCGCCCCATCATGGCCAGGGCACGCCATGGGGCGTGCGGATTGGACCAGGGCTCGGCATGCGAAACGGAAATCTGGCCGCCATTGGCGAAACTGGTTTCCAGTCCGGCGGCCTGCTGGCGATCAACGACGGTTACTTCATGGCCGGCCTTGGCCAGATACCAGGCACTGCTAACGCCAATGACACCGGCGCCAAAAATCAAGACGTTCAAAAACTACTCCTGCTCACGAACAATACGTACAACGTCGGAAATACGGCGAAGATCACGCATCAACAAGGCCAGTTGCGGACGGCCGGTAATCTGGATAAGAAAGTGCAACTCCGTGTAAAGTCCCGGGTTTGTCTCGTCCATGCTCACATGCTCGATATTGACGCCCGCCTGCGATATTCCTGTGGCGACACGCCCGAGCACGCCACGAGCATTTTTGGCGGTGACCCGGATGCGCACATCAAATGATTGACCGGGATCGGGTGCCCACTCAACGTGAATCCAGTTCTGTGGCTCGCTACCACGCGATTTTCTGGCCACCTGACAGGCATGGGTGTGAATGCGCAAACCCTGCCCCTTGCGCAGCAATCCGATAATCGGGTCTCCGGGAATCGGCTGACAACAGGAGGCCAACTGAATGGCCATTCCCTCGCTACCACGGATGACCAGCGGCTTCGAGACGCTGGGGTCGGTCTGAGGCACCTCGTCGTTCGCCGCCAAACGATGGGCAAGAACTCCGGCCAGACTACGGCCAAGGCCAATGTCGGAGAATAATTCCCGTCTCGATTTTTTCCCCGAATCACGAATCACACGATCCCAGACGGCCACCGGAATCGCCGATGGAACCACGCCGAGCGCCTGCAACTCCTGATTCAACATGCTCTCGCCAAGCATGCTTGATCCGTCCTGCTGGATGGCCTTCAGAAACTGGCGAATCTTGGTGCGCGCCCGCCCGGTCTTGACATAGGTCAACCAGGCCGGATTCGGGCTGGCATGGGGCGCCGTAATGATATCGACCTGATTGCCATTGGCCAGTTCGGCAGACAGCGGAATCAGTTCATGATCAATACGAGCGGCAACGCAGCGGTGACCAATATCGGTATGCACGGCGTAAGCAAAATCGATCACTGTCGCACCGCGCGGCAATGCCAGAATCTTTCCCTTGGGCGTAAAAACGTAGACTTCATCCGGGAAGAGATCAACCTTGACGTGCTCAAGAAATTCGGAAGAATCGCCAACTGAACTTTGCAGCTCAAGCAGGGATTGCAGCCATTTGTGCATCTTGACCTGCAGGTTGGCGCCGGACTCTTCGCTATCCTTGTACAGCCAGTGTGAAGCGATTCCCTCCTCGGCTAGATGGTGCATGCTCTGGGTGCGTATCTGAATCTCGATTGGGGTGCCGTAGGGGCCGATCAGAGTGGTGTGCAAGGATTGGTAACCGTTCCCTTTGGGGATGGCAATATAATCCTTGAATTTTCCCGGCACTGGTTTATAACGGGCATGCAACGCGCCGAGGGCCAGATAGCAGTTGGGGACATCCCGAACAATGATGCGAAAGCCGTAGATGTCGAGCACCTGCGAGAAGCTAAGGTGTTTCTCGACCATTTTGCGATAAATCGAATACAGGCTTTTTTCACGGCCAAACACCCCGGCGTCGATATGCGACTCATACAGCTTGCCGCGGATACCATCCAGAATCTTCGACAATAGTTCACGACGGTTGCCACGCACCGCTCTGATCGCGCGCGTCAGCACGCGAAAACGTATCGGATGGATGTGCTGGAAAGAAAGATCCTGCAGTTGCCGCGAAATGTTGTTCAGCCCGAGCCGGGTAGCGATTGGTACGTAAATTTCCAGCGTTTCTCCGGCGACGCGCCGGCGTTTTTCATGACGCACATGCGCCATCGTCTGCAGGTTGTGCAAACGGTCGGCAAGTTTGATCAGCACAATGCGCAGATCGCGCGCCATGGCCATCAGCATTTTGCGGAAATTCTCCGCCTGCGCATCCTGATAGGACTGAAACTCTATCTTCTCAAGCTTGGAAAGCCCGTCTACCAGCTCAGCGACTTGTTTGCCGAAACGCGCAGTGATTTCAGCTTTGGATACTACCGTATCCTCCATGACGTCATGGAGCAGGGCGGCAATGATGGCCTGCGCGTCCATGCGCCACTCAGCCAGCGCGCCCGCCACCGCGAGTGGATGGGTGATGTAAGGCTCGCCCGAGAGGCGCGTCTGCCCCTGGTGCGCTTCCTCGCTGAAACGATACGCCTCAATGACGAGGGCTATTTCTTCCGGGCCAAGGTAGCTAAGGGTGTCGACAAAGACCCGATACGCCGGATCCTCATTCTGGTAAACCGCCTTATCCAGCCGCTGCCCAGAAGCGGCGCCACTGACAAGGTTGGAGGCAGTGGCGTCTGAATTCACAATTTAGCACCACGCAGCCTGCCAGAGTCGGTCAGGCGTGACCGCGATTGAGGACTTCTAGCCCGTACATGCCCTGCGCCAGTTCACGCAGAGCAATGACGGTCGGTTTGTCACGGTCGGCACCAACCATGGGAGTTGCACCGGACGTGATCTGGCGCGCGCGGTACGTTGCCGCCAGGGTCATCTGGAAACGGTTGGGGATGAAGTGCATGCAGTCGTCTACGGTTACTCGTGCCATGGTTCTCGTCCTAAAAATCAAAGTAGTGTCGCGAACAACGCGAAGTGTCGCTGGCGCTGGGTTTTGTATTGAAGTCGCGAAGCGCTGATCACTGACTGAAGATCGCCAAGCGCCTGCCGCAAATCGTCGTTGATAATAGCATAATCGAATTCATCCACATGCCGCATCTCGTCTCGTGCTGCGGCAATTCGCCGGGCGATGGTCTCGGCCGAATCGGTACCCCGGCCCGACAGCCTTTCTTTGAGCGCGTCCAGAGATGGGGGAAGGATGAACACGCCAAGCGCTTCGGGGAAGGCGTTACGCACCTGCCGCGCGCCCTGCCAGTCAATTTCCAGCAGCACATCACGCCCGGCTGTCAGCTCCGCCTCGATCCAGCGTTTCGAGCTTCCATAGTAGTTGCCATGCACCTCGGCCCACTCGATAAACTCACCCTGACCGACCCTGTCGAAAAAATTCTGCACATCGACAAAATGGTATTCACGGCCTTCCTTTTCGCCCGCTCGCGGCGCACGGGTGGTATGCGAAACGGATACCCGAATTCCGGGATCGTTCTCGCAGAGCAGGCGAACCAGCGTTGTTTTCCCCGCTCCTGAAGGAGCTGCCACAATGTAGAGATGACCGATCATGAGTGTTGGCCTGCAAAATTCCGGTGGCAATCAACAGCCCGAGTTGTACCAATTGTACCTGCGAAAGCGTCCAAACTACTCTTCTGGACTACACTGGGCAGAAGGGCGAAAATTGGCCCTTCGTTGAGGCTAGGTCAGGAAAGGTTTATGTCAATAAAAATGCTACCGTCGGCCGGGTTAGTCCTGATCGTAAGCTTGGGCGCCACAGGCGCGATTTCGGCGCCGGTAAAAATCGTCGGCTTCGACGATATGTCCTGCCGCGCCTGGGTTAAATCAAAAGACGATGCTGAGCAGAGAAAAGCCTACCTGGCCTGGATACGCGGCGTGCTGACCGGCCATAACTATGCCAACCCGAGCCAAGCGGTGTCATCCGTATCGAGCGGGACTGTGGAAAATTTCGTCGACCGCTATTGCGTCGAGAAGCCCCTCGGCGAATTTTCCGATGCCGCCCTGCGCATGAGCGACAAGTTTTCCGGGCGCAATGATCCGATCACCAAGTAGCAGCCAGCATTATTCGGCAACAATTACGTCGGTGATATCATCGATCCCGCTTTTTTCTTTATCGCTTCTTTGAGGAAATCGATCATGAATATCAGGGGACTAAGCGCTCTTCTGCTGCTGGTATCCGTTCTGGCAGGCTGTGCCGGCAACCCGATGCGTCAGTACGATGGCGAACTGAAGGAAACGGTTGCTCTGGTCAAGAACGGCTCGGTCAAGCTGGCGATTGAACAACTTGAAAAAAACAATACGCCGGGCGTCATTTCCCAGGACAAAGACATTCTTTATCATCTTGAAAAAGGCGAATTGCTGACCCTGGACAGTAATTATCCGGCAGGTCGGGATTCCTGGCTGAAAGCCGACGAATTTGTCCGCGAGTGGGAAGACAGCGCCAAAACCAATGCGGCCAAACTGCTGGGTGACGTTGGCAGCTACCTGGTTAATGACAAGACCCGGCGTTACGAGGGTCAGGATTACGAAAAGGTGATGCTGTCCACCAATCTGACCTTGAGTCACATCATGCAGGGCAACTACGATCTGGCCCGCATCGAGATGAAAAAAACCTACGAGCGAGAAAAGTTGATCGAGAGTTTCCGCGAGAAGGAATACGACAAGTTGCAGGAAGAAGCCAAAACGCAAAACGTCACGGCTGATGTCAAGCAGATGAAGGACTATCCGATGGCTGAACTGGATACGCCTGAGGTCAACAGTCTCAAGAATGGTTTCCAGAACGCTTTTTCGCATTATCTGGCCGGTTACTTTTTTGAAGTGACTGGCGAACCCTCATTGGCTGAACCGGGGTATCGCAATGCCCTTAAGCTGGCGCCGAACTCCCGTATTGTGCAGACCGGACTGAAAGACGTCGGTCGTCGCCGTCCAGGCCCGAAAGAATCGGACGTGCTGTTTGTCATTGAATCAGGATTTGCTCCGTCCTGGAAGTCGCTGAGCATTCCGCTCCCCGTTCCACGAAAAAACGGGCTCATGATCACCCCACTTTCCTTCCCCCTGATCAAATCGGAGAACAAAGGCTTCGTTCCTTCTACCGTTTCGGTTGCCGGGAAGCAGCTTCCGGTTGAAACGCTGACTAATATCGACGCCATGGCCCGGCGACAGCTCAAGGATCAGATGCCAGGGATTTTGCTGCGCACTATCATCCGCGCCGTCGTAAAATCGGTGGCCCAGGATCAGGCCTACAAAGGCGGGATAGTTCTAGGCGTAGCCGCCAACGTCGCCACCGTGGTTACCGAACAGGCGGACGAGCGTAGCTGGCGGACTTTGCCCGAGCGCATTTCCGTGGCGCGCGCCACCCTGGCGCAAGGCCCCCAGATGATCGAATTCCAGACAGGCGCCGGAAGCTACAAAAAAGAGGTGACTATCGGCAACCGCTTCGCGATCATCCCGATCCGTATCACCGGTGGAGCGGTTTATGTCGGCCAGCCCAATACGCTGGGAAGCTTGCCTGAAGTGGTGGCCGCCCCCGAGCCAAAGAAGGCGGTAACCAAGAAAACGGTGAAAAAACCGGCAGCAAAAGCAGAATAAGTCAGTGCCCCCAGGTCAGCCATGTTTCGGAGAACTAGAATGAAACCTTATCTGCTCCTCTGCTTCTATCTGTTGGCCTGCACCGGCCAACTGCATGCTGCGCCCGAACACCGTGTCGCCCTGGTGATCGGAAACAATGATTACCAAAACATCGTCAAGCTGGAAAAAGCAGTCAATGATGCCAATGCCGTTGCCGCCGAACTGCGCAAGGTCGGCTTTGAGGTTCAATCCCTCAACAACGTCGGCCAGAAAAAAATGAATCAGGCCATCAACGACTTTGTGCAGCGGGTCTCCGGTGGTGGCGTCGGGGTCTTCTTCTTTGCCGGCCACGGCTTGCAGATCAACAACCAGAATTTCCTCGTTCCGGTCGACATGGATACGCCACGTGATTCGGCTGACGTTGCCGATCAGGCGATCAGCGTCCCCATCCTGCAGGACAAACTGGCTGATGCCAAAGCCAGGTACACCCTGCTGGTGCTCGATGCCTGTCGCAACAACCCCTTGCCTAAAAAAGCCGGGCGTTCGATCGGATCGACGCGCGGCCTGGCAATGACTAATTCACCCAGCGGACAAACCGTGCTGTTCTCGGCGGGCGCCAATCAGGAGGCGCTCGATAGCCTCGGCAGCAACGACAAAAGCCCGAATGGCCTGTTCACTCGCGAGTTCCTGCCGATGATCTCGCAACCCGGGGTCAGCAGTACCGAGGCGCTCAAGAAAACGCGCTCGATGGTAATTCAAAAAGCCAAATCGGTCGGCCACGAACAACAGCCGGCAATCTACGACCAGACTGACGGCGATTTTTACTTTGTTCCCGGCCCGGCACCAGCGCAGACCATGGCAGCAGCGCCTCCCGGGGCAGCCGGCGGCACGACAATGGTGGTGCAGGCGGTTGATCCAAAAGCTGTCGAACTGTCCTTCTGGGACAGCATCAAGGACAGCAAGCAGGCCGAAGACTATCAGGATTATCTGAGCAAGTACCCGAACGGTCAGTTCGCACCGCTGGCCACGCGCCGGATTGCCGCCATGAGCCAGACCGTGAGCCGGAGCAGCGATGCAGTACCCACGTTGGCCATGGCTTCGTCACCGCCACCAACCGCCGCCAGCAGTGGCCCATCGATGGCCAGCAAACTCGAAGAACAGGGCAAGATGAACAACTTGAAGGTTTCTGATTTACGGGCAACGAAGCGCGATAACCTGCTGCGCATTCAAGCCGAAATCACCAACATCAGCTCAGGCAACCAGCAGCTTTATTACCGCTTCAAGTGGCTCGATCGCGATGGTTTCACGGTCTGGGAAGATGAGCCGTGGAAACCGATGATTGTCTACGGCAATCAAAAACAAGTCATCAACGTGGTTTCGCCGACCTTCAAGGCGACAGATTTCCGGCTCCAACTACAGAGTCCGGACAACACGGCCAATTAAGGCCATTGCAGAAAACGATGCCGGCGACATTTTATTACTGGCGAACTTAGAACGACACACTCAAGGAGGAAACAAAATGGGCTCAATACTCGCTTCCAATCATCATACCCACCTGCTGGCCGGCGTTCTTTTACTTGCTTTGGCGGGTTGCCAGACCACCTCACCAACCACCGGGACCAGCGGTGTAAGTTATGGCGATGCCAAAGCGGTTGAAACGGTCAACACCGATCTTGGTTCGACCGATATCCAAATGATTTCAGAAAAAATGACCCAGGGCCTGATCCAGACCCCAGAAATACAGGCACTGATCAAGAAGAAACAACTGGTGATGGCCTCCCCGGTGCAGAACAAGACCAGCGAATACTTTGACACCAAGCTCATTACCGATACGGTCCTGACGCAACTGCAAAAGAACGGTGTCCGTTATGCCATTGAAGCCGATAACATGCAGAATCAGACTGACGAACTGCGTCGCCAAACCCAGTCCGGTCTCTATGACAAAACCAAGCAGGTCAAGGTCGGCAAGATGCAGGGCGCCAAATACCGTCTGGATGGCAGCATTTCTTCGATCGTCAAAAAGACCGCTGACCTGAAGGACGTCTATTACAAGATGAATTTCCGCCTGATCGACATCGAGACCGGTGTTGTCGAATGGTCCGACGAGAAGGAAATTCGCAAGTCGGCCCGACGCTGATTCGCCTTCTGGAGAACTTTAGATGAATGTCAAATGGTTCACCCGAGTCGGTTTTAGCGCCCTGTTCGCAATAGCCAGTCTTGCGGCCTTGGCCGCCCCCGCCAAGGTGGCCGTGACTGACCTGGCTTATGAAGAACGGGTCAGCGAATATTTCCGCGTCGTCTCCGCTTCTGAAAAATCGTCGCTGCGCGCCTCCGGGCGCGAAAGCGAGCGTGAGTCGGATTTGTCGTATTCGCGACGCAGCAGCGGTTCGCTGAACGCCAAGTCGGAAAGCAACTATTACTCCGCCGAAGGCACGTACAGCTACATCGATCGCGGCGAGATGCGCAAATTCACGGCCGACATCAAGGGCAGCATACTCAAATCCGGCCGTTTTCAATTGGTTCAGGGCAAACCCTTTACGGATGCCAAGAACAACGAGAAGCTTTACGACATCATCGGCCGCATCAAGAAAGGCATGTACCCCGGTGCTGATTTCGTCCTGTTTGGCGCCATCAACAGCATCGAATTCCGTCAGGAAGCCAACCCCATTGACCACACCAACACGGTGTCGCACACCCTGAGTCTTGAACTGGTTGGTGAATTCAGCCTGATCAGCACCAAGAATTTTACGGTCAAATCGTCGTTCAGCGCCATGGGCGCGGGGCAGGATGTCAAATTACTGACCAGCCAGGGAGGTCGGATCGTGCTCAACCGGGGCAAGGTGGTCTCCGAAGTTTCCAAGAGCCTGGGCGAAGACGTTGCCAAACAACTCGAAGAGCAGTTAAGCGGGGTTTACGCCGGCGCAGAAGATGGCGCAGACAAGACCTACCGGCCACGCGAGGAATCACCCCGAGAAGAAGTCATCATCTTCAAATAGTGATATGGGATAATAAAACCCTCACCCCTTCGCCTTCGGACGGATAGCTACTTGTCGTCGTTCCCTCTTTCCGAATAAGCGTTGCGTGTGAAGACTTCGTGCTGTGCAACAGAAAGCAATTCTTCACTTGCAGTGTCCAACAACTTCGCTCAACGGGAAGGCAGGCGGCGTGGCGCTGCCGCACTCTTTTGGTGCGGGCAAATGGTTTGTATGACAGGAGTTTCACGCTATACTCATCGGCTGCCCATTGAATGCATAAGCTAGCTGTTGGCTGGCTTTTCTGTTGTTTTGTGAGGATTTGAGCGTGATGGATTCGGCTGTGCCTGAACGGCAAGGGTTATATGACCCGGTCAATGAACACGATGGCTGCGGCGTCGGTTTTGTAACCCATATCAAGGGCAAGAAAAGTCACTCGATCATTGAGCAGGGACTGTTAATCCTGAAAAATCTGGATCACCGGGGCGCTGTCGGCGCCGATCCTCTGATGGGTGACGGTGCAGGCATTCTGATCCAGATTCCGGACGACTTTTTCCGTGCTGTGATGGCCGAGCAGGGAGTGCTGCTGCCGCGTGCCGGCGACTATGGTGTCGGCATGGTTTTTCTGCCGAAGGAATCGGCTTCGCGCCTGGCTTGTCAGGAGGAAATTGAACGCGCGGTGCGTTCCGAAGGGCAGGTTGTTCTTGGCTGGCGGGATGTGCCAATCAATCACACCATGCCTATGTCGCCGGCAGTTCGTGAACGTGAGCCGATCATTCGCCAAATTTTTATTGGCCGTGGCGCCGACGTGATGGTGACTGATGCGCTTGAGCGCAAACTGTATGTCATTCGCCGCCGCGCGGCCAACGCCATCCGGGCGCTGGGGCTTGAGCATAGCAAGGAATTCTATCAGCCGTCGATGTCAGCGCGAACGATTGTCTATAAAGGACTGCTGCTCGCTGATCAGGTCGGCGAATACTATGTTGATCTCAAGGACCCACGTTGCGTTTCGGCGCTGGCGCTGGTGCACCAACGGTTTTCGACCAATACCTTCCCGACCTGGCCGCTTGCCCACCCATTCCGCATGATTGCGCACAACGGCGAGATCAATACGCTGCGCGGCAACTACAACTGGATGCGCGCACGCGAAAAGGGAACCTCCTCACCGTTGCTTGGCGCTGATCTGGACAAGATATGGCCTCTGATTTATCCCAATCAATCCGACACAGCCTCGTTCGACAACGCGCTCGAATTGCTGGTGATGGGCGGTTACTCGCTGGCGCACGCCATGATGATGCTGATTCCCGAAGCCTGGGAGTCGCACACCTTGATGGACGAGAAACGCCGCGCTTTTTACGAATATCATGCGGCGATGATGGAGCCATGGGACGGCCCGGCCGCCGTGGCCTTTACCGACGGTCGCCAGATTGGTGCGACGCTTGATCGTAATGGTCTGCGTCCGGCGCGTTATCTGGTGACCAACGACGATCTTGTCGTGATGTCATCGGAATCCGGTGTATTGCCGATTCCCGACGAGAATATCGTCAAGAAGTGGCGTTTGCAGCCGGGCAAGATGTTCCTGATCGACCTCGACCAAGGACGCATCATTGACGATCTCGAACTGAAAGAAACGCTATCGCGGCAAAAACCCTATCAGGACTGGGTGGCACGCATCAACATCAAGCTCGATGGCCTGGAAGTCCCGGCCAATGCCGCAGCTCCGGAGTGTTCTGCATCCTTGCTTGATCGTCAGCAGGCGTTCGGCTTTACTCAGGAAGACATCAAGTTCATTCTTGAGCCGATGTCCAAGACTGGCGAAGAAGCGACCGGCTCGATGGGGAATGATTCTCCTCTGGCGGTGCTGTCGAATAAAAACAAATCCCTGTTCAACTACTTCCGTCAACTGTTTGCGCAGGTCACCAACCCACCGATCGACCCGATTCGCGAACAACTTGTCATGTCGCTGGTGTCTTTTATTGGCCCCAAACCGAATCTGCTCGGCATTAATGAAATCAACCCGCCCTACCGCCTGGAGGTTTCACAGCCGGTGCTAAGCTATGCCGACATGGCCAAGCTGCGCAATATTGCGGCCTACACGGATGACAAATTCCATTCTGCCGAACTCGATATCTGCTACCCGCTGGCCTGGGGCAAAGAGGGTGTTGAAGCGCGCTTGGCTTCGCTGTGTGCTGAAGCGGAAGATGCCGTGCAGCGCGGTTGCGGTTTGCTGATTGTCTCTGACCGCAAGCTAGACCGGGACCATGTTGCCATTCCGGCACTACTGGCGACCTCGGCAGTGCATCAGCATCTGGTGACCCATGGCTTGCGCACCCGGGCCGGTCTCGTTGTCGAAACCGGTTCAGCGCGCGAAACCCATCATTTTGCCGTACTGGCCGGTTACGGAGCCGAAGCAGTACATCCCTACCTCGCGCTCGAAACCTTGCAGCAAATGGTGGGAAGCGATGAGAAGGAGCGCGAAAAAGCCGTCAAGCACTTCGTCAAGGGCGTTGGCAAGGGACTGCTCAAGGTCATGTCAAAGATGGGCATTTCGACCTACATGTCCTATACCGGTGCGCAAATCTTTGAGGCCATCGGTCTGCAAAAGAAACTGGTAGATAAGTACTTTACCGGCACCTCGACACAGGTTGAGGGGATTGGTATTTTCGAAGTGATGGAAGAATCCATTCGTCAGCATCGGCAGGCGTTTAGCGACGACCCGGTACTTTCCAGCATGCTCGACGCCGGTGGCGAATATGCTTTCAGAATTCGCGGCGAAGAGCACATGTGGACGCCGGACGCCATTGCCAAACTTCAGCATTCGACGCGCTCCGGCAAGTATGACACTTACAAAGAATACGCCAAGCTCATTAACGATCAGACGCAGCGGCACATGACCTTGCGCGGGATGTTCGAGATCAAATCGTCCGGCCCGTCAGTGCCGCTTAACGAGGTTGAACCAGCCAAGGAAATCGTCAAGCGTTTTGCTACCGGCGCCATGTCGCTCGGCTCGATCTCGACCGAGGCGCACAGCACGCTGGCGATTGCCATGAACCGGATCGGCGGCAAGTCCAATACCGGTGAAGGTGGCGAAGATCCAGCTCGCTTCAAGCCGGTCAAGGCCGGTCAGATGGTTTCCGAAATCATCGGCAGGGGTCGCATTGAGCGCGATTTGCAACTCAAGGAAGGCGATAGTCTGCGTTCGGCGATTAAGCAGGTGGCTTCGGGTCGATTTGGCGTGACCGGCGAATACCTGGTCAACGCCGATCAGATCCAGATCAAGATGGCGCAAGGCGCCAAGCCGGGTGAAGGTGGGCAATTGCCTGGGCACAAGGTGTCCGAGTACATCGGCTATCTGCGCCACTCAGTGCCCGGCGTCGGCCTGATTTCGCCGCCGCCGCATCACGACATTTATTCGATTGAAGATCTGGCGCAACTGATTCATGACTTGAAAAACGCTAATTCCGAGGCCTCAATCAGCGTCAAACTGGTATCCGAGGTGGGTGTCGGTACAGTCGCTGCGGGAGTGACCAAGGCCAAGGCGGATCATTTAGTGATTGCCGGTCACGACGGCGGAACCGGCGCCAGCCCGCTATCGTCGATCAAACACGCCGGATCGCCATGGGAACTGGGTCTGGCCGAGACACAGCAGACCCTGGTGCTCAACCGCCTGCGTGGTCGTGTTCGTGTACAGGCCGATGGTCAGATGAAGACCGGGCGCGATGTGCTGATCGCGGCTTTGCTTGGCGCCGACGAAGTCGGTTTTGCCACGGCGCCGCTGGTCGTCCAGGGCTGCATCATGATGCGCAAGTGCCACCTCAACACCTGTCCGGTGGGCGTGGCGACGCAAGACCCGATTCTGCGCCGCAAGTTCTCGGGTCAGCCCGAACATGTGGTCAACTTCTTCTTCTTCGTTGCTGAAGAACTGCGCGAACTAATGGCGCAGATCGGCATTCGCAAGTTTGACGACCTGATCGGGCGCGCCGACCTGCTTGACGTGCGCAAGGGTGTCGAGCACTGGAAGGCGCAAGGCCTGGACTACAGTCGCATCTTTTATCGCCCCGCAAGACGCACTGGCGAGCCCGTGTTTCACTGCGAAGTGCAGGATCACGGTCTGCTCAAAGCACTCGACAACCAACTCATCGAATTGGCCAAACCGGCGCTCGAAGAGGCCAAGCCGGTCAAAATCGAACTGCCGGTCCGCAATGCCAATCGCACCATCGGCGCCATGCTTTCCAGCCGGGTTGCCGCGAAATATGGCTATGCTGGTTTGCCTGACGGCACTATTCACATCACGTTCAAGGGAACAGCCGGACAGAGTTTTGGCGCACTGCTAGCGCGTGGCGTGACTGTAGATCTTGTCGGCGAAGGCAATGATTACGTGGGCAAGAGTTTGTCGGGCGGGCGTATCATCGTTCGTCCCAACCCGGCGTTTACTGGCAAGACCCCGCACAACATCATCGTCGGCAATACCGTTCTTTACGGTGCCATCGAGGGTGAGGCCTTTTTTGCCGGGGTGGCTGGCGAACGCTTCGCGGTTCGCAATTCGGGCGCTACCACCGTTGTCGAGGGGGTGGGCGATCACGGTTGCGAATACATGACGGGCGGTACCGTTGTCGTGCTCGGGATGACGGGCCGCAATTTCGCTGCTGGCATGTCGGGCGGCGTGGCCTACGTGCTCGACGAGGATGGCAGCTTCGAGTCGCGCTGCAATATGGCGCAGGTGGCCCTGGAACCGGTTGAGGAAGAAATCGCCGCGCGCAAGGGCAGCGACTCCGGCGATGAACTCGAAAGTCATGGCCGAGTGGATGTCCGTCACCTCGGCATGGCCGATGAACTGCTGCTCAAGGGCTTGATCGAGAAACACGCACAGCACACGGGCAGTTTGCAGGCACTCGGGATCCTTGATGACTGGGCAAGCTACCGCGCCCGCTTCGTCAAGGTGATGCCGCATGAATATCGTCGGGCGCTGACAGAAATGGCCGTACAAAAGCAATTGGAGGCAGCATAAATGGGAAAGCCGACCGGCTTCATGGAGTATCAGCGCCTGTCGGAGGCCTATGTGCCTGTCGCCGGCCGACTGAAAAATTTCCACGAGTTTGTGGCGACGCTCAGTGATGAACAGGCGAGTGTGCAGGGCGCGCGCTGCATGGATTGCGGCATACCTTTCTGCAACAATGGTTGTCCGGTAAATAACATCATCCCGGACTGGAATGACCTCGTTTACCGTGGCAACTGGGAGCAGGCGCTCGAGGTGTTGCACTCGACCAACAACTTCCCGGATTTCACCGGGCGTATTTGTCCGGCGCCCTGCGAAGCCGCATGCACGCTTAACATTAACAATGACCCGGTGGGGATCAAGTCGATCGAGCACGCGATTGTCGATAAAGGCTGGGCAATGGGCTGGATCGTTCCGCAGCCGCCAAAAACCAGGACGGGAAAGAAGATTGCCATTGTTGGTTCTGGACCCGCCGGCCTGGCGGCCGCCCAGCAACTGGCACGTGTCGGGCACGCCGTGACGGTGTTCGAGAAAAACGATCGCCCCGGTGGATTGCTAACTTACGGCATTCCTGACTTCAAGCTGGACAAATCCCTGATCGCGCGTCGCGTCAAACAGATGGAAGCCGAGGGCGTTACCTTTCGTACCCAGGTGATGGTTGGATGCAAGGAGTTGCCAGAGGGCGTAATCAGCGATGCAACGCAATTCATTGCGGCCGATCAGCTCAAACAGGATTTTGATGCGGTGATTCTTGCGGCCGGTTCGGAAGTGCCGCGCGATTTGCCGGTTCCGGGGCGTGAATTACAGGGCACCTATGCCGCACTTGAGTTCCTCATTCCGCAAAACAAGGAAGTTGGTGGTGGCAAGGTCAATCCGATCAACGCCCGGGGCAAGCATGTTGTTGTCATCGGTGGTGGTGATACGGGTTCTGACTGCGTGGGAACCAGTTATCGCCAGGGCGCGGCTTCGGTAACCCAGTTCGAACTGATGCCACAGCCGCCCGAGGAAGAAGACAAGGCGCTGACCTGGCCTTACTGGCCGCTCAAAATGCGAACGTCATCGTCACATCAGGAAGGCGACACGCAGCGCAAGTTCGCTATCGCGACCAAGGAATTCATCGGTGAAAACGGTGTTCTCAAATCGCTTAAAACGGTTGCGCTGGAGTGGAAAGACGGCAAGATGAGCGAACTTGCTGGCAGCGAACAAACCGTTGCCGCCGATCTCGTTTTGCTGGCCATGGGTTTTGTCAATCCGGTCAGCGGACTACTCGATGCCTTTGCTGTTGAAAAAGATGTGCGCGGCAATGCCAAGGCGACAACCGACGGCGCAGGCTGTTACGCAACGAATGCAGCCAAGGTCTTCGTTGCGGGCGATACGCGCCGCGGGCAATCGCTGGTAGTCTGGGCGATCCGTGAGGGTCGGCAGTGCGCCAGAGAGGTTGACGCCTTCCTGATGGGATCAAGCACGTTACCGCGCTGAGTGTGGTGGTGTAGTTTTCTTCAGCTTCGGACAAGGCTATGGCATAGTAGCGTCTGCTCAAATCGGGGAATGGACAATGAATCCGGAATTGCAGAAATCCTTGCAGGTTACCGCGCTGCCCAGCACGCTGGATAGCTACATGCTGATGATCCTGCTGATCATGGTCGCTGCCGGGATTCTCGGCGGGGTTGCCAACTATTTTCTGAGCGAACGGCAAAACGAAGTCGGACGTCGCGAGTGGGGGAAATACCCGATTCTTGGGGTCATTGCCGCACTGACCGTGCCGCTCTTCCTGAATATGATTTCGAGTAATTTGCTGGAAGCGGCGCGTACCCGCCCGGTTGATTTTTTCGTCTTCGCCGGGTTCTGTCTGATCTATGTGGTGGCTTCGCGCCGCGTCTTTGAAAACGTAGCCAACAAATTGCTCAATCAAATGGATCAAATGAAGCGTGACATGGTCCAGATCAAGCAGCAACGGCAGGAGACGACACCACCGCCCGCACCACGCGAAGAGGCCTTGCCGCCACCACCTGACACCCTAACGGCACTCAAGCCTGAGGTGGTCAGGGAGTCGCTGTCCTACAACGATATCGAGATCCTTCGCGCATTGGCCGAGGAAAACTACGTTTACGGCAATCTTGTCGGACTCACCGACAAGACTGGATTGGCGCGTGATTTGGTCAGCACCCGTCTGACCGTCCTCAAGAACCTGGGCATCATCGAGACGCGTATCAACGACAAGAATGTTCTGCACTGGTATGTTTCGCCCAGGGGGAAACAGATGCTGGGCGACATTCTCTCCGGACAGGAAGACCGCTAGTCCGTCTGCCCGCTGCACTGGACACCCGAATGAATATTGTCATCCTCGCCGCGGGGCAGGGCAAGCGCATGCATTCCAATTTGCCCAAGGTCCTGCATCCGCTGGCCGGCAAGGCGCTGGTGCTGCACGTCATTGATACCGCCCGCAGCCTGTGTCCGCAAACCCTCTGTCTGGTCTATGGCCATGGCGGCGACGCCGTGCGCAGCACGCTGGACGCACCCGATCTGGCCTGGGCCTTGCAGGAGCCGCAACTGGGCACGGGACACGCCGTGCAACAGGCCTTGCCGCATCTGCAAGGCGAAGGAACGACCCTCATCCTTTACGGCGACGTGCCGCTGATTCAGGCTGAAACACTGAAAAGACTGGTGCACGCCGCTCGGGACGCGCTGACCATTCTCACCGTAAACTTGTCTGATCCGGACGGCTACGGCCGTATCGTGCGCGACAACGCAGGGCGCGTTATACGCATTGTCGAACAAAAAGATTCGACGCCCGAAGAGCGGAGCATTGGTGAAATCAATACCGGAATCATGGCCATGCCCAGTGTGTTGCTTGGCGAGTGGCTTGGCCGTTTGTCGGACCATAACGCGCAGAAAGAGTATTACCTGACGGACATCGTCAGCATGGCCGTTGCTGCGGGCCTGCCGGTGCGCACGGTGCACCCGGAAAACGAATGGGAAGTGCTTGGCGTTAACAGCAAGGTACAGCTCGCCGAACTTGAGCGCATTGCGCAGCGCCGCACCGCTGAACAGCTAATGGAACAGGGCGTGCGTCTGGCTGATCCAGCACGCTTTGATGTGCGCGGCGAATTGTTGTGCGGGCGCGACGTGTTCATCGACGTCAACTGCGTTTTCGAAGGCCGCGTCGAACTCGACGAGGCAGTTGAAGTCGGACCCAACTGCGTGCTGAAGAATGCACGCATAGGCGCCGGAACGCGTCTGGCCGCTTTTACCCATATCGAGGACGCGGTGATCGGGCCGGACAGCAGGATTGGCCCGTTTGCCCGTTTGCGTCCCGGCACCGAACTGGCCGAGGACGTGCACATCGGCAACTTCGTCGAAATCAAGAAAAGTCGGATCGCGGCACACTCAAAGGTCAATCATCTGGCCTATATCGGCGATGCGATCATCGGTAGACGGGTGAATGTCGGGGCCGGAACGATTACCTGTAACTA
Source organism: Propionivibrio sp. (assembly GCF_029255185.1). Lineage (GTDB taxonomy): Bacteria > Pseudomonadota > Gammaproteobacteria > Burkholderiales > Rhodocyclaceae > Propionivibrio. The sequence goes on from NZ_JAPUVO010000060.1 coordinate 26,695, forward strand.
TGACGGTGTCAACAAGTTCCAGACGATTATCGAGGACGACGCCTTCATCGGGTCCGATACGCAACTTGTCGCGCCCGTTACCGTCGGTCGTGGCGCGACCCTCGGGGCCGGCACCACGCTGACCAGGAATGCGCCGGCGGACACACTGACCGTGTCGCGCGCCAAGCAGGTCGCGATTGCCGGCTGGACGCGACCAAAAGTAAAAAACAGGGAGTGAAGCGTGTGTGGCATCGTTGCAGCGGTTGCTGACCGCAATATTGTTTCCGTTCTTCTTGAAGGCTTGCGTAAGCTCGAATATCGCGGCTATGACTCGGCCGGGCTGGCACTGATCAATGCTTCTGGCTTGCAGCGTCTGCGCGCCGTCGGTCGGGTGGCCGAACTTGCCGCACAGGTCAACGCAAGCGGCGCTGCCGGCCATACCGGAATTGCCCATACACGCTGGGCCACGCACGGCGTTCCCAGCGAACGCAATGCACATCCGCATATCTCGCACGGGCTGGCCGTGGTGCACAACGGTATTATCGAGAACCATGAGCCCCTGCGTGTCCGGCTGAAGGCCGCAGGCTATGCGTTCACGTCGGAGACCGACACCGAGGTAGTGGCCCATCTGATCGACTGCGAACTGAAAACGAATCCGGATTTATTTGCCGCAACGCGTGCCGCCATTGCCCAGTTGCAGGGGGCCTATGCCCTTGCCGTACTCAGCGAGGCCGACCCGCAGCGCATCGTCGTCGCCCGTGAAGGCTCACCCTTGTTGCTCGGCCTGGCAGATGACGGCAACTATGCCGCTTCCGATGCGTCCGCCCTGTTGCAGGTCACTCGGCGCATCGTTTATCTGGAAAACGGAGACTGTGCTGAACTGATGCGTGGCAGCTATCGAATCACGCGCGTTGACGGCACGCCGGTCGAACGGGTGGAGAGCGAATCGCAGTTGTCCGCTGATGCCGTCGAGCTTGGCAAGTATCGTCACTTCATGCAGAAGGAGATCTTCGAGCAGCCGGTCGCGCTCTCCAATACGCTTGAAATGCTTGGCGCAGCGCGCAGCATTCAGCCCGGACTGTTTGGCGCCGATAGCGAAGTCGTGCTCAAGGAGGTCAGCCAGGTGCTGATCATCGCCTGCGGCACCAGCTACTACGCCGGCCTGGTCGCCCGTTACTGGCTCGAAGCGATTGCCGGGATTGCCTGCAACGTTGAAGTGGCGAGCGAATACCGTTATCGCCAATCCGTTCCCGATCCGCAGACCCTGGTGGTCACCCTTTCCCAATCGGGCGAAACGGCCGATACACTGGCCGCGCTGCATCACGCCAAGTCTTTGGGCATGGCCCATACGCTGTGCATCTGCAATGTTCCCGAGTCCTCGCTGGTGCGGGAAAATGCACTGCGTTTCATTACCCGTGCCGGCCCCGAGATTGGCGTTGCCTCGACCAAGGCGTTTACCACGCAACTGGCTGCGCTTTACTTGCTAACCCTGACGCTTGCCAAGCTGCATGGCCGTCTCCCGGAGCAGCTTGAGTTTGACGAGTTGCAAGCCTTGCGTCACTTGCCGATTGCGGTATCCAAGGTGCTAGAGCTCGAGTCGCAGATCCGCGCCTGGGCCGCACACTTTGCCATGAAGCAAAATGCGCTTTTTCTCGGGCGTGGCCTGCACTACCCGATTGCCCTTGAAGGCGCACTCAAGCTCAAGGAGATCAGCTACATCCATGCCGAGGCCTATCCGGCGGGCGAACTGAAACACGGGCCGCTGGCCCTGGTCGATAAGGACATGCCGGTCATTGCCGTAGCTCCGAATGACGTGCTGCTTGAAAAGCTCAAGTCCAATTTGCAGGAAGTTCGCGCGCGCGGCGGCGAGCTTTATGTGTTTGCCGATGCCGGCAGCGGAATGCACGCCGCCGACGGTGTGCACGTCATCCATCTGCCCGAGCATTACGGCCAGCTTTCCCCGCTGCTACACGTCGTTCCCCTGCAACTGCTGGCCTATCACATCGCACTGGTACGCGGGACCGATGTCGATAAACCGCGCAATCTGGCAAAATCAGTGACCGTGGAATGAACTTCCAGGAACTGCCTGCCTACGCTTTTCCACTGTCCAGCACCTCAGCCAAAACCCTTGCAACGCCTGGCTTCCAGTCCGGAAGTTGCAGACCGAAGGCAGCCTGCAACTTGAGCGTGTCAAGTCTGGAGTTAAGAGGGCGCTGCGCTGTTGTCGGGTAGGCGCTGGATGGAACCGCTTCGATCGCCTCGGGCCTGACGCGAATCGGTTGCCCCGCCTTGCGGGCGTGTTCGCGGGCATGTTCGATCACATAGCGCGCATAGCCATGCCAGCTCGTTTCGCCGCTGGCGGCCAGATGGTAGGTGCCGGCGAGTTCCGGGCGCTCCTGCACGGTGCGCAAGGCATGAGCAGTGACATCAGCCAATAGTTCGGCGCCGGTCGGCGCACCGATCTGATCGTCAATGACCTTCAACTGCTCACGCTCCTGCGCCAGACGTAGCATGGTCTTTATGAAGTTCGCACCGCGCGCGGCATAGACCCAACTGGTGCGCAAGACCAGATGCCGTTCGCACCGCGCGACGGCCTGCTCACCCTCCAGCTTGGTCCTGCCGTAAACACTGAGTGGCCCGGTCGGGTCGCTCTCCCGCCACGGCGCGCTTCCGCTCCCGTCGAACACGTAGTCGGTCGAAAAATGCACCAGCCAGGCGCCGAGTTCCTGCGCTTCATCGGCCAATACGCCTGGGGCCAGGGCATTAATCCGACGCACCAGGTCGGGCTCGGACTCGGCCCGGTCGACGGCTGTATAGGCGGCGGCATTGACAATGATGTCCGGTTTCGTCCGGCGCACCGTCGCGGCCAGACCGGCCCGGTTGGTGAAGTCGCCGCACAGTCCGTCGGCGCTGTCGTGATCGAGGGCAATCACCTCACCGAGTGGCGCCAAGCTGCGCTGTAGCTCCCAGCCGACCTGTCCGCCTTTGCCAAACAGAACGATCTTCATGCGCTCCGCCCTCCATAGTTTTTATCAACCCACTCCCGGTAAGCGCCCGTTTGTACGTTGCTGATCCAGTTCTGATGATCAAGATACCAGTCCACCGTCTTGCGCATGCCGCTGGCAAAGGTTTCAGCCGGTCGCCATCCAAGCTCGCGTTCGATTTTGCTGGCGTCAATGGCGTAGCGGCGATCATGCCCGGGGCGGTCAGTGACGTAGGTGATCTGCTGACGATAGGGCTGACCATCGGCGCGTGGACGCAACTGATCGAGCAGGTCGCAAACCGCGTGGACGATGTCGAGATTGGGCTTCTCGTTGCTTCCCCCGATGTTATAGGTCTCGCCCAGACGACCGGCAGCGAGGACGCAGCGGATGGCGGCGCAATGGTCGGCGACGTACAGCCAGTCGCGCACCTGCTGACCGTCGCCGTAGATCGGCAGCGGCTTGCCGGCCAGGGCATTGACGATGATCAGGGGAATTAACTTCTCGGGGAACTGGTAAGGGCCGTAGTTGTTCGAGCAGTTGGTGGTCAGTACCGGCAGGCCGTAGGTGTGATGGTAGGCGCGCACCAGATGATCGGACGCCGCCTTGGACGCCGAGTACGGGCTGTTCGGCTCGTAGCGGTTAGATTCACTGAAGGCCGGATCGGTGGCGGTCAGTGACCCGTAAACCTCGTCGGTCGACACGTGCAGGAAGCGGAATGCCGCCTTTTCCATATCGCTCATCGTGGCGAAATAGGCACGAACGCTTTCAAGCAGCTTGAAGGTACCGACGATATTGGTCTGGATGAACTCGCCGGGACCATGAATTGAGCGATCGACATGGCTCTCGGCGGCAAAGTTGATCACCGCACGCGGCCGATGCCTCAGGAGAAGCTTATCGACCAGCGCCTGGTCGCCAAAATCGCCCTGGACAAAGGCATAGCGCGGATCGCCGCTTAGCTCGGCGAGGTTTTCGAGGTTGCCGGCATAGGTCAGCTTGTCGAGGTTAAGTACCGTCTCGTCGCCCTCGTGCAAGCAGTCGAGAATGAAGTTGGTTCCAATAAAACCTGCACCGCCAGTTACCAGAATCAAGGCTTGTCCTTTCGATCTCTTATAATGCCGCTTTGCAAAACATCATTTTACCCGCCGATGCGTATTCTGTTGGTCAAAACCTCGTCGCTTGGCGATGTCGTTCACAATCTGCCGGTGGTCAGCGATCTTCGTCGCTCGTTTCCCGAGGCCCAGATTGACTGGTGTGTCGAAGAGGCTTTTGCCGACATTCCGCGCCTGCACCCGGAGGTCGGTGAAGTCATTCCGGTCGCCTTCCGGCGCTGGCGCAAGTCACTTGGGCAGCGGGTCACCTGGCGCGAAATCGGTCAATTCAGAAGGCAAATCGGGCGCAACTCCTACGATGTCATCCTCGACACCCAGGGTTTGATCAAGAGCGCGCTGATTGCCAGCCAGGCCAGGGGCCGGCGTTTTGGCTACGCGGCTGAAGTTGCGCGCGAACCTTTGGCCGCCCGTTTCTACGACGAAACCTTCCTCATCCCGCCCAATGCTCACGCAGTTGAACGCAACCGCTGGCTGGCCGCTGCCGCCTTCAACACCGCGCTCGACCTGCCGCTTGACTACGGCATTAAGACGCCCGCCGTCGACCTGCCATGGTTATCTGGCAAGCGCTACGCCGTGCTGCTGACGGCGACCAGCCGTGACCACAAGCTGTGGGCTGAAGCGAACTGGATTATCGTCGCGCAGGCTCTGGCCGAGCGTGGGCTGACACCGGTATTCCCAGCCGGCAGCGCTCCCGAGCGTGAGCGTGCCGAACGCATCGTCGCTGCCGCTGCCGGCGCCATCGTGGCGCCACCGCTGACGCTGCGCGAACTGGCCGGACTGCTCGGCAACGCAGCGCTGGCGATTGGCGTCGATACTGGCCTCGCGCACCTGGCCACGGCGCTGCGCGTGCCGACCATTGCCTTGTTCACGGCGAGCGATCCGGCGCTGACCGGTGTTTACGGCAGCGGCTTTTGCCGCAATCTCGGCGCGCCGGGTCGAACGCCAAGCGCGGCCGAAGTCCTGACGGTCACCGAACAGGAGCTTCGTTGATGCCGCGTCTTTTGTATTCGATCCTGTTTTATCTTGCGCAGCCCTTGCTCTGGCTGCGCTTGTTATGGCGTTCGCGCAAACAGCCAGAGTATTTGCAGCACCTCGGCGAACGTTACGGCGTCTACCCGCAGCCGGCCCGCGGCCCGCTGTTCTGGCTGCACGTCGTCTCGGTCGGCGAAACGCGCGCCGCCGAACCGCTGATCAAAGCACTACTCGACGCCTATCCGGACCACGCCCTGCTATTGACGCATATGACGCCGACCGGCCGCGCTACCGGCGGCGAACTGATCGCAAAATACGGTACGCGGTTGAGCCAGGTTTACCTGCCCTACGATTTGCCCGACGCCTGCGGCCGTTTCCTCGATCACTTCAAGCCGCGCCTTGGCCTGCTGATGGAAACCGAGTTGTGGCCCAACCTGATCGCCGCAGCAAAACAGCGCAGCCTGCCGCTGCTGCTGGTCAATGCTCGGCTTTCGCTGCGCTCGCAACGCGGCTACCAGCGCTTCTCGCCGCTCATTCGCCCGGCGCTCGCTGCGCTGCGCGCAGTGGCGGCGCAGACGCCAGCCGATGCCGAACGCCTGCAGGCGATTGGCGCGCGGCGCGTCAGTGTGCTCGGCAACATCAAGTTCGACGTCACCCCATCGCCGGAGAAACTGCATCTGGGCGCACTGTGGCGGCAAGTGCTCGGCGGCCGGCCGGTGTGGCTGGCCGCCAGCACGCGCGAGGGGGAAGAAGTGCTGATTCTTGACGCCTTCGCCCGCTGCCAGCGGCCCGATCTGCTGCTGCTGCTCGTTCCGCGCCACCCGCAACGTTTCGCCGAAGTCGCAGCACTGATCGAAGAACGCCAGTTCGCGCTATGTCGGCGCAGCGCAGGGGCGCTGCCTTCGCTCGCGACTCAGGTTTGGCTCGGCGACAGCATGGGCGAAATGCCGGCCTACTTCGCCGTCGCCGACCTGGCATTGATTGGCGGAACCTTGCTGGATTTTGGCGGGCAAAATCTGATCGAAGCGGCTGCTTGCGGCTGCCCGGTGCTGGTTGGGCCGCACAGCTACAACTTTGCACAGGCCACCGCAGACGCCGTCGCCTGCGGCGCGGCGCTCAGAATTGCCGATGCCGATGACGCCGCCGGCACAGTGGACAGGCTGCTGGAGAATGGGGAAGCACTACAGGCGATGCGCCTCGCGGCAGCGAGTTTCAGTCAGGCGCATCGCGGCGCGACGGCCAGAACCCTGGCCTTGATCAACGAGGTTACCGCGCCTCGAACAAGGGATTGATCTGTTCCAGATCGGCTTCGCCAAGCGAACCGACCGCCGCCTTGAGCTTGAGCTGGGACAGCAGGGTATCGAAACGCGCCCGGGCCAAATCGCGCTTGGTCACATACACCTGCTGCTCGGCGTTGAGTACGTCGATGTTGATGCGCACGCCGACCTCGTAGCCCAGCTTGTTCGATTCAAGCGCGCTGGTACTCGAAATCAGCGCCGCGTCAAGCGCCTTGACCTGCGCCAGACCATTGACCACGCCAAGGAAGGATTGCTGCGTGTTAAGCGCGGCATTGCGCTTGGCGCTTTCCAGCGCCGCCTCGGCCGCCACACGATTGGCGACCGCCTCGCGGGTCTTGGAGTTGACGTAGCCGCCCTGGAAGATCGGGATGTTAAGTTGCAGGCCGACATTTTGTGCCGTTGTTTCCAGACTGTCGTTACCGGCAAAAGAAAGCGCCGAATTGTTCCGACCGTAGTTGGCCACCGCATCGAGGGTCGGATAGTGTCCGGCGCGCATGCGCTCGACCTCCTTGGCCGCCACCTCGCTCGCCGCCTGCTGGGCCTGAACGAGGAAGCTGTCCTGCTCGGCGGCATCGACCCAGCGCTCCATGCTGGCGGGCTGCGGCGGCTTGAGTTCAGCCTGCGGCTTGAGCTGATTGAGCTCGCCAGAATCCTTGCCGACGATCACGCGCAGCGTGTAGCGCTTCACGTCCAGATCATTGACCGCAGCGATTTCCTGTGCATTTGCCAGGTCGAAACGCGCCTGGGCTTCGTGTGAATCAGTGATGGTCGCTGTCCCTACCTCGAAATTTTTCTTCGCCTGTTCGAGTTGCTGGGAAATCGCCCCCTTGTTGGCGCGCACCGCATTGAGATTCTCTAGGGCATAGAGCACGTCGAAATACGCCTGCGCGACGCGGACAATCAAATCCTGCGCGGCTTGCGCAAAATTGGCCTCGGCCTGCACCACCTGCAATTTCCCCTGGCCGTACTGCACGTAATTCTGCCAGCGGAACAACGGCTGCGTCAGACTGACGTTATAGCCGTTGGTGTTGTAATTCTTGTTGGTACGCTGAATATCGTTAAGGTTATACCTGTTTTCGTTCCACACCGTATTGGCCGTTGCGCTGATGGTCGGCAACAAACCGGATACCCCTTGCGGCAGTTTTTCACGCAGCGCATCGGCCGTGGCGCGTGCGGCGGCGTACTGCTGGTCGTTGGCCAGCGCATCGCGATAAACCTGCATCAGATCGGCCGAAAACGCCGGCGCCGCGCAGAACAGCAGGCCAAACAGAAGAGGCAGGCGGCTTGCCGATGGCTTCAAACCCATGATGCGGACCTCACAGATAAAACTAAAAAACAAATTTCTTGCGTTGTTCGGCGTTGATCAACGGCGCAACAACGGTTTCAAACACAATACTGGTATTGAAGGCATCCTCGTCGGTGCGCGTCACCAACTGCACCTGCATAGCAGGCGCCTCACCGACAATGGCCACCAGCCGACCGCCGATCTTGAGCTGACGCAGCAGTGCCTCGGGCAGTATCGGTGTCGACCCGGAAAGAACAATTGCATCATAGGGCGCGCTGCATGCCCAGCCTTGTGCGGCGTCACCGGTTTCCACGCTGACATTGGCAATACCGGTTTGGCCGAGATTGCCTCTGGCCGTCTCGGCCAATGTCGGATCAATTTCAACGCTGTAAATGTACTCGGCTTTCGCTGCCAGTAGGGCAGCCATGTAGCCGCTACCGGTGCCCACTTCGAGCACCGTGTCCACATTCCGCAGGCTCAGCTCTTGCAGGATACGAGCTTCGATCTTGGGCGCCAGCATCGTCTGTCCGGGCTTGGCGCCGAGCGGAATTTCAAGATCGGCAAAAGCCAGGTCCCGATACGCCGCAGGAACAAAATCCTCGCGCTTAACAACCGACAGCAATTCCAGCACCGCCGGATCCAGCACATTCCAGGGACGGATCTGCTGTTCGATCATGTTGAAACGCGCCCGTTCAGTGTCCATCGCCGCTACCATGTCATTCCTCGTCAAAAGAGAGTTATGTTACTTAGCTTAACAGGGCATGATTATACAGTTTGCCACCCTCGGCGACGCTTGGCGCACTGATCACGCTTTATCTCTTCAAAGTCGACCTGAATCTTTAGCCTCTGCCGATGCGCCTAATTATCGCTCCCGCAAACTCTCATCCTTATACTGAAGCAAGGGACTCAGGAAATACTCGATCACCCGGCGCTGGGCAGTCTTGACTTCCACGGTGACCGCCATTCCCGGTGACAGATTAACGGTCTTGTTTTCCACCTGGATCGTCGACCTTTCCAGGCTCACCCGCGCCGGAAAAATCAGCCCCCGCTTTTCGTCATTCACCGCATCGTTCGAAACGTGGGTCACCTTGGCGTTGATGGTGCCGTACTTGGTGA
>NZ_JAPUVO010000061.1 GCF_029255185.1 Propionivibrio sp.
CCATGAGTCACCCCAAAAAGACAGAAAACTACACAATTCCAAACGCTGTGAACAGCCCCTCTGTAACTCATTGAGCGTAAACGATTATTTCTGTGGGTCGACGACAATGGCATTCGCATTTTGATGCAATTGCCCTGGCAGCGAGCAGAATAGGTTCTCATGTGACAATTTTTGTATTATAGTGACGTCGGCGGTTAGCCTTTTTCAGTTCCGCCGTCAAGCGTGGCTGTTTTTAAAGGGATTTTAACCTGGCATGGAATTTGAGTGCATAAACATCAACGGGCCATCCGTTTTACACCAGAAGGAGTCACACCATGAAAAAGTTACAAAAGGGCTTTACCCTGATAGAACTGATGATCGTTGTCGCGATTATCGGCATTCTGGCGGCCATCGCCATTCCGCAGTATCAGGATTACATCATTCGTTCACGTCTGGCAAAAGTAAACGCATCTCTAGACCCGATCAAGCTTGCCATTGCAGAGTATGCGCAATTCAATGGTGGATCGCTGGCCGCTTTAGCAGGTGCGGCCGACGTTACTGGTGCCGCTTGGACTAATCCGCAGACCTCCGGCGGTTTGGGCCTGGCAGGACAACCGACGCTTGCGCGCGAAGTTAGTAACATGGCCTTGGCTGCCGGAACAGGTGATATAACTTTGACACTACAATTTATCGGTACGTGTGCAGATGGCCTTAACTTAGCAATTGTACCAAACGTCGGCGCAACTGCGGTTACTTGGAATTACATTGGTGCTGGCACAACGCTAACCGGGGTATGCAGGGCCGAAGTAACCAAGTGGAGATGATTTGCTCTGAGTTTGGTTTTATTTGAACAAAAGCCCGCTGTAAGCGGGCTTTTGTTTGTCTGGATAAACAATGAATTTACGCGTTCTTTCAAGTCGGGGCGCCATGTCAATTTGCTTGGCGGGTGGTATTGCGCTGGCGATCGCGGCGCTCTATCTGCCGTTTTTAAGTAATCCAGCCGTTTTCGACGACCACAACCTCTTTAACAATCTGGATGTCTATGATGCCGCCCAAGTAGTTTTCTCTCGGTACACGCGAACCTTCCCCAATTTTACGATCGGTTTTATTCACGTCCTCGCCAGTGGTGACCTGACATGGAACCGTTACTTCGGTGCCGCTCTCCATGGCAGCGTGGTACTTTCGCTCTATTTCTTGCTCGCCCGGGCCATTGCCCGAGTTCCTGATGCCACCGATGATGCAAGAAAATGGCTGCCTGTTTTCGTCTGCCTTTGGATTGCGCTCAATCCGACCGCCGTCTACGCGGCCGGATATCTGATCCAGCGGACGATCGTTCTGGCAACCCTGTTTGCGATCGTCTCGATCAATCTCTACCTGCGCGCGCAACAGCGAGAAAGAAACGTCGACGTTCTCTCCGCTGCGCTGTTTTCCGGCCTGTCGATGATGTGCAAAGAGCATGCGCTGCTGCTTCCGTTCGCCACCGTTGCACTAACACCTTTGGGATGCGAGTGGAGCAGGGCGGCGGTCAGGCGCGCCCTGGGCTATCTTGCGTTGACTTTGCCGTGCTCTGTCTGGGCACTACTCTATCGTCCGATGATCGATCTGGGAACGAGCTACGAGATCTACACGGGCCAAGTGCTGTCGCAATTGGCCCGTTCCGGGGGGGGGCTTGATTTTCCCGGTGGCGTTTGGGCGATGAGCATCGCGACACAATTGTTGTTGTTCTGGAAATATTTGTTTCTCTGGGTCGTTCCCAATCCGCAGTGGATGTCGGCCGATTTGCGCATCAATTTTTCCGGTCTCTGGTCAAGTCGGTGGGCGTATGTCGGAGTATTCACTTCCTTGACCGTGTTTCTTGCCGCGGCTGTGATCTGGCTACGTACGCGGGCCGTGTCCAGGATCGGGCAATTGTCGGCGGTCCTGTTGTTCGCGGCGATTTCGTTCGTGGTTGAATTGTCTGTCGTGCGCGTGCAGGAGCCTTTTGTCATCTATCGCAGCTATCTGTGGATGCCGGCTTACGCGCTGTTACTTTGTTTCGCGTTGAGTTGGTGCGACGCCCGGATAACTCGGAGCGGCGCTCTTTCGCGGCGTCTCTACTGGGGTAGCCTGGTGCTGGCGTGTTTGGCACTGTTTCCTCTGGCGCAGGATCGTCTGCGCAGTTTTTCGAGCGAGGAAGCGTTGTGGCAGGATGCGCTGCTCAAATTGCCGCGCCCCGATGTTCCAGGCGCCGACCGCATCTACTACAACGTCGCTGGCGAAGCCTACAAACGCAAGGACTATGCCGAGGCGCTGCGGCTTAGCGAAAAAGTTATTGTGCAGAACCCTGTTGCTTTTCAGGGTTATCTGGCCAAAGGGACGAGCCTGCTGGCGTTGCGCGAGCTTGACGCTGCCTCACTCGCCTTTGACGAGGCCACGGCGCACCGACCGCCGCCAGAGTTCATGGGTTATATCGAGTTCAAGCGCTGTGGCGTGCTCGAAGCGCGTGGCGATCGTTCGGCGACGATCGCCTGCCTCAAGCGCTCGGCCAGGATGGGCTACGAGATGGCGCGCTTTCGCCTAAAAATGGCGGGGATAGAGGACGTGCGTTAAAGCCCGAAATCCGGCGGAATCACCGCCGTCAAAACCATCTGCGCCGTCCCTGGCCGCGTGCGCTTACTGAGCCACCAGAGCGCGCCCTTCTTGATCGTCCAGTTGGCTTCTTCACCGGAGAGGAGCAGCGCCGCGGCCTGGCCGAGGAGCGGCTGGTGTCCGACGACGAGAACGGCGCGCTCGCCGCCGTCCGGCCAGTCGATGGCGGCTAACAGGTTCGAGACCGTGCCGTCAGTGCCGAGGCGCTGGTCGGTGGTGAACGGCTGGCCGAGGGCGTGGGCGGTTTGCTGACAGCGCAGCGCCGGGCTGGACAGGATGCGCAGCTTCTTCGGCGCGTGTTGTTTTAGCCACTCGGCCAGTTGAGCGGCCTGCTTTTCGCCACGAGCAGTGAGCTTGCGCTTCAGGTCGGGGGCACCCTGTTCAGCTTCGGCGTGCCGCCAGAGCAGAATATCCATAAAGTATTTCCGGGCCGCTTAGTGATCGTAACAGCGCAGTTTCTCGACGTCGGGGATAGTGATCTTGCGGCCTGCAACGATGATCAGTCCCTTTTCGGAAAGTTCGTGCAGGATGCGCGAGAAGTGTTCCTGGGTAAGGTTCAGGCGCGAGGCAATCACTCCCTTGTTGGTCGGCAGGGTGACGACCAGCGACTTGACGTCGCTTTCCATGTTCTCGCGCAGCAGGTAGCCGATGATGCGCTGGCGACCTGAGTGCAGCGAATACGATTCGACGTCGGTAATCAGGTGATGCAGGCGGAGCGAGAGCCCGGCGATCATTTTGCGGCCGAGTTTGGGGTCTTTTTCCAGCTCTTCGAGGATGACGGTTTTCGAAATGTGCAGCAGCAGCGAATCGGAGAGCGCCTGCGCGAAAACCATATAGGGTTTTTCCATGAACATCACGGCTTCGCCAAAGGAGTGGCCTTGGCTAAGGATGTCCACCACCTTCTCGCCGCCTTGCGCTGAGGTGAAGGCCAGTTTTACCTGGCCATAGACGATCAGGTGGAAACCCGTCGAGACGTCGCCCTTATGAAACAGGATGTCGCCGCGAACCGCGTTGACCTCGCGCGTTCCACGGGCGATACGGGCGATTTCATCCTTTTCGAGACCATTGAACAATGGCACATGCGAGAGCAGCGCCTCGATGTTGATACTCTGATTCCCATGCATGCGCGGCCTTCGAAATGACGTCAGTTTGCCGTGACGGTCGGCAACGGCGCAGGCGGCTCGACCCTGGGGGCGGCAGTAAATACCAGCGCGTCCTGGCGCATTTCGAAAGCACCCAGCAGCGGCCCGAGGCCGTCTTCCGGAACCTTGTCCAGATTGGCGAAACCTTCACAGGTGCGGGTTTCGACGACGAACATGCGCCCGTCCTGTTTGAGAATCCAGGCGTTGTTGCCCGGCGAATAGACCTCGACCCTGGCGTTAAGCCCGGCCTCTGACATTGGATGGCGACGCATGCAGTCCGGCATGCGCGCTGCGACAATCGAGTATTTCGCCGTTTTCTGCCACGGGTAACTGGTCACCCGAATCAGGCTCAGGGAATGGGCGCTACCCTTGATCTGATAGGTCGCACGCAAGTCAGAGCAGGCGGTGAGCACTGGCAACAGGAGCAAGAACAGCCATGTTCGGAGCAGCATCACTGAAAACCTTTCAAAACATTCGCAGGTTAAACTGCCCGTAAACGTATGGATAACCCGGGTGCGTTTAAATTTGTTGGTCAAAGAAGCCTAATCCCAATAACACTACCGTAAGCTGAATATCAGCCATTTCTTTTTTTTGCCACAAGTGGTTGCAAGAGCAACGCAGGATGGCACGTCGTCCCGGCGACCGCCGGGACCCAGCTCGGAGCGCCATTCTGGACACCGGCTTGCGCCGGTGTGACGGTCGCTGGCAACAACCACCAACAGTTTTAAACGCACCCGGATAACCCCCCGTCCGGCGTAGGCCGGAATCCAGTGGCACACTTCTGGATTCCGGCTTGCGCCGGAATGACGCAAATTGGCGACTGGTCAAGCAAGCAGTGCCCAGTGTAGCGATTCTCCGGCGCGCAGTGGAACCAATGTGTCGCCATCAGCATAAGGGAAAGCTTCCGGCAGCGTCCAGCGCTGCTTTTCCAGTGTCACTTTGGCGGTATTGCGTGGCAGGCGATAAAAATCTGGGCCGTTGAAACTGGCAAAGGCTTCCAGCCTGTCGAGCGCACCTGCCGCAGCGAAGGCTTCGGCATAGAGTTCCAGCGCTGCTGGCGCCGTGTAGCAACCGGCGCAACCGCAGGCCGTTTCTTTGGCGCCGCACGCGTGCGGCGCCGAATCGGTGCCGAGAAAAAACTTTCCGTTATCCGAAATGGCTGCGCTGACCAGCGCCTGGCGGTGACTTTCGCGCTTTAACACCGGCAGGCAGTAGTAGTGCGGACGCAAACCGCCAAGAAAAATCGCGTTGCGGTTATAGAGCAGATGATGCGCGGTGATGGTCGCCGCCACATTGGAGCCGGCGGCGGCGACAAACTGCGCCGCCGCCTTGGTGGTGATGTGCTCGAACACCACGCGCAAGCCTGGATAGCGTGTCAGCAGAGGCTGCAAGACCGTGTCGATAAAGACGTTCTCACGGTCAAACAGGTCGATGGCCGGATCGGTCACTTCGCCGTGGACCAGTAGCGGGAGTCCGAGCCTCTCCATCTGTGCGAGCGCTGTGTCGCACTTGACGAGGTCGCTCACCCCGGCATCCGAATTGGTCGTCGCCCCGGCCGGATAGAGTTTGACGGCCTTGACGAAGCTGCTCTGCGCGGCGCGCCGGATCTCGTCCGCCGGTGTGTTGTCGGTGAGGTAAAGCGTCATCAGGGGTTCAAAACTCAAGCCTGTCGGCAAGGCAGCGAGTATGCGCTGGCGATACGCTGCAGCCGCGTCGACAGTAGTCACCGGCGGTCGCAGATTGGGCATGACAATGGCACGGGCAAATTGTCGTGCGCTATGCGGCAGGACGGCAGCCAGCGCGGCGCCGTCACGCAGATGGAGATGCCAGTCGTCGGGGCGGGTGATGGTGATTTGCATGATTGTGTTCGCAATGGGATAGGCGATTTTAGATTAAAAGCAGTCAAGCGCAACGGGCACCAGCGCTACTTCAACGACAAGGCCAGTTCATACAGCGCATTTTTCCCAACACCGGTTATGGCCTGCCCCAGCTTCGCCGCCTGCTTGACTGGCAAGCCTTCGGCGAGCAGCAGCTTGAGCACGCGCTCGCCTTCACCATCATCGCCGACGGGCATTGCGCCTGAGACGAGCAGTACGAATTCGCCACGTTGGCGGTTGGCATCGGCGAGCAGCCAGTCGTGCGCCCCACCCAGCGGACCGCTGTGTATCGTCTCGAACAGTTTGGTCAGCTCGCGAGCCATGACTAGCGTGCGTTGCGGGCCGAGTACCGCAGCCAGCGCAGCGACTGTTTCCAGGATACGATGCGGCGCTTCATAAAAGACCAGGGCGTAGGGCAAGGCCGCCAGTCCGCGCAGCGCATCTTCGCGCTGCCTGGCTCGAGCCGGCAAAAAACCGTAGAAGAGAAAATGCGGCTCAGTGAGCCCGGAGGCCGACAGGGCAGTGACGGCAGCGCAGGGGCCCGGCAGCGGCACCACGCGGAAACCGGCCAGGCGCACCCGCGCCACCAGCCGTGCCCCAGGGTCGGAAACAGCCGGCGTTCCGGCGTCGGAAACCAGCGCTACCGATTCACCCTCGGCCAGGTGTTCGATCACCTGCTGAGCCGCTGCTTCTTCGTTATGCTCGTGTGCTGCCAGCAGTCGGGCGGTGCAGCCGTAATGCCTGAGTAGTGGCGCGCTATGGCGCGTATCCTCGGCCGCCACCCAGGCTACCCGACGCAGGACATCAATGGCGCGCTGCGTCATGTCGCCCAGATTTCCAAGCGGCGTCGGGACTACATATAATGCGGGAGAGTCTTCCGTCATGGCGGTCATTTAATCAATGGGCGACAACAATACCACGAGCGAATGGACTAAAGTCAGCCGCAAAGCCAGTGACGGAGGCAAACTCGCCGAAGATCTGTCCGCCCGTTTTCTCGAACAGCGGGGCCTGGCGGTGCTGACCCGCAATTTCCGTTGTCGTGGCGGTGAAATCGATCTTGTCTGCCGCGACGGAAAAGCCATCGTCTTCGTCGAAGTACGCCTGCGTCGCAATGACGACTACGGTGGCGCGGCGGCGAGCATCACCGCGCGCAAACAACGACGCATCATTCTGGCGGCCAAGCTTTATCTCGCAGCGCACGGCAAAACCGAGTGTGCTTGTCGCTTCGATTGCGTATTGCTCGATGGTGAAAAAATCGTCTGGGTACGTGATGCGTTTGCTGCAAATTAGCCTGCTCCTGCTCGGCATGGGTCTGGCGCACTGCGCCGGGGCCGAGTCGGTAAAAATCCTCGTTCAGAGCTCGCCGCTGGCCGGCAGCCAATACTATGCCGCCGCCAGGGTATGGCCGCAAATCAGGCTGGGCGACCGCCTGACCCTGAGCCGCGAGCCGGGCAACCGCCACGACCGCAATGCGGTCCGCGTCGACTGGAACGGCCAGCAACTCGGCTACGTCCCGCGTGCCGAGAACCGCGCCGTGGCACGGGCGCTCGACGCTGGAGAGAAGCTCGAAGCGCGTGTTGCGAAATTGCGTGACGACCCCAATCCCTGGCGGCGCGTCGAGTTTGAGGTCTATCTGGTGCTCTGATGTTAGACTAGGCACCCGTTTAACCTTGACAACACCCCTACCATGGATTTGATTTCACGTATCGGCCAGCACTTCCAGGACAGCGCCCAGACCAAACTCGACGCCAGCGAAATGCTCGCCGCCCCGATCGCCCAGGCCGCCGAACTGATGGTCGGCTGCCTGCTCGGCAACGGCAAAATTCTGGCCTGCGGCAACGGCGGCTCGGCTGCTGATGCACAGCACTTTGCCGCTGAACTGGTCGGCCGTTTCGAGATGGAGCGCCAGGGGCTGGCAGCGATTGCGCTGACCACCGACAGTTCGATCCTGACCGCAGTCGCCAACGACTATGGTTACCCGGCAGTCTTTGACCGCCAGGTGCGCGCACTCGGCCAGTCCGGCGACGTGCTACTGGCCATCTCGACCTCGGGCAACTCGGCCAGCGTCATTGAAGCCATTCACGCGGCCCATGACAACGAACTGCACGTCGTTGCCCTGACCGGCAGAGGAGGTGGCGAAATCGCCGGCTTGTTGCGCGACACAGACGTCCACATTTGCGTCCCCAGTGAGCGTACGGCACGTATTCAGGAAGTCCACTTACTGACCGTCCACTGCCTGTGTGATGGCATTGACTGTCTGCTGCTAGGAGTTGAAGAATGAAAAAAAATGTCATTGCCGCGCTGCTGCTCGGCGCCACCGTCCTTCCCGCTCTGCAGGGCTGCTTCCCGATGGTCGCCGCAGGCGTCACCACCGGCGTTCTGGCGACCATGGACCGGCGCTCGCTAGGCACCCAGACCGAAGATGAATCGATCGAATGGAAAGCCAGTTCCCGCGTTGGCGACAAGCTCGGTGACAAGGCACATCTGAACTTCACCAGCTTTAACCGCAAGGTGCTGATGACCGGTGAGGTGCCCAGCAGTCTGGACAAGGCCGAAGCTGAACGCATCGTCACCGGCATTACCAACGTCCAGGGCGTCTATAACGAACTGGCCGTCGGCCCCGTCTCCTCGTATTCGGAGCGCAGCAACGACTCCTTCATCACCTCCAAGGTCAAGAGCCGCTCGGTCGATTCCGGAAAATTCAACCCGGTGCACGTCAAAGTCGTCACTGAGGCCGGCGTAGTCTTCCTGCTCGGGATGGTCACTCAGCCCGAGGCCGATTCGGCGATCGGCGTTGCGCGCACCACCGCCGGGGTCAAGAAGGTGGTCAACCTGCTGGAGATCATCACTCCGGCGCAGGCCAGGGAGCTCGACCTGACCCAGTCGAGTAACGGCAAGCCAACGGCTGTGAAAGCCCCTTAATGACGAAATAAAGGAGAAAGAAAATGATCGACAACCCCGTTCGCTGGTTTGAAATTTACGTGCAGGATATGGCGCGTGCAAAATCGTTCTATGAATCCGTCTTCCAGGTAAAGCTCGAAAAACTCAATACCCCAGATGCTGAAATTGAAATGTGGGCCTTTCCGATGCAGATGGGGCGCATGGGGATCACCGGTTCGCTGGTCAAGATGAACGGCGTTCCTTCAGGAGGCAACAGTACGCTGGTGTACTTCGCTTGCGAGGATTGTGCAGTCGAGGCGGCGCGTATCGCGCAATTCGGTGGGCGCGTTGAGCGGGCGAAGTTTTCCATCGGCGAGTACGGCTTCATTGCGCTGACGCTCGATAGCGAGGGGAACATGATCGGTCTACATTCGATGCAATAGCGTGTGGCATTCGCAGGCTAAATGACGACCTGTGAGCCCAACTCAACGACCCGGTTCGACGGAATCTTGAAGAAGGCGGTGAGACTGCTGGCGTTGCGGAACATGACGGCGAACAGCAGAATGCGCCAATACGCCATTGCTCCGCCGAAGCGCGGAACCAGCGTCTCTCTGCCGAGGAAGAATGAAGTGTCCATCATGTCGAATTCCAGCCCGAAATGTGCGCACAGGGCGAGCGCCGCCGGCAGGTCAGGCTCATCCTTGAAACCATACTGGACCGTCACCTGCCAGAAGCGCTCACCAAGCTCAGCAACCTCGACCCGGTCAATCTCGGGCACATAGGGCACGTCAAAGATGCGGATGGTGACGATCACCATGCGCTCGTGCAGCACCTTGTAGTGCTTTAAACTGTGCAGCATGGCGCGCGGCACGCCTTGCGGCCGGCCGGTCATGAAGACGGCGGTTCCCGGAACGCGCGCCGCGCCACCCAGCGCCAGACTTTCGATGAAAGGCGCGAGTTCGATCGCGTCCTGCCCCAGTTTGTCGTGCAGCAGTTCGCGTCCCCGCTTCCACGTCGTCAGCACGGCGAAGACGAGCAGACCGAAAGCCAGCGGGAACCAGCCGCCAGCGATAATTTTGGTCGAATTGGCCGAGAAGAAGGCCATGTCAATCAGCACAAAAGGCAGAATGCAGCAGAATGCCTGCCAGGATTTCCATCCCCACTGATTGCGGGCGACGACAAAAACCAGCAGGTTGGTGATCAGCATGGTGCCGGTGACGGCGATGCCATAGGCCGCCGCAAGATTGCTTGACGAGCCAAAGCCGAGCACCAGAGCGATCACCGAAGCGAGCAGCAACCAGTTGATGGCTGGCAGATAGATCTGGCCCATCTCACTTTCCGAGGTGTGACGCACCTGAAAGCACGGCAAATAGCCCAGTTGCATGGCCTGCAAGGTCATCGAAAAAGCGCCGGAAATCACCGCCTGCGAAGCAATGACGGTAGCCACGGTAGATAGCATAACCAGCGGGAAAAGCGCCCAGCCAGGCGCCAGCAGATAAAACGGATTTTCGATTGTTGCCGGGTCGCTCAGGAGCAGTGCGCCCTGGCCGAAATAATTGAGCAGCAAGGCCGGCAATACCATGGCGAACCAGGCCCGTTGAATCGGCTTGCGCCCGAAGTGCCCCATGTCGGCGTACAGCGCCTCGCCGCCAGTGAGGACCAGAACCACCGCGCCAAGCGAGAAAAAACCCAGGCGCGGATTAGTGATCAAAAAGCACGCGCCCCAAACCGGATTGAGCGCCCGCATGACACCCGGTTCAGCAATGATATTGATCAAACCGAGCACGGCCAGTACGCCGAACCAGATCAGCATCACCGGCCCGAACAAGCGGCCAACGCTAGCCGTTCCGTGACGCTGGAGGACGAAAAGAAAAACCAGAACGAGCAGCACCAGCGGAATGACAAATGGTTTGAAGGTCGGAGTCATGACCTCGAGCCCCTCGACTGCCGAGAGCACCGAAATGGCCGGGGTGATCACCCCGTCGCCATAAAACAACGCGGCGCCGAAGAGACCGAGGGTGACAATCGCATTGCGTCGCCAAGAGCCCTCCTTTTCCTTGTGCAAAGCCAGCGCCATCAGGGCCATGATGCCACCTTCGCCGCGGTTGTCGGCGCGCATGATGAAGAGGACGTACTTGCCGGTCACCACCATCATCAAGGCCCAGAAAACCAGCGACAGGATGCCGAGCACGTTATCCGTGGTGATCGGTATCGGGTGATGCGGACTGCCGAAGACCTCCTTGAGGGCATAGAGCGGGCTGGTGCCGATATCGCCATAAACGACGCCGAGCGCAGCGAGCGCTAGAGCATTGAGTCGTTTTCGGTCAGACGGTGCTGAATGACTCATCAAATGGATCCGGAAAGATTGAACCTGAAACTCATTTACTCATCGCAAAGACGACTGAAATCACGGCAAGAAGCGGTAGCCGACACCGGTTTCGGTCAGTAGATACTTTGGTTGCGTCGGGTCGTCTTCGAGTTTCTGGCGCAGGTGGCCGACATAAACCCGCAGGTAGTGATAGCTCTCGACACTTGACGCTCCCCACACGTCGCGCAGCAGGTGACGCTGGGTCATGACCTTGCCGGTATTGGCCAGCAGTACGCAGAGCAGGCGATATTCGATCGGCGTCAGGTGCACCACTGCGCCGCTACGCGTTACAAGGCGTCGCGAGAGATCGACCCGCACCGCGCCAAAGTCGATGATCGGTGTCGCCGCCTCGCCGCCCCGACTCTGTCGTCGCAGCAGGGCGCGCGCCCGGGCGCGCAGTTCGCCCACGCCAAAAGGCTTGGTTAGATAGTCGTCGGCGCCGACGTCGAGCGCCTGGATCTTGTCCTTTTCGTGCGCACGCGCCGAAAGAACGAGGATAGGCACATCCGACCAGCCGCGCAGGTGACCGATGAAATCGATGCCGTTGCCATCGGGCAGACCGAGATCAAGAATCACCAGATCGGGCTTCTGCTCACCTGATTGAAGCAGGCCCTGCGCCGATGTTGCCGCCTCAAAGACGCGGCAGCCCTCGTCTTCAAGCGCTGTGCGCACAAAGCGGCGAATCAGCATTTCGTCCTCGACGATCAGGACCACTGGGGCGACACGTGCACATTCGTTCAAAATTTCGCTCACGGCTGGCGCTCGCCATGCTGGAAAATGACGTCCTCTTCGATAAGCGGCGGCAGGCCAAGAGGCAGGCTAAAGGTCACACAAGCACCGCCCGGTGCGCGATTGGCCGCCGTAATCGTACCGGCATGGGCGTCAATAATGGCTTTGCAAATCGCCAGACCAAGGCCGACGCCCGGGGTGGACGACTCCAGCTCGCCACGCACGAACATCTCGAACGTTGCGCTGTTTTTTTCCACGGCAAAGCCCTGCCCGCTATCGCAGACGGCGACCTCAACCCTGTCGTCCCGCGCCTGCACGACGATCTCGATGGGTGAACCCGGCGGTGAATATTTCGCGGCATTTTCCAACAGATTGCAGAGCACCCGTTCAATCAGCACGGCGTCAAACTCGACCAGCGGGAAATCCTTGGCCAGCGACACCTTGACCGGGTGCTCGGCCAGCGCGCGGCCGAGCAGCTTGATGCTGGCGCCGATGACTTCCTCAATGGGCTGCCATTCTTTTTGCAGCGTTATGTCGCCTGCATGCAGACGAGCCATGTCGAGCAGATTGCCGACCAGGCCGGCCAGCCGTTCGGCCTGCTGGCGAATGGCTTCGGCCGTTTCCTGCGCCACCTCGCCCAGCGGCGGTTTACTGACGGTCAGCGAATCGGCCAGCCCAACCAGCGCCGTCAGCGGGGTGCGCAGGTCGTGCGAAATGGCGGAAAGAATCGAGCTGCGCAGGCGTTCCGAAACCACCTGCACTTGGGTATGCTGGGCGACCTCGACGTAATGCAGGCGCTCGACGGCAATGGCGGCCAGCGAAGCCATCGTTTCCAGCCGCTCGCGCTGGTCGAGCAAAGTCTCGGCACAAGAATCCGCCGGCACCACCGCGATGACGCCACGCACGCGCATTGGCGCCTTCAACGGCAGGTAGAGAACGGCGTAGCCGCTGTCGGCCAGTTGCGGGCATTCGACGGGTTTGCCACCGTCAAAGCTCATGATCGCCAAGCGCGGCTCGATCTGCAAACGGACGTCTTGCTGCCCGGCGCAGGGCTGCAAACTGCCCGTGCTGTCGGGCAGAAGAATCATGGCATCGGCGTCAAGCACGCTGCGCAGGAACTTGCGCGTGATTTCGGCGACCTGCTCGACCATAAGCGCCCCCGACAGGTCGCGCGCCATTTCGTAGAGTGCACGTGATCGCAGGGCCTCGCGGTCTGATTCATCGGCCTGCTGGCGCAGACCGCCGGTCAGCCGGCCAGTAATGAGCGCCACGGCAAGCATGACGACAAAAGTGACCAGATACTGCCCATCTTGCACTTCAAGGGAAAAGCGCGGCGGAACGAAGAAGAAATCAAACAGCCCGACACTGAGGAAGGCAGCCAGCAAGGCCGCTTCCAGACCGAGGCTGACCGCAACGAGCAGCACCGTGAGCAGAAATAGCATCACGATATTGGCCGGATCCAGAAAACCGAGCAAAGGCGTAGCGATCAGCGTCGTTGCCGCGCAGGCGAGGACAGCCAATACGAAGCGCTGCCAAGTGGCAAGTGAGGACATCGTCATTTTCCCGAATAATCCGCCTGCAATCAAGCGTTCGGCGATTGTCCCGCGCTGAAAGTAAAAATGGTGTAAAGATTGGGCTGGCGAAACATCAATCGAAGTAGCTGCGCGCCGCTTCGAAACGCTGAGCGTAGTAGTTGGCATTCATCTGATCGATGCGCACCCGGCCGTTACCCGAAGGTGCGTGGACGAAGCGGTTTTCTCCGATATAAACACCGACGTGCGAGAACGGTGCGTTGCGCGTATTGAAGAAAACCAGGTCGCCCGGACGTAGGCTGGCGCGCTCGATCGGGCGACCCTTGCCAGCAATGTCGGCGGCGCTGCCGCCAATCTTCAGCCCCGCGCCATGGCGGTAGATGTAGGACACCATACCGCTACAGTCGAGCCCGGCTTCAGGATTCTTTCCGCCAAAACGGTAGCCGGTGTCGATCAGGCCGAGAGCGAACAACGCAACTTCATTGCCCTTCTCGCTGAAAGCGGCGCGCTGGGCATCGGGCGGAGGTGGTGCGCTCGCGCACGCCGCTAGAAGCAGGAGCAGCCCACCGGCGATCAGAGTTCGGATCTGCATAACAATCGCTGCTACACCCCGTTCTGCTTGAACCATGCGAGCAGCCGCTGCCAGCCGTCGGCGGCTTCCTGCGGGCGATAGCTTGGCCGGTAATCGGCGTGAAAGGCGTGCGGGGCGTCAGCATAAACGTGGATCGCTGATGCCTTGCTGGCCGCATTGCCGGAATCGACTAGCGCCTTGCGCATCTGTTCCAGCGAATCGAGCGGAATACCCTGGTCCTGCCCGCCGTAAAGCCCCAGCACCGGCCCCTTCAACTGGTCGGCAATATCGATCGGATTTTTCGGGGTCAGATCGCTGACCGGCCCGACGATGCGTCCGTACCACGCCACGCCGGCCTTTACCTGCGGGTTGTGCGCGGCGTACAACCAGGTGATGCGTCCGCCCCAACAAAAGCCGGTGATGCCAAGTCGGGCGCTATCGCCGTCATGCGCTTTGGCCCAGGCGACGCAGGCGTCCAGATCGGCCAGCACCTGCGCGTCTGGCACCTTGCTGACCAGAGTGCTAATCAGTTCCTGAACATTGGTGTATTGCCGCGGGTCGCCCTGACGCGCATACAACTCGGGGGCGATGGCCAGATAGCCCTGCTTGGCGAGACGCCGGCAAACATCCTTGATGTGTTCGTGCACGCCAAAAACTTCCTGCACGACCAAAATGACCGGGAAATTGCTCCCTTTGGCTGGCTGAGCGCGGTAGGCGGGCATCTCGCCACCAGCGACGGGCACCTTGATCTCGCCAGCAATCAGGCCGCTGGCATTGGTGGTGATCACCGCTTGCGCCATAACCGGTTGCACCGCGAGCGCAAAACCCGCCCCCAGCGCCGAGACAATGAAACTGCGACGACCGAACGGAATAGCGGGAACGAGACTGTCAAAATCAGCACTTGGCCTGGCATCTTGAATCATGTGTATTTCCTCGGCAGGTGAGAGGTTTGTGTATCATGGGAAAACCTGAATTCCATGGACACGGAGAAGCGCAATGAATTCCCTTGGCGGCTACAACATCGAAGATCTGCAACCCGGCATGAGCGCCAGTGTGGCGAAAACAGTCACCGAAGCCGACGTGGTACTGTTTGCCGGAATCTCGACCGACGTCAATCCAGTACATCTGGACGAAGAGTTTGCAAAAACAACCCAGTTTGGCGGACGCATTGCGCAGGGCATGCTGTCTGCCGGTTTCATCTCGGCCGTGCTGGCCAACAAACTGCCCGGCCCAGGCACCGTCTATCTTGGGCAGACGCTTAAATTCAAGGCGCCGGTGCGCATTGGCGATACCGTCCGGGCGACCGTCACGGTGCGTGAAGTCACCACTGGCAAACGACGCTGCGTCCTCGACTCGGTGTGTTCGGTTAATGGCAAAACCGTGATTGAAGGCGAATCGACGATGTATTGCACGACTGCGGCTTGAGCCTCGAAACTTCAGTTCGCCGCCAGGCAGACCCGGTTGCGGCCCTGCTGCTTGGCGGCGTACAGCGCCTGATCAGCCGCCGCCACGGCCTGACTGGCCTGCGACTGCCGTTCAGGCAGGAGCGAGGCCACGCCGATGCTCACCGTCACGTACTCAGCCACCGTTGATGCACAGTGCGCAATGTTCAGCGCAGATACCGCCGCACAAATACTGAGCGCGACTTTGTGCGCGCCCTGAATCGCCGTGTTCGGCAGAACCACGACAAATTCCTCGCCGCCATAGCGCGCCAGCAGGTCCACCGACCGCACCATCTTGGCTGCCGCGGCCCTGGCTACCGCTTGCAGGCAGGCATCTCCGGCCTGGTGCCCGTAATGATCGTTGTAGTTTTTGAAAAAATCGACATCGATCATCAGCAGAGCGACCGGACTGCGTTCACGAATGCCACGATTCCAGTCCTCACTGAGCCGGGCGTCAAAAAAATCCCGGTTGGCGATACCGAGCAAACCATCCGTCTGCGCATAAACTTCGAGTTTCTGGTTGGCCACCATCAACGCCGCGTTGGCCTGTTGCAACTCGGCGGTGCGCGCGGCAACCCTTTGTTCAAGAAAACGGTTTGCCGAAATCAGCTCAAGATTCAAACGGAACACCACCTGGTAAGTGTTGCGCAGCGCCTTGATCATGGCCTCGGCGCTCTTGTCCCGGGGCCTGAGCAATTCCAGTTCAAAGGCCCGCTCCGGCGTCTCATCTCGGCCGATCGAGTCCAGTTGTCGCGCCATCGACTGATCAACACCGAGAACGTGTGCACACAACCAGGAGGTCAGAAAGGACAGGAAGACTTCCGCCGGGTTGCTCAGTGCCGCCCGGGCGCCCCACAAGGCGCGCACCTGCCCGATGAAATCATCATGCAGTTTGAGGTGCAGCATGACGTGCCGGGCATCAACGCCCTGCCCCTGCATCAAGGCCTGCTCGACCGTAAAGTGATGCTGCGCATAGTCCATCAACTGCGAAAAAACGCTTTCCACGGTATTGTCGGCCGTCCCCTGCTCCCCCTCCCTCTCCGTCAGTGATTCACTCAACCGGTTGAACAGATCAACCAGCCCGTGGTGCTGCTCATCAATCGGACCGACGCCGGTATAAAACTCTTCCCCCCATACGAAGGTTTGCATGACTCGACCTTAGCGTGCCTTTGAGAAAGTCGCTCAGCGCATGAAGCGGAAGTAGGCAATCAACTGCCGCAAGCTCGAAGCACCGGCCTTCATCTCCACTGTTTTCTCGGTCACCGCGGAAATCGCCACGGTTGTCTTCTCGATACCGGCGACGATGTCCTCGACCTGGCCGGCGATTTCATTCCCCGCGGCCGCCTGCTGACGCGTTCCGTCGGAAATATGCCGGGAAATAGACGCTACTTCCTCGCCGTGGTGGGCTACCGAATCGAGCCCGCTACGCGCCGAGTTCATCGCCACATCGGTACTGGCGACGTGTGTTCCCGCCGCTTCCATAGTGCCCAGCACAAGTTGCGTAACACGCTGAATCTCCTGAACGCTGGTCGCAATCTCAATCGTTTGCCGGCTTGATTGCTCGGCCAGTTTCCTTACCTCATCCGCCACCACGGCAAAACCGCGGCCCGCTTCTCCGGCTCGCGCCGCCTCGATGGCGGCATTCAGTGCCAGCAGGTTCGTTTGATCAGCAATACCGCGAATGACATGGCTGACGCGATCAATGGCAAGGATGGACTGGGAAAGCTCAGCCATCGTCTTGCTGGCATCCCCAACGGTAGACACGACATTGGCCGTCGCCGCCATGCTTTGGCCCATGCTCGAAGACGCCTGGCCGAGCAATCCGTGCGATGCCTCAACGGCCTGCGTTGCCTGCTGCGCACTGTCGGCAATTTCATTGACTGAAGCGACCAGTTGCTCGACCGCAGCCGCAATGCGGCTCACGGCGTCGGATTGTGCCAATGTTACACGGCGGGTATTTTCCATTTCACTGCTCAGCGCCTGGGCACCCTCGCCCATCAGGTCAGCCGACTCGGAAATTTCGGCCATCATCGCCTTAATATGCGTCTGCATGGTAATCAGTGAATTGTTGAGTTTGCCCAGCTCATCCTCGCGCGTCAGGGGGATATCGTCGGTCAGGTCGCCCTGAGCGATGTTGTCAAGTCGGCCAACAATCCGGTCGATGACGGTCAGCACCTGACTTTGCCCGACTAGCAGCGCAATACTGGCAGCGATGCCGGTGATGCCAAAGAATTGAAGCAGCGTCCGGACTGCATCCGGCGAAAAGCCAATCGACGAACCGGATTGATAGACCACCCAGCCGACAATCTGCATACCCAGCAACAGAGAAACCAGGCCGTTGAGCTTGACTTTCAGTGAAATGCGTTTCCACCAGACCGTCTTCGGAAGCGACGCCTGGCCGTCTTTCAACTGTTGATAGAAGGCCTCGGCCTGCGCGATCTGCTGCTTGCTCGGTGCCGTGCGCACCGACATGTACCCGATGATTTCGCTGGCCTTGAGGACCGGGACAACCAGCGCATCAACCCAATAGAAATCACCGTTCTTGCACCGATTTTTTACGATGCCGCGCCAGGGGCGCCCCTCCTTGACCGTATCCCACAGCCACTGAAAAGCGCCGGGCAGCATGTCCGGGTGACGAACCAGGTTGTGGTTCTTGCCAATCAATTCTTCGCGCGTAAAACCGCTTATCTTGACGAAGGTCTCGTTAACGTAAGTGATCGACCCTTTAAGATCGGTGCGTGAAACGATGTAGTGCCCTTTCGGAAACGGCACCTCAGTCGTGGTGATCGGCAGGTTGGTTTTCATAAACGACTCTCCATATTGGCGAATTGGTGTTACCAACCCGGATTCTCAGTCATATACGCCGGCTTGTCATGACATAATCGAAAGAGTAGCTGAAAAATAAGGCACTTGGGCCTCCGTAACCGTCAAAGCTCACATTCCCAAACCCAACTCACATCAAGACAATGTCGTATTGTTCCTGCGCATAGCTGGGTTCGGCCTGTACCGAGATGGGCTTGCCGATAAAGTCGGAGAGCATGGCCAGTCCCTGAGACTCTTCGTCAAGAAAAATATCGATCACTGAAAGGCTGCCGAGCACGCGAAATTCGCGGGCGTTGAACTGCCGCGCTTCACGCAGCAGTTCGCGCAGAATCTCGTAGCACACGGTACGCGCCGTCTTGACTTCGCCACGACCGCCACAGGTGGGACATTCCTCGCACAGCACGTGGGCCAGCGATTCGCGCGTGCGCTTGCGCGTCATTTCAACCAGGCCAAGCGCGGTAAACCCATTGACCGTTAAGCGCGTGTGGTCACGCGCCAGCGCCTTGTTGAACTCGGCGAGAACGGCCAAACGGTGTTCATCACTATCCATATCGATAAAATCAGTAATGATGATGCCGCCAAGGTTGCGCAGGCGCAACTGGCGGGCGATGGTTTGCGCCGCTTCGAGATTGGTCTTGAAAATGGTGTCATCAAAGTTGCGCACGCCAACGAAACCACCGGTATTGACATCGATGGTTGTCATCGCCTCGGTCTGGTCGATGATCAGGTAGCCGCCCGATTTCAGTTCGACGCGGCGCGCCAGCGCCTTCTGGATTTCGTCCTCGACGCCGTGCAGGTCAAACAGCGGGCGCTCGCCAATGTAATGGTTGAGCAGCGGCGCAACCGTCGGCGTATATTCGGCGGCAAAGGCCGTCAGCTTCTGGAAGTTCTCGCGCGAGTCAATGACGATGCTCGCCGTTTCCGGGTTGACGAAATCACGCAGTACGCGCTGGCCGAGCGACAGTTCCTGATAAAGCAGCGCTGGGGCCGCAGCAGTTTTTGACTGCGCCTGAATGTCGTGCCAAATCTTGCGCAGATATTCAATGTCCTTGCTCAGCTCTTCTTCCGTGGCGCCCTCGGCCATCGTGCGCACGATAAAACCGCCCCCGTCGTCGCCGGGGACCAGGCGGGTTATTTTTTCGCGCAATGCCTCGCGTTCGACCTCGCTTTCGATGCGCTGTGAAATACCGATGCGTTTCTCCTGCGGCAAGTAGACCAGCATCCGCCCGGCCACCGACATCTGGGTCGACAGGCGTGCGCCCTTGCTGCCGATCGGATCCTTAATCACCTGCACGACAATACTCTGCCCCTCGAACAGGATGCGCTCTATGGGTCGGACAGGATCGTCACTGCCCCGCGGCTCCCAAATATCGGCAACGTGCAGGAATGCGGTTCGTTCCAGCCCAACGTCAATGAATGCCGATTGCATGCCGGGCAAAATGCGGACAATGCGTCCGACATAGATATTACCGACCAGCCCCCGGCTGGCGGTACGTTCGATGTGCAGCTCCTGAGCGACGCCCTGGTACATGACGGCAACGCGCGTTTCCTGCGGGGTAAAGTTGATCAGGATATCTTCGGACATAGGAGGGCGATCTGAAAAATGCGGTTAAAATCGGGGATTCAAAGAGCTCGCAGCATTCTACCCCTTCCCCCAGCAAAGCTTCCATGTCCAACGCTCCTGCCTTGCTCGCCCCCGAGTTGCTGGCTCCCGCCGGTTCGCTGACCATGATGCGCACCGCCTTTGCCTTCGCTGCCGACGCCGTCTATGCCGGACAGCCGCGCTACAGCCTGCGCGTGCGCAACAACGAATTCGGCAACATTGAAACGCTGGGCAACGCCATCGGCGAAGCGCACGCCGACGGCAAGCGCTTCTACGTTGTCAGCAACGTCCTGCCGCACAATGCCAAGGTCCGCACCTACCTGGCCGACATGGCGCCGGTGGTGGCTCTCAAGCCCGACGCGCTGATCATGGCCGACCCCGGCCTGATCGATCTGGTGCGCGAAACCTGGCCGGAAATGCCAGTGCATCTGTCGGTGCAGACCAATACCGTCAACTTTGCCGCCGTGCGCTTCTGGAAAAAACTCGGCGTCTCGCGCATCATTCTCTCGCGCGAACTGTCGCTCGACGAGGTCGCCGAGATCCGTCAGGAATGCCCGGACATCGAACTCGAAGTCTTCGTGCATGGTGCGCTGTGCATCGCCTACTCGGGCCGCTGCCTGCTCTCCGGCTATTTCAACCATCGCGACCCGAACCAGGGCACCTGCACCAACTCCTGCCGCTGGGATTACAAGGTCAAGGCGGGCCAGGAAGACGCCGGCGGTGATGTCCATGCCAAGGTCTGGCTGCTCGAAGAAAAAGAGCGCCCCGGCGAACTAATGCCGATCGAGGAAGACGAGCACGGCACCTACATCATGAACTCCAAGGACCTGCGTGCCATCGAGCATGTGCAGCGTCTGGTCGCGATCGGCATCGATTCGCTGAAGATCGAGGGCCGCACCAAGTCGCCCTATTATGCCGCGCGCACGGCCCAGGTTTATCGCCGTGCCATTGATGACGCCGTCGCCGGCCGCCCCTTCGACCCAACGCTGCTCGGCGAACTTGAGGGACTGGCCAATCGCGGCTACACCGACGGTTTTTACCAGCGCCACCACGACCACGAAATGCAGAACTACCTGCGCGGCCACTCCGAGTCCGGACGCAGCCTTTACGTTGGCGACGTGATCGCCTGGGACGCCGCACGCGGCCTGGGAGAGATCGAGGTGAGAAACCGCTTTGCAGTCGGCGACCGCATCGAGGTCATTCACCCCACGGGAAATTTTGAACTAACCCTGGCGCGCATGGAAAAAGCCGATGGCTCACCCATCAACGTCGCCCCGGGCAACGGCCACCGGGTCTGGATTCCACTCCCCGCCGAACTCCCCGGCGCCCTGCTGGCGCGCTTTGTTTAATGAAAGACCACGGCTGCGACCTCTTTCAACGCAGAGGCGCAGAGGGCGCAGAGACAAGCCCAACATTTACTCGTGTGAGTAGCTAATCTTTCGGAAACCTCCGCGTTCTCTGCGCCTCTGCGATCTCTGCGTTAAATGCGGTTTATTCTTCTATTCTCGGGATCATTCAAGGTCTGACTGCATGAACCGTTTGCCACCGCACCCACCCCACCTTTTCGTCGACATCTCGTCGCACGGACTTGGCCATCTGGCGCAGGTGGCGCCTATCCTCAACGAACTTTTTCGCCTGTTGCCCAAACTGCGGCTGACCGTGCGCAGCGGGCTAGCACTGGAAAAACTGCGTGCGCGCCTGCACAGCGACTTTGCTCATATTGCGGAACGTAGCGACTTCGGCTTCATCATGCACGATGCGCTCTGCATCGACCACGCGGCGACGGCTACCGCTTATCGGGCATACCACGCCAACTGGCCGCAACGGGTCGCCGCAGAAGCCGCGCTGCTTGGCGCACTACGTCCTGATCTGGTGCTAAGCGATGTCGCCTATCTGCCACTGGCCGGCGCTGCCAAGGCCGGCATTGCGTCGCTGGCAATGTGCTCACTCAACTGGGCCGACCTCTTCGCCTATTTTTTTGGCGGCGAAGACTGGGCCCCACCAATCCACGACCAGATGCTGGCCGCCTACCTCAGTGCCGAATGTTTCCTGCGTCTGACCCCGGCCATGCCGATGAGCGATCTGCCACGCCGGCACACCATCGCACCGGTCGCCACAATCGGTCGCGATTGCCGTACTCCTTTGCGCGAACAACTAGGATGCACGCCGGACGAGAAACTGGTTCTGATCGCCTTCGGTGGCATCGACAAGGAAGCGCCGGTTAAACGCTGGCCGCACACCGCAGACCTACGCTGGTTGGTGCCGCAGAGCTGGAGAGTCGAGCGTGATGATATGACCGCCATCGAAGCACTCGGCCTGCCCTTTACCGACCTCCTGTGCAGCGTCGATGCCGTGCTCACCAAGCCCGGCTACGGCATCTTCACCGAAGCGGCATGCGCTGGCATCCCGGTGCTGTACCTGCGCCGTGACGACTGGCCCGAACAGGACTGCCTGATCGACTGGCTGAAAGACAAAGCCCGCTGCCACGAGATTGATGACAACGAGTTATCCAGCGGACAGTTAAAGGCTGCGCTCGCTGCCCTGTGGCAGCAATTCACCCCGCCCATCCCCCACCCGACCGGAGCGCTCGAAGCGGCAACGCTGATCCTGGACTGGCTGCGTAGATAGCCAACGTGAGGTTTTTGACTAAACCGGGTAGCCAAAGCGCCTGAGCAGCACGGCGGTTTCGAACAACGGCAGGCCCATGACCCCGGAATAGCTGCCGGACAGGTGTTCGACAAACTGGCCGGCGCGACCCTGGATCGCGTAAGCACCGGCCTTGTCCATCGGTTCGCCGCTGGCGACATAGTTGCGGATCTGGGTCTCGTCAAGAACGCCAAAGCGCACCTCGCTGACCGATAACAAGGCTTCAATGCGCCCGTCCAGAAACACGGCGACCGCCGTGAGCACACGATGCGGCTTTCCCGAAAGGCGGCGCAGAATGGATTTCGCGTCCTCGCTGTCGAGCGGCTTGCCAATGATCCCGCCATCAAATTCGATGGTGGTATCGGCTGCCAGGACCGGCTGCGACTGCATTTTTCGCCAACCGGCAATGCCCCCGCCATGTTCGGCCTTGGCTCGGGCAACTCGCTCAACATAGGCCGCTGGCATTTCACCCCGATGTGGCGTCTCGTCGACTTCCTTGTCCTCGCGCGGGTGATTGCGAAAAACGACGGTATCGAACTGGATCCCGATCTGAGTCAGCAATTCGCGCCGGCGCGGGCTGCGCGAGGCCAGGTAAAGACGGGGATGGTACGGGTCGATCATCAGCCCTCCCGGTGATATGGATGATTCCTGACCACGCTGAGCGCACGATACAGCTGTTCGCAGAGGATCAATCGCGCCACGGCGTGCGGCAAGGTCAGGCTGGAAAGACGGATCGTATCATCGGCCTGTTGCTTCAAGGCCGCGTCGATACCGTCGGCGCCGCCAATGACGAGGGCCGTATCGCCGCCTTCGCGCATCCAGTCTTCAAGACGCGCTGCCAGTTGCAGCGTACTCAGGTCAGTTCCCCGCTCGTCAAGCACGACGATCCGGGAAAACCCATGCAGACTGGCCTGCAAACGGACTTTTTCGGCAGCCAAAAGTTGTTCGCGGGTTTTCGATCCGCGCGGCTCGGGTTTGATTTCGACAACAACGATCGGCAATTCGCGTGGCATGCGCTTGATGTATTCGGCACAGCCTTTGGCGACCCACTCGGGAAGCTTGTGACCAACCGCCAGAATGCCGAGCTTCATGAAGCGGGGAATGAGCGCATACGAACGTTCATCCTTAAAACCTCAATTCAAACCTCTTTTAACGCAGAGATCGCAGAGACGCAGAGGGCGCAGAGAGAAATTCGCAACTCGCCTTTCGGGCGAGTGATGTCATTCTCAGAATTCTTTGCGCTCTCTGCACCCCAAGGGTGTTTCCTGCGGGGCACGTTGAATGCGTTTTCTGGTCTCATGCAGTTGCGCTCGGACTTAGCTCTCTTGCACCGCCGGGGCCGCCAGCGCCTTACGCACGCGCGTCGGGCCTTTACCGCCCCACAGCTCTTCAAGATTGTAATAGCTGCGGATGGCTGGCTGCATGACATGGACAACGATATCGCCCAGATCGACCAGCACCCATTCGCCGCTATCTTCGCCTTCGGTAGAAATGATGTGACCACCGGCTTCGCGCACCTTGTCCTCGACGTTGCGCGCCAATGACCTGACTTGACGGTTCGAATCACCGCAAGCAATGACGATTCGTTCAAAAAGAGGCGTGAGCTTGGCGGTGTTGATGACTTCAATGTCGCGACCCTTGATCTCTTCGAGGGCGGCAACAACAAGTTTTTCGAGCTGGGGTAATTTCATTGGCTGCTCAGTTTTCCAGATAAAGGTGGTGGTCGTGAATATAGGTGACAAGCGCGTCGGGAATCAAATAACGCGTACTGTGGCCTTTCGACAGCAGGGCGCGGACCTTGGTTGCCGAAATATCGAGTTGCGTCATGGCGAAATTGACGATGCAACCCGCTGGCGCCGCAGCCAGCGCCGCGGCATCCGGGCGATAGCGCTCCTTATAGATGCTGGCCAGTGCGCCGGGCAGACTCGCCGCATCGACTGGAAAGCCCGGCCGGTGCGCCACAGCGATGTGTGCCAGTGCCAACAGGCTCTCCCAGCGATGCCAGGCGGGGAGGCCGGCGAAGGCATCGGCGCCGACCAGCAGGACCAGTGGCCGCTGTGCGCCGCAAGCTGCCGTCTGGCGCAACCGTTCAAGCGTTGGCACGGTATAGCTCGACTGGGCGGCGTCAACTTCAGCGCTATCGAGTTCAAAACGCGGGTTGCCGGCGATGGCCAGGCGCACCATCTCAAGACGCTGCGCGGCGCTAACTAGTGGCGCCGCACGACACGCCGGCTGGCCGGCGGGAATCCAGCGCACCTGCGCCAGCCCCAGGCGGTCAAGCGCCTCTTCAGCCAGACGCAGGTGAGCGTTATGAACCGGGTCAAACGTGCCGCCGAAGACCCCCAGCGGTTTGCCGCCCGGGGCTTCAGACATTTTCGTCAATGGTCACAAAAACGTCGCGATAGCTCACGTAGAAACTGGCATACAGCGTCGGCACGAGAGTGAAGACGGTCACTGCGGTCAGCACCACCGAGAACAGCTCACCAACACCGGCGAACAGGGCGCTGAACAGTCCGACCAGCACACCGGGAATGAGCGCACCGACCACCAGGGTCGCGACAGAATAGACAAGGAAAGCACGCCAGTTGCGCAAGCAGGCGACGAAACTGAAGAATAGCGACTTGCCGGCAGACAGGTCATGCCAGGCGACGAGCATCGGCGCGTACCAATAGGCCATCATCAGCGGCAAAAAGAGGAGCAGCGCCAGTTGTCCGCCAAACATCACGCTATCGCTGGTCAGCACCTGCTTCCCAGGTCGTTGACCCAGAACCACGAGCCGGAACAGCACGCCGTCGTCGACCGAAGCGACGATCCCGAGGACGACAACGCCGACGACAATGTAGACGGCGCCGAGCACCAGCAGCGCGCGCAGGTTCTTCTGAAAACCCGAGAACAGCAGATGCGGAGGAAGCGGGCCGCCCTGCGCGAGCAGACGGCAGGCGTTCATCAAGCTGACCGTGAAAACCGGAATCAGCAACGGTGCGGCCACTTGCCCGATCAGCGGAAAGGAACTGATCAGGGCCATCAACATCCAGTAGCCGAGCACGGCAAGCGAAAGCACCAACTGATTTCTGCGAAAGATTCCGAAACCGTCGTACAACCAGTGCCAGCCACGACGAGAAGGAAGAGTCAGCGCCTGCATAGGGTGACGAACATACGTTTAGTTGGCAACAAAGACATCCCGATACGAGGCATAAACCGACCCGGAAAGCACAGGAATGAGGACCAGGAAGCCAAGGCCAACAGGCAAGGCCGCGAAGAACATGAGCACCATGACGACCAGGCTATAGACCAGCAACGGCAGCGTGTTCTTCAGGCAGGCATTGAAGCTGGCCCTGAGCGCCTCGACCGGCGGCATATTGTTGAAGAAGACCAGCGCCGGCGCAAACCAGATGGCCATAAACAGGGGCACCAAAAGCACCAGCGAGAGCAGCATGGCGATCATCAGTCCGCCAAGGGCCAGCCCAAAACCAGCCGCATGTCCCATCATCAGGCCGCCGGCAATACTGCCACCGCCGAGCACGACGACGATAAACATGATGAGCAGCATCGCCACCATATAGAGCACCCCGACCATCACCAGATTACCGGTGTTCTGCTTGAAGCCGGCAAACAGATCGGCAATCTCCAGTGCTTCACCGTCCGCCGCTTTCTGGCATGCCAGCAACATGCCAGCGCCAAGCAAGGGGGTGAACAAGTTAGCAGCCAGCGTGCCGACCAGGGGGACAATGCTCAGCCCAATAATGATTACCAGCAGCACGAGGGTCAGCGCGATCCACACCCCCGGATTGAAAACAAACAGCGCCCAGCCCTGCCTGAGCCATTCGAAGGCATTACCTGCTGCGACGACGCGACTATTACCGTTGAAGGCTGGCGCCGCCAGGGGGAAGGGTTCCATGGATTTGTTCACCTGCATCGTTGGAAAGAAGATTCTGTGCGACGCGACATGGCGCGTTGCCAGCAAGCGGGTCGGCTTAGAAGGTGCCGATCACCCACATCGGCACACTCAGTCCCGGAGTACCCTGGGTATCGGTGGAAAATGAACCGTCGCCGCGCTGATCAATCAGCGTGTAGGGAATGCCGTTTTCCGGCGTGACCGTTATCTTGTACAGCCTGCCGTTGATGCGGTGCTCCTCGATCGTGTTGCCGTCGCGTTTCTTGATCGTCACCTGCGGCTCCAGTGAATCGTCGAGCGGCACCATGACCGGAGGCTTGGCATCCGGGGGGAGTTGCTGGTCGGCGCCAGTCTGGGCGAAAACCGGGGGGGCCAGGAGAGCCAGCAGGGAAAGAAAGGGGGGAAGGCAGCGCATAAAAAACTTCCGAGAGGCATTCGACAGGCCTTGATTGTATTACAGATTGAGCATCATCTCGTGCTCAGCAGGGAGCGGAGCAAAACCGCGAGTCTCGTAATGCTTGAAAATGGCCTCGACAACGTCCTCCGGTTTATCGATAACCTGGATCAAATCGATGTCCTCGGGCGAAATGACTTCCTCGTTGACCAGGGTGGTGCGGAACCAGTCGAGCATGCCGCGCCAGAAAGGCTCATGCACCAGAATGATCGGAATCTTGCGGCTCTTTCCGGTCTGGATCAAGGTCAGGGCTTCGAGCAGTTCGTCAAGCGTGCCGAAGCCGCCGGGCATTACGACATAGGCATTGGCAAAGCGAACGAACATGTATTTGCGCGCAAAAAAGTGGCGAAAGGTCTGCGAAATATCCTGGTAGTCATTGGCCGCCTGCTCATGCGGCAACTGGATATTCAGACCAACGCTCAGCGACTTGCCGTGAAACGCGCCCCGGTTGGCGGCCTCCATTATCCCCGGCCCGCCGCCAGAAATCACCGAGAACCCGGCATCCGAAAGCTGCCGCGCGATACTTTCGGTCAGGTTGTAATAGGGTGAATCGGGCGCTGTCCGCGCGCTGCCAAAGATCGAAACCGCCGGCCGGATCGCCGACAGACGCTGCGCCGCCTCGACGAACTCTGACATAATGCCAAAAATCCGCCAGGCCTCCTGTGAGGCGTTGGATTTTGATCCATTGGCGTCTGCCAGCGGGGGGATCTTTTCTTTTTCGCTCATTTTATCTGCCCAAATATGCCTACATTACTGCTGGTCGACGGATCGTCATATCTCTACCGCGCCTTTCACGCCATGCCGGATCTGCGCAACACGCTGGGCGAACCGACCGGTGCAATTTATGGCGTGCTGAACATGCTACGCCGGCTCGATAGTGATCACAAGGCGCACAACGTCGTATTCAAGGCCTGTGTCTTCGACGCCAAGGGAAAAACCTTTCGCGACGACTGGTATGCCGATTACAAGGCCAACCGCCCGAGCATGCCGGACGATCTGGTGCGTCAGATCGAACCGATTCACGCCGGCGTTGCGGCCTACGGCTGGCCAATCCTGATGGTCGATGGCGTCGAGGCCGATGACGTGATCGGCACACTGGCCAGGCAGGCTGCTGCGCAAGACATCAAGGTGCTGATCTCGACTGGCGACAAAGACCTCGCACAACTCGTCAACCCACACATCACGTTAGTCAATACCATGAGCAACGAAATGCTCGACGAAGCCGGCGTGCTCGCCAAATTCGGCGTACCGCCGCAGCGCATCGTCGACTACCTGACACTGGTCGGTGATGCGGTCGATAACGTCCCGGGCGTAGACAAAGTCGGGCCGAAGACGGCGGTCAAATGGCTGGCCCAGTACGGTTCACTCGACGGCGTCATGGCCGCTGCGACCGACATCGGCGGGGTGGTCGGCGAGAATCTGCGTCGCACCCTCGATTTTCTGCCGCTGGGGCGCCGCTTGGTCACCGTGCGCTGCGACCTCGAACTGCCGCTGGCGCTGACTGACCTGACACCACGCGAAATGGATACAGTGCGACTGACTGAATTATTCACGCGCTACGAAATGAAGTCGTGGCTCAAAGAGGTCAGCCAACCCACCGACCCGATCCCCGGCACTACGGCCGGCGAACTGCTTGCACCCTCCCCGCCGCTTGCCACTCAGACCTCACTGCTCACGCCTGACCGCAGCAATTACACCAGCATCCTAGACTGGGCCACATTCGCCGCGTGGCTGGCAAAGATCGAAGCTGCGCCGCTTACCGCGCTGGATACCGAAACGACCAGCCTGGACCCTTTTGCCGCGCGCCTGGTCGGTATTTCCTTTGCCGTTTCTCCCGGCGAGGCCGCCTATCTGCCACTCGCCCACGACTACCCCGGAGCGCCTGCGCAACTTGAGTGCGCCGCAGTGCTGGCGCGCCTCAAACCGTGGCTGGAATCGGCGCAGCACAAAAAAATCGGTCAGACCCTGAAATATGACCAGCACGTATTTGCCAATCACGGCATCGCGCTGGCCGGCGTCGCGCACGACACCCTGCTGCAATCCTATGTGCTCGAAGCGGGCAAGGACGGCGTGCGTGGCCACGACCTTGGCCAGCTCGCGCTGCGCCACCTCGGCCTGGCAACAATTTCCTACGAGGAACTGTGCGGCAAGGGCGCCAACCAGATCGGCTTCAATCAGGTAGCGCTCGACCAGGCCGCCGACTACGGCGCCGAGGATTCCGACCTTTGCCTGCGCTTGCATGCCCGACTATTTCCACAGATTGCCGCAGATCAGGGCCTGGCCTATATCTACAATGACATTGAAATTCCCGTTCGCGATATTCTTTTTCGCATGGAACGCACCGGGGTGCGCATTGACTGCGCACTGCTTGCCGAACAAAGCAAGGAACTGGGCACCCGGCTGCTCGAACTTGAAACACTTGCCCATGAGGCCGCCGGGCAGCCATTTAACGTCAATTCGCCGAAACAACTGGCCGAAATCCTGTTCGTCAAACTCGGCCTGCCGGTAAAAAAGAAGACGCCCTCGGGCACGCCATCGACCGACGAGGAGGTGCTTTCAGAGCTGGCACTCGACTATCCGCTGCCGAAAATCCTGCTCGAATCGCGCCAGCTTGCGAAACTGAAAAGTACCTACACCGACAAGCTGCCGAAAATGGTCAATGTAGAAACCAATCGCGTGCATACCAGCTACGCGCAGGCAGTGGCGGTCACCGGACGCCTGTCTTCGAGCGACCCCAATCTGCAGAATATCCCGGTACGTACCGCCGAGGGTCGGCGCATTCGCGCCGCCTTTATCGCCCCGCCGGGCGGGCACATCGTCTCCGCTGATTATTCGCAAATCGAATTGCGCATCATGGCGCACCTCTCCGAAGACGCCCGCCTGCTCGATGCCTTCGCCCAGGGTGAGGACGTGCACCGGGCCACCGCTGGCGAAATTTTCGGCGTTACGCCGATCGAAGTCGGCCCCGACCAGCGGCGTGTCGCCAAGGTGATCAACTTCGGCCTGATCTACGGCATGAGCGCCTTCGGCCTCGCCCGCCAGCTCGACATCGAACGCGGTGCGGCTCAGGCCTACATCGAACGCTATTTCGCGCGCTATCCCGGTGTCGCCCGCTACATGGAAAGCACGCGCAACGAAGCCAGAATCAAGGGCTGCGTCGAAACCGTTTTCGGCCGTCGCCTGTGGCTGCCCGAGATCCGCGCCAGCCAGGCCGGACGGCGCCAGGGCGCCGAACGTGCGGCAATCAACGCGCCGATGCAAGGCACTGCCGCCGACCTCATCAAGCTGGCGATGATTGCGGTACAGCGCTGGATCGACAACGAAGGGCTGAAAACTCGCCTGGTCATGCAGGTGCACGACGAACTTGTTCTCGAAGTACCGGACGACGAACTGGAAAGAGTGCGTATCGAACTGCCGCCACACATGACGCAAGTGGCCAAATTGCGCGTGCCGCTAGTCGTCGAAGTGGGCGTCGGCGCCAACTGGGATGAAGCACACTGACTTGGCGAGTCATAACCACCCAAAGCGCTTGAAACGCAGGTAAAGCGTGATGCAGGCAACCGAAATGACGCCAATAGCCGCCGGGTAACCATATTCCCATTGCAACTCCGGCATGGCCTTGAAGTTCATTCCCCAGATGCCGGCGAAGGCGGTGGCGACGGCGAAGATACCGGCCCAGGCCGCCAGCTTCTTGTTAACCTCGCTTTCCTCGATGGTCACCATCGACAGATTGACCTGAATCGCCGTGCCGATCGTATCGCGGCTGGTGTCGAGCGAGGCATTGATACGCGCCAGGTGGTCGTAGACGTCGCGGAAGTACTCCTGCGAATTGACGCAGGTCTTCGGCACCCGCGCACCGTACAGCTTACCGGCGGCCTCCATCAGCGGCGCGACGGCATGCTTGAGCACCATCACCTTGCGCTTCAGGGCATAGAGCCGCTCGATATTGCTCCGCGCCGTCCCCTTGGCAAAGATTTGCTCCTCGATCGTTTCAAGCTCGCTTTCGAGCACATCAACGATCGGAAAATAGCGGTCGACAACGGCATCCATCAAGGCATAGAAGACGAAACTAGCGCCGTGCGAAAGCAGGTCCGGTTCGCGTTCGCAGCGTTCGCGCACGCTGCGAAAATTCCGCGAGTTGCGGTTGCGAACAGAAAGCACGTAATTGGCGCCAACGAAGATGTCGAGCTCGCCGACCGAGATTTCGTCGTCCTTCAGTTCGAGCAGGTGCAGCACGCAGAACAGCGAGTCGCCGTACTCCTCGATTTTCGGCCGCTGATGGCCCTTGCGCGCATCCTCGACAGCGAGTTCGTGCAGATCGAATTCGAGCTTCATCTCGTCGAGCTCGGCCGGATCAGGATCGCACAGCGCAACCCAGACGAAGGCGTCGCTGTGTTCAACGTAGTTGCTGATGTCGGCTGCGGGAATATCGGCAAGCTTCTTGCCGTTGGCATAGGCCACGCAATTGATCAGCATCGGCGTCTTTCCAGGTTATTGGCGTTGGTCAAAGTATAACTTCGGACCTCTGCCGGCGACCAGATTTCGTTTGGCCAGGCAGCCGCCGGTCCGCGCGGCAATGCTAGAATCCCGGCTCGCCGCACCTGGAGCCAAAGACCATGAATTTCCCGCCGCCCGCCTTTGAAGCCAAGATCGTCGCCCCCGGCGACCTCGTCGCGCATCTGCCGCAACTGCCGCGCCCGCTGGTATTTACCAACGGCTGCTTCGATATTCTGCACCGCGGCCACGTCACCCTGCTCGGGCAAGCGCGCGCGCTGGGCGCCTCGCTACTGGTTGCGCTCAACTCCGACGCATCGGTCAGGAAGTTGGGCAAGGGCGACGACCGGCCGGTCAATGCGCTGGCCGACCGCCTGGCGGTAATCGCTGCCCTTGAATGCGTATCCTTGGTCACCTGGTTCGACGAAGACACGCCGATCGAACGCATTCTCGACTGCCGGCCGGATGTGCTGGTCAAGGGCGGCGACTGGCCGCTGGCGAAGATCGTCGGCAATCGGGAAGTCGCGGATGGGGGTGGTCGCGTGGTATCTATCCCCTTTATCCATCAGAAATCGACCACGGCGCTGCTGGATAAGATTCGCAACCTGTAATCGTTAGTCTTCGTATCCCAAAACATAGAAATGTCCATCAGTTTTCGCTGCGGCTCTGTTTTTTTCTAACCGGTTCTTCAG
The DNA here is from genome assembly GCF_029255185.1 of Propionivibrio sp. Taxonomy (GTDB): domain Bacteria; phylum Pseudomonadota; class Gammaproteobacteria; order Burkholderiales; family Rhodocyclaceae; genus Propionivibrio. The sequence continues at coordinate 31,756 of NZ_JAPUVO010000061.1, forward strand.
TTCACGTTCTACCTCAATCAAACCTTCCCGCCTTGCCTCACATGCACGCTCTTTTGCTCCGTCCTCGCCATATTGCTTGACCATAAACGTTCGGCTACGCCTCTTGCCATCGGCATCTCGCCAATAGGCTTGCCAAAATGGGTACTCCGTATGCTTCTTTGCTGACCGCGACACAGTCACATAACGCGCTACCCCTACAATTCCCGAAGTATTCTGTGGTCGTTTAAATTCACGCCGCCAGAGGAAATAGTCCACTCCTGAAATCTCTGGGAGAAACGCATTACGATATGCAATTGCTGCCTCAAGTGCCGCCTCCTTGCTCCCAAAAAGGTTGTCAGAAAAATATTTAGTCAGGTGTGCGCCTTGGCGTCTGACCACGACTCTCCAACAATGGGTGCGAGTTTTCAAATTATCCACCCGGTGAATCCACCGTAAATCCTTAGACATCATTCTTTCCTGATCTTGTTCTCTGTAGCCAGCATAGACTCCCAGAACGACCAATGGCTGCTTCAGAGCTTCAGCCCCACCCATGCCCGAACCGAAGCCAGCGCAGCAGGCAGTTTGGCCGGTTCAGTACCGCCGGCCTGCGCCATATCCGGTCGGCCACCGCCCTTGCCACCGACCTGCTGGGCGACCATATTGACCAGTTCGCCGGCCTTGACCTTGCTGACCAGATCGGGAGTCACGCCGGCAATCAGCGTCACCTTGCCGCCGGCGACGCTGGCCAGCACGATGGCCGCAGATTTCAGTTTGTCGCGCAGCTTGTCCATCGTTTCGCGCAGGGCGTTGATGTCGGCGCCATCGAGCGTCACGGCCAGTACTTTCGCGCCGTTCACGTCGACCGCTTGGCTCATCAGATCGTCGCCTTGCGCAGCCGCCAGGCGGCTCTTGAAGGCTGCCAGCTCGCGTTCAAGACGGCGAACCTGATCGAGTATCGAATGCACCCGTTCGGGCACCTCGCTGGGCAACACCTTGAGCGTGCCCGCGACGCCGTCAAGCGCACTTTCCATGCTTTGCATATAGGCCAGCGCGTTGTCGCCAGTCACCGCTTCAACGCGGCGCACACCGGCGGCCACTCCGCCTTCGGCGACGATGCTGAAGAGGCCAATGTCGCCGGTGCGCCGCACATGGGTTCCACCGCACAGTTCGCGCGAGAAGCCGATGTCGATGACGCGCACTTCGTCGCCGTACTTCTCGCCGAAGAGCATCACGGCGCCGAGCTTCTGCGCTTCGCCAATCGGTAACACACGACACTGGCAGGCAACGTTGGCCAGAATTTCGGCATTGACGAGGTTTTCGACGCGACGTATTTCCGCGTCGGAAAGTGGCTGGTTATGCACGAAGTCGAAGCGGGTCTTGTCCGGATCAACCTGCGAGCCTTTCTGCTGCACGTGTTCGCCGAGCACTTCGCGCAACGCCTTGTGCATGAGGTGAGTCGCCGAATGGTTGCGCATGATGCGGCTGCGCGCCAGCAAATCGACCCGGGCATTGACCGCGTCGCCAACCTTCAGAATGCCAGTCTTGAGCACACCCTGATGGCCGAAAACGGTGGCCTGTATTTTCTGCGTATCCTCGACGGCAAAAATGCCCTGCGCCGATTGCACGACACCGCGGTCGCCGACCTGGCCGCCGGATTCGGCGTAGAACGGCGTTTCGTCAAGAACGACGGCGCCCAGCTCGCCTTCATTCAGTTCATTGACCGGGCTGCCATCGCGGTAGAGTGCCAGCACCTTGCCTTTGAATTCAAGGCTGTCATAGCCATGGAAGATCGTTGCCTGACCCGCGTATTCAAGCGCTGCCGCCATCTTGAACTTGCCCGCCGCACGCGCCTGTTCCTTCTGCCGGTTCATCGCCACGTCGAAACCGGCGCTATCGACGGCAACGCCACGTTCGCGGCAGATATCGGCGGTCAAGTCAAGCGGAAAGCCGAAGGTATCGTGCAGCTTGAACGCCGTTTCGCCATTGAAAATTCCCTTGCCGTTCATGGCGGCGAGTTCGCCTTCAAGAATCGCCATGCCGTGTTCGATGGTCGAGAAGAAGCGCTCTTCTTCCTGGCGCAGCACGTCAATGATGCGCTTCTCGCCGCGGACCAGTTCGGGATAGGCGCTGCCCATCTCGGTGACCAGATCCGGCACCATGCGGTTGAAAAAAGCGGCGCGCGCGCCAAGCTTGTAGCCGTGACGAATGGCGCGCCGGATGATGCGGCGCAGGACATAGCCGCGCCCTTCATTGCCGGGAATGACGCCATCGGCAAGCAGGAAGGCGCAGGCACGGATGTGGTCGGCCAGCACGCGCAGCGATGGGCTATCCATATCCGCATCGCTGGTCTCGCGCGCCGCCGCTTTGATCAGGCTCTGGAAGAGATCGATCTCGTAGTTGCTATGGACGTGCTGCAGCACGGCAGCGATGCGCTCCAAACCCATGCCGGTGTCGACCGAGGGCTTGGGCAGCAGATGCATGACGCCGTTCTCGTCGCGATTGAACTGCATGAAAACATTGTTCCAGATCTCGATGTAGCGGTCGCCGTCTTCATCGGGCGAGCCGGGTGGACCGCCCGGAATATGCTCGCCGTGATCAAAAAATATCTCGGTACATGGGCCGCAGGGCCCGGTATCGCCCATCATCCAGAAGTTGTCGGAGGCGTAGCGCGCCCCCTTGTTGTCGCCGATGCGCACGATGCGCTCGGCCGGGATGCCGATTACCTTGTTCCAAATGTCATAAGCCTCGTCGTCCTCGGCATAGACGGTGACCCACAGGCGATCCCCGGGTAATTGGTAGACCTCGACCAGCAGTTCCCAAGCGTACTTGATGGCGTCCAGCTTGAAGTAATCGCCGAACGAGAAATTGCCGAGCATCTCGAAGAAGGTGTGATGACGCGCCGTGTAGCCGACGTTTTCCAGATCGTTGTGCTTGCCGCCGGCACGCACACACTTCTGCGACGTGGTGGCGCGCTCGTAGGGCCGTTTGTCGAAACCAAGGAAGACATCCTTGAACTGGTTCATTCCGGCGTTGGTGAACAGCAAGGTCGGGTCCGCGTGCGGAACGAGTGAACTGGAAGCCACAATCTGGTGGCCCTTGGACTCGAAAAATTTGAGGAACTGGTCGCGTATTTCGGCGCTTTTCATCGGCAGGTATCCCGGCTAGGGCTTATTTCAAAGGGTTCCGATTCTAGCACCGATGGCCGGAATGTCATTCCGGGCTTGACCCGGAATCCAGTTCGTTTATCAAACAGGTCTTTTAACACCTTGATCAGATGGACAAATCTGGATTCCGGCGTGTGCCGGAATGACGACGACGGTTGATGACGATTCCAATGACATTCATGAAATCGCCCTGTCATAAGCCCCTTACACGCGGAACCGTTCGACCATTTCGTGCATTTGCGTCGATAGCCGCTTCATCTCCGCCGCCGCATCTTTAGCTGCGCCCATGGCTGAGGTGTTTTCTTCACTCATCGACGAGATCACTTCAACCTGCTTGGCGATCAGCTCGCTGGCGGACGTTTGTTCCTGAAGTGCGGTAGCGATATCCGAAGAGACATCGACCACGCGCTGCGATCCTTTGCGAATCAGGGCGATTGCCTCGCCGGCTTGACGCGCACTGTCGGCATTGGCCGTCACTTGGCTCACGATCTGACGCATATCAGTGACCGCATTGCGCGTCTCGCTTTGAATCGCCGAGATAACACCAGCAATTTCCTTGGTCGACGATGAAGTTCGTTCGGCCAGTTTGCGGACCTCGTCGGCCACCACGGCAAATCCCCGTCCCTGCTCACCGGCCCGCGCCGCTTCGATGGCGGCGTTCAACGCCAACAGATTGGTCTGATCGGCGACCTCCTTGATCACGCTGACAATGCTGCCAATTTCGTCGGTACGCTTGCTCAATTCTTCCATGGTGTGCGAGGTGCCTTGAACGGTTTGGGCCATTTGCACCATTTCGCCTACCGTTTTGTCGATCACTTGCCCGCCTTGATCAGCGCTGCTCAGCGACTCCTGTGAAATACCCTTGGCCGCCGCCGAGGAATTGGAAACGTGCGAAACGCTAACCGCCATCTCTTCGACCGAGGCCGCCATCGAGCAGGTTGCCTCATTCTGCTGCTCGACCGCGACCGAGAGTTGAGCGACTGATTGTGATAAACCATTGGAAGCGTCGGACACATGACCACCAGCTTCCTTCATGCGGCGTACCACCACCTGAAACTGATCGAGCAGGACATTCACGCTGGTGGACACCTCGGCCAATTCATTGCGCCCGCTAACCGAGATGCGCCGCGTCAGATCCAGCGTTTCCTTTATCTGCAGCGTAGTCTCCTGGACGTCGGCAATCTGACTGGAAATCTGTTTCAGAGAGAAAAACGCAATCCCGCCCGACAGGACAAGACCAATCGCCATCATGACGAGTAGCAGATTGCGCGAACTGGTAAAAGCCGCCGCCTGCGCGACGACTTGCTTCTCGAGATGCGCCAATTCGCCTTTTTCGAAGGTCTCCACCAGCTTTGTGATGCCTTCGGTGGTCGGCCTGTCCTTGCCTTTGACGGCCAGATCAACCTTCTTTCCGGCTTCGGGGTCGGCCTTGTTAAAGCCACTGAGGGCGGCTTTATAAATGGTGCCAAGTTCGGCATGAGTTTTGATCAACTTTTCGATGTCAGCGATCGCCCAGTCGTTACCCGGGTCGTTCTCCTTCTTGAGAATATCAAGCTCCTTGCCGAGCCGTTCCTGAACGGCCTTCTCACTGGCCAGGAAGGAGTTTTCATATTTTGTAAAATCCTCCTGATTATTGCCACGAATCAGGATGTTTTTCCACTCCTGCACCTGTGTCTTGAGTTCAACATTGGCCAACTGCAAGCCGAGCAGGGTATGCATACCCGCCCGGATATCGGCCATACTAGCCGCCTGGTGCGTATTGAAGCGCGATAACTGATAGATGCCAAAGCTGCTGGAAACGACCATGCCACCGACAGCTAACATGCTCAAAATTATGATTTGTAACTTAATGGTTAAGTTTTTCATGCGGCCTCCAGTATTGGTGTGTTTTTGGAAAGCACAGAGCAGCTTGCGCAGCGAGCGATCCAGAATGCTGACTCGCATTGCGGGGGATAATCTCCCTTGCTGTTTGATTCTGAAATCTGTGCAAGTTCATCTTTAATGTGAAGTTATTAAGGGCCCGATCAGGCGCGATGAAATATTACCCTAGCACCCTGACCGAACTGAACATTACCAGATTGTCACAATTTGATGAAAAATTTGAGACCCTCCCAAGTTTGGTCGCGAGATGGAGTCTAAGAGTCGAAGTTTTTAAATACCCATCAAGAGATCGATGCGATCGCTGAACACAGCCGCAACGCCGCGCTTGAACAGCGACTCGGCGGCCTGGCGCTGATTGACCGTATAACACAGCACCAGAATCCCGTCAGCATGGGCAGCAGCGAGTATGTCGTCGTCAAGCTGATTGGCCGCACAATGCAGGCTGAACCCGCCCAGGGCGGCAAGGCGCTGCTGCCAGTCGGCCGGCGGACAATCCCACAGGCACGCGAGCGGGAGCTGCGGCGCAACGCGGCGAGCTGCTTCCAGCGCCACTTCCGAGAATGAGGAGACTAGCGGGAACGACTCTCCCGGCCACAGATCGACGATGTGCCGGGCGACGACTTCGCCGGTAAGTGCTGCAAATCCAGCAGCCGGTTTGATCTCGACATTGGCCATCAGGCCAAGTTCGCGGCAGCTGGCGGCAGCGGCCGTGAAGGTTGGCAGCATCTCGCCAGCAAAAGCGCGATGCTGGTAAGTACCGGCATCGAGACGGCGCAGTACAGCGTCTGCCGTGTCGCATACACGACCGCTACCGCTCGTTGTGCGCTCCAGCGTTTCGTCATGAATCAGCCAGGGCGAGCCATCTGCTGAGAGCATGACGTCGAACTCGACGGCACGAAAGCCCATCGCTGCCGCAATGCGCAGTCCGGCCAGGGTATTCTCCGGCGCCAGCGCGCCGCCGCAGCGATGCGCGAAGACGCGCGGCAGCGGCCAGGCGGGCGCTGGGCGCTTCATTTGACGCGCTTCCGGGCCGTGGCGACGGCCGCTCCCGACATCGAGTGCAGGACAGCATTGCCGCGCGCCACGGCGTTATCGAGCGCTTCCTTGGCCGGTTTCTTGTTGGCCCAGACCGTTTCGAGCTCTTCCTCGACGATGGCGCGCACCGGTTCGAGCTGCGCAACGCGGATGAGCGGCGTCAGCGGCTTGCCTCTGATCTGGGAATACGCCACGTGCAGCCCGGCCAGATCCGCATTCAGCAACTTGCTGCTGGCCGCCAGGCGAGCCACCGGGGTCATCGGCAAAAAACCGCCGGCCAGGGTGAGATTGATCTGCACTTCCGGGCCGAGAACATAACGAATAAAACTGGCGACCCCCTTCGTTTCAGCCGGCTTCAAGCCGCTGGCGACCCACAGCGAGGCGCCGTCGGCCAGCGTGCTTTGTGGCGCACCGCGAATGTCGTCGTGATAAGGCAACGCGGAAACACCAGCCTCCAGCGTATTGCTTTCAACCAGGGAGGCGAAAATGGACGACGTACTGGTCAGCATCGCACATTCGCCGCTGGCAAAACGGCGATCAGCTTCGTCGCGCCGGCCAAAATAGGAAAAGTACTTGCTCTTGTACCAGGTTGCCAGCATGGCCACGTGCTTGATCTGGGCCAGCCCGTTGAAAGTTAGCGTGCCTTTGGCGTCACTCACCTCGGCGCCGTTCCACGCGCTCAGATTGTCAATATGCACCAGGGCGGGCCATGAGGTGGTGAACGGGCAACGACTGCCGGAATCGGCAAGCTTGCCGGCGGCATACTGTGTCTCGGCCCAGGTTTTCGGGGGCAGATCGGGGTTCAGTCCGGCTTTGCGGAAAGCGGCCCTGTTGATGTAAAGCACCGGCGTTGAAAAAGCCACGGGCAGTGCGAAAAGCTGGCCTTTGCCATCGAGCAGTCCGACGATCAGTTCGGGCGCAAACTTGCCCGCATCGAGTGGCTGTTTGGCTTCACGCATGACCTCATGGAGCGGCTTGAACTTCGCCTTATTGGCCACAAAACGGGAATATTCTTCGCGCGTCACGAGATTGAGCTGCTTTAGCGCCCCACCTTCGACCCGGCGCACCAGAGTCAGATGGACGTCTTTCTGCTGGCTGTTGAAATGCGCCACCAGCGGTTCAAGGCGATCGGCCCGCTCCTCATCAAGCTGGTGCGACAATTCGATCTGGACCGGCGCCGGAGCAGCGGCGGCCATGAGAGCGAGCAGCAGCCCGCCGACGACCATGAGAATTTTTGAGAAATGCATCGAGCTTCCTTGGTGATGACAACAGGGCCGTGAATTATAGTCCCGGAAAAGCAAGGAGACATCCGGCAACAAGGCGATTGCATGAATAGCAGACAAGGTTAAAATGGGTTCCATGCCAACCAATACTCAGGGATCATCGTGCGGGACATGCTAGGGAGATCACCGCGTACGCTCTTGACCGCCGTCTTACTATTGCTCTATCTGGCTGGCTGCGACATGATCCAGCAACAGATGGGGATCGAAGACCCGGTCGCCAAAGCGGCCCGTACCGATTCTGAAGGCAAGGCGGTCGGTGGTGCCTGCCGCCAGTCAGGGCGCGCCATTGAGGACTGTTATTCGATTTACTCGTGGCTTCCCAAGGCCCCTATCTACGAAGGCTGGCGTGACATGGATGCCTACATGCGTGACAACAAGCTGGAAACCGTCGAACCCCAGCTTCCCCCTGTTGGAGCACCCGGCGCCAGAAAAAGGGCATCGATTGCAGAAGACGCTTCGAGCGGCGCAAAAAACAGTAAGAAAACAGCAGAGAAACATTGAGGAAACGGCCCGTCAGAATTTCCACCTATTGACGCTTAACAAAAAGGAGTAGCCATGAATCATGGAAAATATCGATTGGTCACACGCAGCGATTTCGACGGCCTGGTCAGTGCCGTGCTGCTTACCGAACTCGATATGATCGACGAGATCAAATTCGTTCACCCCAAAGACATGCAGGACGGCAAGATCGATATTACCGACCGCGACATTACGACCAACCTGCCCTACGTCGCCACCGCGCACCTCGCCTTTGACCACCATATTTCGGAAACCATCCGCGTCGCCGGCGAACCCGACAACCACATCATCGACCCCAATGCCCCTTCGGCGGCACGCGTGGTTTATAACTACCTCGGCGGCAAGAAAGCTTTCCCGAACATTACTGACGACATGATGGACGCCGTCGATAAGGCCGACTCTGCCCAATTTAGTCGCGACGAGATTCTCGACCCAAAAGGCTGGGTCCTGCTCAATTACATGATGGATTCACGCACCGGCCTCGGTCGCTTCCGTGTGTTCCGCGTCAGCAACTACACGCTGATGATGAATCTGATCGAATGCTGCCGCACTCACACCATTGCCGAGATTCTCAATCTGCCGGACGTCAAAGAGCGGATGGATCTGTATTTCGAACATGCCACCAAGGCCAAAGAGCAGATTCTGCGCTGCACCACGGTATACCAAAACCTGGCCGTGCTCGATTTGCGTAATGAAGAAACCATTTACGCCACCAACCGCTTCATGATCTACGCGCTTTTTCCGCAAACCAATATTTCGATCCACGTCATGTGGGGTGTGCAAAAACAGAACACGGTTTTGGCAACGGGCAAATCAATTCTTGATCGCAGTTGCATAACCAACATCGGCGAGTTGATGCTCAAATACGGCGGCGGCGGACACCATGCCGCTGGTACCTGTCAGGTGGCCAATGATCAGGCCGAAGCGAAACTCAAAGAAATCATCGCCCTGATCAACGCCGATGATGAATCAAGACGCTCGACCGACCAGCCGTAGTCACGTAATCACCTGCAATGCCTGAGCAGACTGTCGCACCAGACACTCCCAAAAAAGCGATCGAGGATCCCTTTTTCGTCCTGCGTGACTGCTGTGAACTTTTCCAACGCAAGCTCGTTGAAATCGTCAAGCAGTCGGGGCTTATGACGCCCGCGGAAATTGAAGCCTTTGCCCGCGTCGTCGGCGAAGCGCATGATGAACTGGCCGCCGCCAAGCAACAGGACGGATTCGAGCAGACCGCCGGTCTGACTGCCTCGCGCATCTCGCTCGTTGGCTTTGACGACCTCGAACTGGATATCCGGATCGGTGATATTGCCAATCGTTTGAAGGGCAATGAACGCATCGACCGGTGGCGGGTTCAGCTACGCTACATGACCTTGCTCAATCGGCCGAACATGGCTGCGGAAAGCAGTCCGGTCGGCCTTGACCCGATCTGCCAGGGCTTGTGGGCGATTTGCCGGGCCGGCAACAACAACCTTGAGCAGAATCTTGAACGCCTTGGCCGACTGGAGGAGCAACTCCAGGCCCAACTCCCCAACGTTTATACCGAACTGAACGACCTGCTTGAACACCATGGCATTGAACCAGCGCAGGTTCAGTTGATGCAGCGCGCCACCGGCGGAAAACCGGCTTCTGGCCCGGGGTTTGGTGGTGCGGGTGGCGACAACTTCATGCCCGGAGCAAACGCACTCGCGAACTTGCAACATGCCTTGCGCCAACAGTTCACCAGCGATGATTCCTTTTTCGACGATCACTCGCCGGGCAATGCCAGCAGTGGTTCGAGTGCGCTCAATGCCTCGGCCCTAGTGATGCTCAACCACCTGATGGAACGCCTGAACGCGCTTGAATCTCAGCACGCCTCCGGCGTCGCCAACGGACCAGCGGATGGCGGCAACGGTAATCCGCCACTGAGCGCACTCCGCTCGAAGGATCTCGACCTGCCGCTGGGAAAACCCGCTGCCATCGCCCTCGATACCCTGTCGCTCATTTTCGAGCTCATCTTCGCCGCACCAGACCTGCCTGATGTGGTCAAGGCCGCCATCGGCCGCCTGCAGATTCCTCTGCTCAAGCTGGCCATCCTCGACGCTTCATTCTTTGCCGACTCCCGGCACCCGGGCCGACGCCTGATCAACCGCATGGCGCGCGCGGCCGTCGGACTGGCCCAGGATACCGGACGCGAACACCCGATATGCACCAGCCTCGGAAAAATGGCGGATGCCGTGCGCACAACACTGGAAAAAAACGACGGCGATCTATCCCCCCATCTTGACGAACTCGAAACGCTGATCGCCGAACGGGATCAGTCGCTCAAGGCCAATGCCCGGCCCTATCTGCAACTACTACTTGGGCACGAAGCCCGGGAAGCGGCAATAGCCAATGCCCAGGACTGGCTGTTCAAGGCGCTGGGCAAAACCTCGCACGCCCAGATCGCGAGATTTCTTTCCGATTACTGGGTTCGCTTGATGCAATTGGCATTTATGGAAGGTGGCGCCGATGGCGCCCTCTGGAAGGAATGCGCAGCCACTTGCGAACAACTGCTGTCAAGCGTCCGACCCCAACAATCGGCCGAAGAACGCAAGCAGTTACTTGCCCTGATCCCCTCGCTGCTCAAGAGTCTCAATGACGGACTGGACCGTCTCGAAATTTCATCCACGGAAAGAACACTGTTTCTTAATACCTGCTTTCACCTGCAAACTGCCGCCCTGCGCAACCGCCCCGAAATGCAGGACGCCGAATCCTACGCCCGGCCCGTAACACCGCCAGCCGCGCGCACCGCCAGCTCAGTCGCGAGCAGCCCGGCACAAATCCTCGAAGGGGACGGCAAGCGGGTGCGCTACCTGGGACTGCCAAGCTCAGTCCAATCCCCGTGGCGCAGCGGCAATAGCGCCTGGAAGGAGGGCGAGTGGATCAGTTTTCAGTTACCCAGCGGCGAACACCTGTGTGGCCTTCACTGCGGACAGGGCACGCCTACCGGAACCGTCCTGCTGTTCAACGATCAATGGGACTACGCCGTCGCCGTCGCCCCTTCGCTGCTCGAACAACAACTGCGCGCCCGCATCGTCTCTGCATCGTCGCTCTTCGATGATGCGGCGGAGCGGGCACTGAGCCAGGTCAAGCCGCGCTGATTTTTTGGCCCGTTGCCCGCCCCCTGCCCGTAAAGCGCAGGGCAATTGCATCAAAATGCGAATGCCATTGTCGTCGACCCACAGAAATAATCGTTTACGCTCAATGAGTTACAGAGGGGCTGTTCACAGCGTTTGGAATTGTGTAGTTTTCTGTCTTTTTGGGGTGACTCATGGAGA
>NZ_JAPUVO010000062.1 GCF_029255185.1 Propionivibrio sp.
ACCCAAGATCAAAAACAAACCGCGACCACCATCCCGCCACCAACGCAATCCCTTACACTGACATTTTCAACCCTTCAACCTACATCACAGAACCACTCGCTTCGTCGATCCTTCAGGCTCATACCTGAATTGGAAAATACTCAACGCACTCTCAGCGAATTCTGACCCGAGAAAATTTTCTTTTCCCAACCTGTACTACAAAATCGGCATTGACCAGAAATTCGAGATTTTTATCCTCGATCTTCGTTCCGTCGATCTTTACCCCTCCTTGCCCGATCATGCGTAACGCCTCCGAAGTACTGGCCATCAACCCCGATTGCTTGAGAACCTGAGCTACGCCCAATGATCCGTTTATGGCGTCCAAACTCACTTCGGGAATATCGTCAGGAATTCCACCGTGGCTGAACCGCGCCTCGAAATCAAACAACGCATCTGCGGCTGCATTTTGCCCATGAAACCGGGCTACGATCTCCTGAGCCAACAGCACTTTTACATCGCGCGGGTTTCTGCCCTCCGCTATTTCCTGCTTGAATCCAGCAACCATTTGCGTGCTACGGAAGGAAAGAAGATCGTAGTAACGCCACATCAATTCATCCGAGACCGACATCAGTTTTCCGAAAATTTCACGCGGCGGCTCATTAACCCCGATGTAATTAGCGAGCGATTTTGACATCTTGTTAACACCGTCCAAGCCTTCCAGCAAAGGCATCATGAGAATGCACTGCGGTGGCTGGCCGTAGTGTTTCTGAAGCTCTCGCCCAACCAGAAGATTGAACTTCTGATCCGTGCCGCCCAGTTCGACGTCGGCCTTCATCGCGACAGAGTCATAGCCTTGACAGAGCGGATAGAGAAATTCGTGAATTGCGATCGGCTGCTTGCCCCGGTAACGCTTGGCGAAGTCGTCGCGCTCCAGCATCCGGGCGACTGTATGTAATGCCGCCAGACGAATCATTCCGGACGCACCGAGCGGCTCAAACCAGGTCGAATTGAAGCAAATCTCGGTCTTGTCGGAATCGAGTATCTTGAACACCTGATCCTGATAGGTTTGAGCATTGGCTTGAATCTGCTCGCTCGACAGCGGGGGTCGGGTCGAATTCTTTCCACTAGGATCACCGATCATTCCGGTGAAATCGCCAATCAAAAACAGCACATGGTGACCCAGATCCTGAAAGTGTTTCAGTTTGTTGATCAGGACCGTGTGCCCCAAATGCAGGTCGGGTGCGGTCGGATCAAAACCGGCTTTGATCCGTAGCGGCCGTCCGCTTTTCAGCTTTGCTACCAGTTCCGCTTCAATGAGCAATTCATCAGCACCGCGTTTAATCAGAGCAAGACTGTCTTCTATGCCTAGCATGCAGGACCTCTTATCATCTACCCCCAAGGGTTCTTATGGGGTTATTTTTTTGTTAGACTACCGGTAGATTTTTCTAGGCAGCAGCCCATGGACAAACAGAAGAGCGGGATTCTAGCGCATTCCCATCCAGCAATCGAACGATTGCTTCGCCACCGTTGGTTGGTGGCGGGCACTGGCAGTATTGCCTTGCTCGGCATGATGACTGCGTTTGCGCTGGCCCCGGCGAGTGATGAGGGCCATGTTCAATTACAGACAGTCCTTGAACAACTGACCACACCGACCACCGTTCTAATTGACGACGAAAATCCAATCTTCCTTCGCGAAGAACGCATTCAGCGCTCAGATACTGTTTCCAGTCTGGCAGCCCGCCTCGGCATTACGGATCAGAGCGCCCTGGAATTCATACGCCAGGATAAGGAAACCCGGGCCATCTCCCGCCAACTACGCCCCGGCAAAGTCGTGACCGCAAAAACCGGAATCCGCGGCAATCTGATTGCACTTTATTTTCCGCTGAACGGAAAAGATGCCACGCTGCTTGTCGAAAGCCGCAGCAGTGGCTTTCGGGCCAGCGAGCAAGTCTTGAGTCTCGAAGCACGGATTGTGGTCAAGTCCGGCGAAATTCGCAGTTCACTTTTCGGTGCTACCGACGCAGCCGGCATCCCTGATGCGATCGCTACCCAACTGGCCGAAATTTTTGGCGGGGATATTGATTTTCATCGCGACTTACGCAAAGGGGATCGCTTCTCTCTTGTCTATGAAACACTCACCCACCGTGGACAGGCCGTACGTAGTGGCCGCATTCTCAGCGCCGAATTCGTCAACAACCAAAAAATGTTTAGCGCGTACTGGTTCCAGGCAGAGGATGGTAAAGGCGCTTACTACACGGCTGACGGCAAAAACCTGCGCAAGGCATTTCTTCGCGCACCGCTAGAGTTCTCGCGCGTCACCTCTGGCTTCACTAGCTCACGCTTACACCCGGTACTGCAAATATGGCGCGCGCACAAAGGAGTTGACTACGGCGCGCCGTCCGGCACGCGAGTGCGTTCGGTAGCCGACGGCACGGTGGAAAGCGTTGGCTGGCAGAGTGGCTACGGCAAGCTGGTCGTTATCAGACACCAAGGCGCCTACTCTACAGCGTACGGCCACCTGAGCGGTTTTGCACCCGGCATCCGCAAGGGTTCCCGGGTCAGCCAAGGGGATACCATCGCGTATGTCGGACAAACCGGATTAGCGTCTGGCCCTCACCTACACTACGAATTCCGGGTTAACGGCCAGCAGATCAATCCTCTGGCCGTGACTCTCCCGACTTCGATTCCGCTTGAAGCGTCTCAAATTAGTCGCTTCAAGGACACTATCATGCCACTGCAGACACAACTCGAACTCGCAAAGCAGATTAAACTGGCGACGATCGAATGACGATCCTCAGGCGGTAAACGACGAGCCACAACCACAGGTTGAAGACGCATTCGGATTCTTGATCACGAACTGAGAACCCTCAAGCCCCTCGGTATAGTCAATTTCCGCGCCGACAAGATACTGATAGCTCATTGGATCAACCAGAAGCGTCACCCCGTTCTTCTGCAGTGATGTGTCATCCTCGTTGGCTACCTCGTCGAAAGTAAAGCCGTACTGAAAGCCGGAACACCCACCACCCGTCACAAAAACGCGAAGCTTCAAATCCGGATTCCCTTCTTCTTCGATAAGATCTTTTACTTTGCTCGCTGCGCTATCCGTAAAAATAAACGGCAATGGCAAATCGGTAGCTGTATTCATAACTTTTCCTTCCTGATTCTCACGTTAATACTGTTTCTGAAACCACTTCAATTGCTGGAGGCCAACTTAAGCTCCACGGTCCTGGCATTGATCTGATGCACCAGACGCCCCTGTATCACAGCCCCCTGCTGCATTTCGATCTGGTGATATTCAACATCACCTGTGACACGCGCAGCGGGCAAGAGTTCCAGTGATTCACAAGCGAAGACCGGACCAATCACGGTTCCGTTGATCACTACATGACCGACGGAGATTGCCCCTTCGACACTGGCTTTTTCGCTGATAACCAGAGTGCCTTCCTGAACATTCTCGCTGCTAATGTTGCCGCGAACCTGGCCGTCAACACGCAAACCTCCAGAAAAAATCACGTTGCCATCGACACGGGTACCAGCACCGATAAGGCTATCAATACTATTCTGGGGAGCTCTCCCCTTTTTGATACCAAACATTAGTTTCTCCGTCTAAAGGATCACGGACTGCCTGGCGCGCACGGTGCCATCCTGAAGCAAGCGCGCCTCGACCTCTTTTACTACAACCCCGGAGGGTACCAAAAAAACGCCTTCGAGCCGGTGAAAGTGCTTGATCTCGAAACGAAAACGCTGGGGGTTTGGCTCAGTACCGGAAGGCAAGGTGATCATAACATCTTTGCCGCCTTGCTGGATCTTAACCAGAAGTTGAAGCCCACCCTTGAACTCTCTAGCCTGACGTCCTCCGTTATTGACCACCAGCATCCGATAACGATACTCGCCCACAATGCCGCTCGGTTCGATTCGCAGATGATCAATCCTGACCCCTGGCTCATCGCCAGACTCGGAGGCTGGCATCAAACCTTCAAAAAACGCCAAATCTTCCTTCAAGGCCGCGTTCTCCAATTCAAGCGCCTTGGCCTGACGCGATAACTGCCTCTGTGTGGCGCGCTCAATTTGCAAACTGCTTTCACCTGAACCTGCGAGACTACGCAACTTAGTCAATTCGCCATCAAGTTCCATGAGGTGATTCCGGAGCGACTGAATTTCTCGAGCTGATTCATCGCTGTGAAATCCGGCAATGCGCATTCCAGAATCATATATCCACGCGGCTAGTGCCAAAGAAACAGACAGCATTGTTATCACCGCCAATGCTCGCCAGTACCACGCCACATGCGTTCTGATCGCCAGTTTCGGCGCGCTGATACCAAAACGCCGACGAAGACGCTTGAGCTTTACGGAAGCACCGGAAGTTGCCATAGCCCGTCAGTTTCTGAAAAACCAAACATGATGTTCATGTTCTGTACTGCCTGCCCAGCCGCTCCCTTGACCAGGTTGTCAATTACCGAAAGCACAACCAGGGTAGCGCCGTCTTGCGGCCGGTGCACCGCGATGCGGCAAAGATTGGCGGCGCGAACCGAACGCGTGTCCGGATGGGAGTTTGCTGGCATGACATCGACAAAAGGTTCGTCAACATACCATTTCTCATAGAGTGCCTGGAAATCGGCATCTCCCTTGATCTGCGCATAAAGCGTGGCATGAATACCGCGAATAACCGGTGTCAGATGCGGCACAAAGGTTAGACCAACCGGTAATCCGGCAATACGCGACAAACCCTGACGGATTTCAGGCAGATGCCGATGCCCGGAAACACCGTAGGCCCTGAAATTATCCGACGCTTCAGAAAAAAGTGAAGAAACCTCGGCTTTACGCCCGGCTCCGGAAACACCAGACTTGGCATCGGCTATCAAATGCTCAGGGGAAATCAAACCGGACCCAAGGAGCGGCATGAAACCCAGTTGCACTGCGGTCGGGTAACACCCGGGGTTAGCCACCAGACGCGCATCGCGAATCGCAGCACGATTGACCTCCGGCAAACCATAGACCGCTTTGGCTACCCATTCCGGGCTGGCGTGCCGCATGGCGTACCATTTTTCCCATTCAGCGACATCGGCAATACGAAAATCCGCAGCGAGGTCAACGACCCGAACCCCAGCATCAAGCAGTTCGGGCGCCTGCTGCATGGCCACACCGTTCGGTGTGGCAAAGAAGACCAGGTCACAGGCCTTCAGATTGGCAAACGCAGGATCTTCAAACTTAAAGTCAACCCGCCCACGCAAACTCGGAAACATACCCGAAACGGCCGTTCCCGCATCACCACGCGACGTAATCGCAACAATTTCAACCCCAGGATGCTGTGCCAGCAATCGCAGTAGCTCAACACCGGTATAACCGGTACCGCCGACGATTCCAACCTTGACCATCAAATCCTCCTCAACAGGTGCGCAATAATAGTCTGAGCGCTCCTAAAACACAAAAGCCGCCCAGAAGGCGGCTTTTAAGCACGTCAGAACCCAGTATCTGGGTTAACGCTTGGAGAATTGCTTGCGGCGACGTGCTTTATGCAAACCAACTTTTTTACGCTCAACCTCACGGGCATCACGTGTTACAAAACCGGCCTTCGAAAGCACTGGCTTGAGTGCCGCATCGTATTCAATCAGTGCCCGAGTGATACCGTGACGCACCGCACCAGCCTGGCCAGACTCACCACCACCAGCAACATTGACCAGAATGTCAAAACCAGCAGTTTGCTCAACCAGTTCAAGCGGCTGACGAACGATCATGCGCCCGGTGACTCGGGAAAAAAACTCGTCAACCGGTTTGCCGTTGACTACGATGGTGCCCGTACCGCGCTTCATGAAGACGCGCGCCACAGCACTCTTGCGACGGCCTGTGCCGTAGTAGAAATTTTCAGCCATTTCGACCCCTTAAAGTTCCAGAACCTTCGGCTGCTGGGCAGCGTGCGGATGCGTACCCCCCGCGTAGCATTTCATCTTCTTCAGCATGGCATAACCGAGCGGCCCCTTGGGGAGCATGCCCTTGACGGCCTTCTCGAGCACTCGGCCGGGAAAACGCTGCTGCATACTGATAAAGTTCGTTTCGTAAATGCCGCCGGGGTAACCCGTGTGTCGGTAGTACACCTTGTCTTCGGCCTTGTTGCCGGTGACGCGCAACTTCTCCACATTGGTCACGACGATGTAATCGCCGGTATCAACGTGCGGAGTAAATTCAGGCTTGTGCTTGCCGCGTAAGCGTCGAGCGATTTCGGTAGCGAGGCGGCCCAACACCTTGTCAGTGGCATCAACCACGAGCCACTCGCGTTTCACTTCATGCGATTTGGCGGAGAAAGTCTTCATTAAAACGCCGTCCTTGTATGCCTGATAACGGAAAGCCGAGCATCATATTCCAAATCAACAAACCCTGTCAATCGATGTTTCGACGATAGCAAAAAAAACGCGGCCCGCAGGAGCCGCGCTAAATCCACACCAAAGGAGGAGATGGAGGAGACAAATCTGAAAAACATTGACCGGCAACAAACACCGAGCAAGTAACTTGGGGGGATTGTCGTTCATTCAATCACAAAAATCAAGACATTTTGACGCAATGCGCAATTTAATAAAATTAGCGGCACCAGAATTTAATTCTAAATTAAAAAAACTTACATGTCATGTAGTTATGATATTTATAGGCAATATATTACGCAATAGTGAAGTATAAATTCTGTTAAAAACGTCTGAACTGTCGCCATTATTATTGCATCGCGGCATTTTTGAAAACCAATACCAAAATGCACTTGCGGCTAAAATGGTCGCTCATGAAATGCTTTTGGAAAGTTCGAGGATGGTATGGAGTGCAAGGTGAAATGGACCGGAGACGGTATGTCGTTTTTGGCGGAAACAGGAAGCAATCATACGGTGGTGATGGATGGCGCGCCCGACGCTGGGGGGCGAAACCTGGCGCCGCGGCCAATGGAAATGCTGCTGGCCGGCACTGGCGGATGCACCGCATTTGACGTTGTCATGATCCTGAAAAAGGGACGACACGCAATCACGGGGTGCGAAGTAAGCCTCAAAGCTGAACGCGCGGACAACGAACCAAAGGTATTCACCCGAATTCATTTTCACTTCCGCGTCAGTGGGAAACAACTGAAGCCCGATGCTGTTGCACGGGCCATTGAGCTTTCCAAAGACAAGTATTGCTCAGCTTCAATCATGCTCGGCAAAACGGCCGCAATAAGCCATGATTTTGAGATTGTCGAAGACTAAACGTAGTAGGCAGTTCGTGTCATTATCCCTGCGACCAACCGCATTGCAGACTTTACGCGAGGAGGCAGGTCGCGCGCGCCGAGACTGGCTGCCATTTCGGCATGAGAGGCCTCGTCAATCTTCATTTGCTGAACTATCGATCGCGATTTGCTATCCCGCGCCGGCAACTCGTGCAAATGATGACGAAGATGAGCTTCAACCTGCCGTTCAGTTTCGGCAAGAAAGCCCAGGCTCCAGGCATCTCCGAGTTTTCCGGCAAATACTCCGAGCGACAGCGCTCCCAGATACCAAAGGGGATTTAACAAACTTTTACGCCCTCCCAACTCATTGATGCGTCGCTCGGTCCAGGCCAGATGTTCTGTTTCCTCATAGGCTGCTTTCTCCAAGACCTGCCGGATTTTCGGATCGCGACAAGTCAAAGCCTGGCCCTGATAGAGCCCCTGAGCACAGATTTCTCCGACATGATTTATGCGCATCAGAGAAGCTGCATGCGATTTTTCTGGTGCTGATAAGGCCGTCTCCAGGCACTCTCGACCGGGCACGCACCGGGTGCTTGGCGCTGCAACAAAGAGCGTCCGCAACGCCCTGTCAAACCCGAGAATAAGAGGATCGAGCATCAATCATCCCGAAATTTAAAAGCCTGGCACAGAAAACTAACGGCCTACGACCGCGGGTTTGCCGCCGCTGCGCAGGGAGTGGCGAGCATCTTCGGCGCTTAAAATAACGGCGGCGCCAACCGGACAGAAATAATTGGTGTAAAGCTCTACATGATGGTTGTTGGTGCTGCCTTGAACCTTGACCCACTGATTGTTCCGTGCTTTCGACCATGTTTTGTCTGCGCGGCCAAACGCATAAAACCTCCGCTCGCCAGTTGCGCAGCGCATCCCCTCGTAACTGATGTTCTGTGCGCCTTCGGCACTGAGCACGATCATGACATAACGAATTACGCTGTCAGAGCCGACAGACAGTGAATTTCCGTCGATCAGGTATCTCGCGCCGGTTATTGCGCCGACCTTAAACGGGATCAGATTTTCTTTTTCAGGAAAGGCCGGCAACTGCACTTCAATTTCTGCCCAAGGCTTTTCCTCAAACTCGTTGTCAAAAGCATCCGCCAACAACTGCGCTGCAAACATTGTCAGCGCGAGGATAAAAGACCACTTTAGTACTTTATGAAACCCCATTGAAACGCGCCCATTTGAATCAAAAACACGTACAAAATCAAAGCTATCCCTTGTGCTCATCTTCGCCTCCCCCAGGCTCACGCCCACCCTGCCGACGCGGCCGGCGGTGATCAGCATCAAGAAAGCGCGCAAGCTCGTTCAACGCCAGTTCATACACCTGCCGCTTAAACTCGATCACGGCATCAAGCGAAACCCAGTAATGGTTCCAGCGCCAGGCGTCAAACTCGGGATGGTTACAGGCGCGCAAGGAGACATCGCTGTCACGCCCAACCAAACGCAGCAAAAACCAAATCTGTTTTTGCCCTCTGTAACTGCCACGCCATTCGCGTTTTACCCAGTGAATCGGCACATCGTAACGCAACCAGTCCTTGGTCCTGCCAAGGATGCTGACATGTTCGGGGCGCAAGCCAACTTCTTCGTACAGTTCCCGGTACATCGCCTGCTCAGGGGTTTCGCCCCGCTTGATGCCACCCTGTGGAAACTGCCATGAATGCTCTCGAATACGCTTGCCCCAGAAAACCTCGTTCTTCGCGTTACATAGGATGATGCCGACGTTAGGGCGGTAGCCCTCACGGTCGAGCATTTTTATATACCTGCAAATTTTATTGATTGAACGCATTCTTCCACACTTCCAATGGCTTGGAAAGCTCGCCATGGCTAGTCACGTCGAATCACTGAGCGGAACGCGATTGGCGTCGCGTTCCGCTGATCAGTCTTGTAGAATTCCGCATTTATTCCAAGAAATGCGATTCCCATGCGTACTTCGCGATTTTTCATTTCCACCCTCAAGGAAGCTCCCGCAGACGCCGAGATCGTTAGCCACAAATTGATGTTGCGTGCTGGCCTCGTCAAACGTCTGGCGGGTGGCATCTACACTTGGATGCCGGTCGGTCTGCGCGTTCTGCGCAAGGTTGAAATGATCGTCCGTCAGGAGATGGATCGCGCCGGGGCCATCGAGCTATTGATGCCGGCCGTACAGCCGGCCGAGTTGTGGCAGGAGTCCGGTCGCTGGGAAAAATATGGGCCTGAGTTGCTGCGCCTGAAGGATCGCCATCAGCGCGATTTCGTCATCGGCCCGACACACGAGGAAGTCATCACCGATGTCGTGCGCAAGGAAGTCAAGAGTTACCGTCAGTTGCCGCTGCATTTTTACCAGGTGCAGATGAAATTCCGCGACGAGATCCGGCCGCGCTTCGGGGTCATGCGTGGTCGTGAATTTCTGATGAAGGACGGCTACTCGTTCCATGCCAGTTTTGAGGATCTGCAACGCGAATACCGCACTATGTTCGAAACCTACGTGCGGATATTCACCC
This sequence comes from Propionivibrio sp., assembly GCF_029255185.1. GTDB lineage: Bacteria > Pseudomonadota > Gammaproteobacteria > Burkholderiales > Rhodocyclaceae > Propionivibrio. The sequence continues at coordinate 9,691 of NZ_JAPUVO010000062.1, forward strand.
GCCTTGGCTTAAGATTCCGCGCTGTTGCTGCCGACACTGGATCAATCGGCGGCACAGGCTCGCACGAATTCCACGTCCTCGCCGATTCCGGAGAGGACGCTTTGGCTTACTGCCCTGATTCGGACTATGCCGCCAACGTCGAATTAGCCGAAGCACTGGCTCCATCCGTCACCCGTGCGGCAGCCACCTCGGCCCTGGAAAAAATTGCCACGCCGGGCAAGATCAGGTGCGAGGAGGTTGCTGCCTTCCTCGCTACCCCCTTGACTCAAATGGTCAAGGCCATCGCCATCATGTGCAATGAAGCCGAAGGCGACACACTCCAATTTGCATTGATCCTGTTGCGTGGTGACCATGTTCTGAACGAAGTCAAGACACAAAAGATGGTCGGTGAATTCCGCTTCGCAAGTGATGAGGAGATTGTTGCCGCACTCGGCTGCAAACCCGGCTATATCGGCCCGGTTGGTATCGGAAACATCCCCGTTTTCGCCGATCGCAGCGTTGCCGTAATGAGCAATTTCGTTTGTGGCGCCAACGAAGCGGGATTCCATATCCGCGGCGTCAACTTCGGCCGTGACCTGCCGGAGCCCTTGTCAGTTGCCGACCTGCGCAATGTCGTGGTCGACGACCCGGCCCCCGATAACAAGGGCAAACTCGAACTGTGTCGCGGCATTGAGGTCGGTCACATTTTCCAATTGCGCACCAAGTACGCTGAAGCACTCGGGTGCAGTTTTCTCGACGAAAATGGTCAGAGTCAGATCATGGAAATGGGATGCTATGGCATTGGCGTTTCGCGCATCGTCGGTGCCGCCATTGAGCAGAACCATGACGATCGTGGAATCCTGTTTCCAGCCGCCATTGCGCCGTTCGAAGTATGTATCGTTCCCATGGGCTACACCAAGAATGACGCCATCAAGGCGGCAGCCGACACCCTTTATGCCGAATTCAAGGCCGCCGGCATCGACGTTTTACTCGACGACCGCAACGAGCGCCCTGGCGTCATGTTCGCCGAAATGGAGCTGATCGGGATACCGCACCGCGTCGTTGTCGGTGACCGTGGGCTGGCCGAAGGCAAACTCGAGTACAAGGGGCGCACCGATACCGAGGCCACAATGGTGCCAGTTGCCGATATCGGCGCATTTATGAAAGCCAAGTTGTGCGGCGAATAGTTCTGCTCCTGGCTCTTTTGCTTCCCCTCTCAGGGCATGGTGGGGCACAGAAGTACGAACCCTTATCCGCCAGTGTGCAGGCGGCACTATCCCGTGTCATTTCGGACCAAGCGCCGCCGAAGAGTTCATTTCTTGACTCCATGGATGCCATCGACTGGATGACCGAGATGTCGCGCCGCCTGGAAACACGCATAAGTGTCCGGGAAAGCCGACTCGAGTTTTTACGCGCAGTTCACTACGAGGCCACTCGCGCGGGACTTGATCCGCAACTCGTTCTCGGTCTGATACAGGTTGAAAGCGGATTCAAGAAATACGCCGTGTCGTCAGCCGGCGCACGGGGCTTCATGCAGGTCATGCCGTTCTGGATCAAGGTTATTGGTCGCAGTGATGACAATCTGTTTCATCTTAGAACGAACCTGCGCTACGGCTGCACCATTCTGCGTCACTATCTGGACATCGAGCAGGGCGACCTCTACCGTGCTCTTGGACGCTATAACGGCAGTCTCGGGCAAGCCCAATACCCGAATCTCGTTCGTGATGCCTGGCATAAGCAGTGGAGCTACGCGAGCAGCCGAATCGTTCTGCGCTAAAGCCACAGCATTCACCGCATTCCGGGCAACATCCCTTTCATGCCACGCATCAGCTTGCTCATGCCGCCCTTGGAAAATTGTTTCATCATTTTTTGCGTTTGCTCGAACTGCTTGAGAAGGCGATTGACCTCCTGAACCTGGACGCCAGCGCCCGAAGCGATACGACGCTTGCGCGAGGCCTTCAACAACTCGGGCTTGCTGCGTTCGGCTGGCGTCATAGAATTGACAATGCCTTCAATGCGACCGATTGTTTTTTCTTCGCCGCCGGCCGGCATCTGACTTGCGGCCTGGGCGAATTGCGCCGGCAACTTGTCCATCATGGATGAAATCCCACCCATCTTGCGCATCTGGCCGATCTGCTCCTTAAAGTCAGTCAGATCAAAGCCTTTGCCCGATTTAAGTTTTTTGGCAAACTCGACGGCCTGCTGCTCGTCAATGCCCTTCTTCGCATCCTCAATCAGCGACAGTACGTCGCCCATGCCAAGAATGCGCGACGCCATCCGTTCAGGATGAAAGGCTTCGAGTCCCGACAGCTTCTCGCCGACGCCAACGTATTTGATCGGGCGACCCGTCACATGACGCACAGAGAGCGCGGCGCCGCCACGCGCATCACCATCGAGCTTGGTGAGTATGATGCCCGTAAGCGGCAAGGCCTCGCTGAACGCCTTGGCCGTATTGATCGCATCCTGACCAAGCATGGCATCAACGATGAACAGCGTTTCAATCGGGTCAATTGCCGCGTGCAGTTCAGCAATCTCCGCCATCATTGCTGCATCGATCGATAAACGACCGGCCGTATCGACAAGCAACACGTCATGATAGTGTCGTTTTGCCCAATCGACGGCATTACGGGCAATATCGACCGGCTGGTCAGTCGGCAACGAAGGGAAAAAATCAACCCCTGCCTGCTCGGCAACGGTCTTCAGTTGTTCGATCGCTGCTGGACGATAGACGTCGCAGGAAACAACCAGCACTTTCTTTTTTTGTGTTTCGCGCAGCAGTTTGGCCAGTTTGCCGACAGTGGTGGTTTTGCCGGCCCCCTGCAAACCAGCCATAAGAATGATCGCTGGCGGCTGAGTGGCCAGATTGAGACCCTGGTGCGCCGCGCCCATAAGCTGCGTGAGTTCGCGGTGAACAACGCCGATCAGCGCCTGTCCCGGACTCAGGGAACCGATCACCTCCTCGCCAACCGCCTTTTCCCTGACGGCAGCGATCAACGCCTTGACGGCGGGCAGAGCAACGTCCGCCTCGAGCAGGGCGAGACGAACCTCGCGCAGGGCAGCGGCGATATTGTCTTCGGTGAGGCGCGCCTCACCGCGCAGAGTCTTCATGACACGGGCAAGGCGTTGGGTCAGGTTGTCGAGCATTTGGCTTCCAGCTTGGTGTAGACTCAGAAAATGCCGGACATTCTACTGCACCTTCTGCCTCTCGTCGCTTCGTGCCTGCTTTATGCGGCGCTGGGCTTTCATTTCTGGCGTACCCGCTGGCGAGTCGTCGACAGGCCGCTTGATCCATTGCCAATGCAAACGTGGGAGCGCGCGGCGATCTTCCTTGCCCTGGCACTTCAGGGGAACAGTTTGTATGACGGGCTATTTGGCGCTGGCGGGATGCGCTTCTCTTTCAGCTTCGCATTATCACTGATGCTCTGGCTGGCCGTTCTCATTTACTGGCTGGAAAGTTTCCGCTCGCGGATGGACGGCCTGCAACCGATGGTTTTGCCGCTTGCTGCGCTTTGTGTGGCACTTCCCATCTTCTTTCCTCAAGTGCACGTCATTGCCCACGCCGACGCCTGGGGTTTCAAACTGCATTTTCTTACGGCCATGTTGGCCTATAGTCTATTCACCCTGTCTGCACTGCACGCGGTGTTCATGGGCTTTGTCGAGCGCAAACTGCACCATAGGGAACTCAACAAGCAACTTGCCAGCCTACCTCCGATCCTGACGATGGAAACACTGCTCTTCCGCATGATCGTCATTGCCTTCTCCCTGCTGACGGTTGCGCTGGGAAGCGGACTCGTGTTTTCAGAAGCGATTTTTGGCAAGGTCATTCTGATTGACCACAAGACCTTGTTTGCTTCTGCCTCATGGGGAATCTTCGCAGCGTTGCTGATCGGGCGCCACGCCTATGGCTGGCGAGGCAGGATCGCACTGCGCTGGACCCTGACCGGTTTTCTGCTTCTGTTACTGGCCTACGTCGGCAGCCGCTTTGTCTCCGAGGTCCTGCTTGGACGTATCTGAGCATTCCCCCTGGGCTATCTCGGCATGTCCAGAGCCAAGGCATTGGTCATCGCTTCTTTACAAATGCACCGACTCAATGCATCATCAAACCGGCATACTCCGTATCGTTTTTTCAGTCGTGATTCTTTGACGAAAGCAAGCGTCTTTTAGCTAACTATGGCAGCCAATCCGCAACAATCATTACTTAGCGGCCTTGCTCGCGCACTCGTCCAAGCCGGCCGAATCAAGGAAGCCGATGCCGAGGCTTTGCTGACCCAGGCTGCCGCAACCAAGACTTCGTTCATCGAGCAGTTGGTCAACACCAAAAAAGCAAGCGCGTCAGAAATTGCACGCTTTGCCGCCGACACTTTTGGCTACCCGCTGCTGGATATGAACGCTTTCAATGACGGCCATATCCAGAAAACCGCGATCGACCGCAAGTTGATCGCCTTGCACCGGGTTGTCCCGCTGCATAAGCGAGGCAACCGCCTGTCAATCGCCATCGCCGACCCGACCAATTTGCGCGCGCTTGACGAGATTCGCTTCCAGACCGGAATGGCGGTTGACCCGGTCATCGTTGACGAGAGCCAACTCGCACCGCTGGTAGCCCTTCTTTCAGAATCAGCCGAGGACACCCTTAAAAACCTGGCCAGCGAGGACATCAATCTTGAGTTTACCGACGACGAAAGCCAGGAAAAAACTGACGAGGCTTCAGCTCTCGAAGTTGACGATGCTCCAGTGGTCAGGTTTATCCAGAAAATGCTGCTTGATGCGATAAATGATGGTGCCTCAGACATTCACTTCGAACCCTATGAAAAGAGCTACCGCATCCGTTTCCGGACCGATGGAATTTTGCGCGAAATCGCCTCGCCACCTTTAGTGATCAAGGAAAAAATCGCCTCACGCATCAAGGTCATTTCACGCCTCAACATCGCCGAGAAACGCGTCCCCCAGGACGGTCGCATGCGACTCGTCCTGTCCAAGAGCCGGTCAATTGACTTGCGGGTCAGCACCTTGCCGACAATGTTCGGCGAGAAAATCGTTCTGCGGATTCTTGATCCCAGCAGCGCAACGCTGGGCATCGAAGCCCTCGGCTACGAACCTGCACAAAAAGCGCTTCTTCTTGAAGCCATCGGGCGCCCCTACGGCATGGTTCTGGTTACTGGCCCGACCGGGTCGGGGAAAACAGTTTCGCTGTACACCTGCCTCAACATTCTAAACAAACCCGGCATCAACATTTCCACAGGAGAAGACCCGGTGGAAATTCCTCTGCCGGGCATCAATCAGGTCAATATCGACGACAGGCAAGGCCTGACCTTCCCGGTCGCACTCAAAGCCTTTCTGCGCCAGGACCCGGACATCATCATGGTTGGCGAAATCCGCGACCTCGAAACTGCAGAAATCTCCATCAAGGCTGCGCAGACCGGGCACATGGTGCTGTCGACCCTGCACACCAACGACGCTCCATCGACGCTGACCCGTCTGATGAACATGGGCATTCCGACCTTCAATATTGCTTCGAGCATCCTGCTGATCACTGCTCAGCGCCTTGTCCGTCGCCTGTGCACCTGCAAAAAGCCTTTGGACACGCCCGTCGAAGCACTACTTAATGCAGGCTTCACCGAATCAGATCTTGACGGCAGTTGGGTTCTTTTCGGGCCGGGGGAATGTGAACGTTGCAAAGGAACGGGCTATAAAGGACGGGTTGGCCTCTATCAGGTCATGCCAGTGACTGAAACCATACAGCGTTTGATCATGTCCAACGGGACAGCTCTGGATATTTCCGATCAGGCGCGAAAGGAAGGCGTCAACGATTTGCGCCGGTCCGGCCTGCTCAAGGTCATGCAGGGACTCACCTCACTTGATGAAGTCTTGGGAAGTACCAACACTTAAAGAACAACAAAGGGGGCAACATGGCAACCGCAGCGAAACCGACAAAGCGTGCTCAGGAAGTCAAAGAGTTTACTTTTCTCTGGACTGGCAAAAACAAGGCCGGGAAAATCGTTCGCGGTGAACAGCGCGCCACAAGTGAAGCCGTTGTCAATGCCACGCTGCGGCGCCAGGGGATTCTCGTTTCCAAGGTTGCAAAACAGGGCTTCAGAAGTGGCGGAAAAGTTACAGACAAGGATGTTGCGCTGCTTACCCGACAACTGGCCACCATGATGAAAGCCGGTGTCCCCCTGCTACAGACTTTCGACATCGTTGGTCGCGGCCACGACAACCCGGCGGTGGGCAAGCTTCTGCTCGACATCAAGTCCGATGTCGAAACGGGCAGTTCGCTATCCCAGGCTTTCCGAAAATTCCCGCTCCACTTTGACCAACTCTATTGCAACCTGATCGCCGCAGGCGAGCAGGCGGGGATTCTGGAGACCTTGCTTGATCGACTGGCGACGTACAAGGAAAAAATGATCGCCATCAAGTCAAAAATCAAGTCAGCATTGTTTTACCCGATTGCCATTATCGTGGTGGCCTTTGTCATTACCGCGATAATCATGATTTTTGTTATTCCGGCTTTCAAGCAGGTATTTACGAGTTTTGGGGCCGATTTGCCTGCCCCAACGCTCATTGTCATGGCAATTTCTGATTTTTTCGTGGCCTACTGGTTCATCATTTTCGGTGCCGCCGGAGGTGGGATTTATGCCTTCTTTTACGCATGGCAACGCTCGGAAGCAATGCAGATTGCCATGGATCGTTTCCTTCTGCGTATACCTGTTTTTGGCAGTCTCATTCGAAAATCGGTTATCGCTCGCTGGACACGCACCCTGTCCACCATGTTCGCTGCTGGCGTTCCGTTGGTGGAATCACTCGATTCAGTCGGGGGGGCTGCCGGCAATTACGTCTACAAAAAGGGAACACGAGACATCCAGAGCGAGGTCAGTACCGGCACCAGCCTGACCTCTGCAATGCAGAACAGCGAACTCTTTCCGAATATGGTCAATCAGATGGTTGCCATCGGCGAAGAGTCCGGAGCACTGGATTCCATGCTCGGCAAGGTCGCCGACTTCTTCGAAGCCGAAGTTGATGACGCGGTCGAGGCCTTATCCAGCCTGATGGAACCGATCATCATGGTTGTCCTGGGAACCTTGATTGGCGGCATGGTCATTGCCATGTATCTGCCGATATTCAAGCTCGGCTCTGTGGTCTGATGACGCAAGGCTGGAAAATCTTGCTATCGGACTCGACCGTATTCAGCATTTTCTGCGGCTTTCTCGGCCTTCTGGTTGGCAGTTTTCTCAATGTCGTCATCCATCGCCTGCCAAAAATGATGGACAACGACTGGCGCTGCCAGTGCGCGGAATTGCTCGGCGCAGAGCCCCTGAGTACCGAAGCACTCTCCCTGGTCAGGCCGCGCTCGCGCTGCCCTGAATGCGGCCACCCGATCACAGCACTGGAAAACATTCCGCTCATCAGTTGGCTCGCCTTGCGTGGACAATGTTCAGCTTGCCACACGTCAATTTCACCCCGCTACCCTATGGTCGAAGTATTGACCAGCCTGCTCACCGCACTTGGCGCCGCACACTTTGGCTTCGGCTGGGCGGCAACGGGAGGCATTCTGCTGATCTGGTGCCTGATTGCCCTGACGTTCATTGATTTTGATACGCAGCTGCTGCCCGACTCGATCACCCTGCCGCTGCTCTGGGCCGGCCTGCTGTTCAACCTGTTTGGCACCTACACCGACCTGCAATCGGCTGTTGTCGGCGCCATGGCTGGCTATCTCACGCTGTGGTCAGTCTATTGGAGTTTCAAGCTAGCCACCGGCAAGGAAGGTATGGGCTACGGCGATTTCAAGCTGCTCGCCGCACTCGGCGCGTGGTTGGGCTGGCAAATCCTGCCCCTGACCATTCTGCTCTCATCACTGGTCGGTGCGCTTGTCGGCATCGCTCTGATCCTGCTGGCCAAACGTGGGCGCAATGTACCCATCCCCTTCGGCCCCTATCTGGCGACCGCCGGTTTGATAGCACTCTTCTGGGGAAAAGAACTGACCCAGACCTATCTTCGCCTGATGTAATCGCTTGAAAACAGGGCTTTTGCCCTCATCCGGCGTCCAGCGGCGCAAGTAAAACTCGTCACCGTTCGAGTATAATTCCCGTCTTTGTTGCTCATTCAAGGTTAGCCATGCCGATCTACGCCTATCGCTGCAATTCATGCGGTTTTGAAAAAGATCATCTGCAAAAGCTCAGTGACCCCGTGCTCAGCACATGCCCAGAGTGCGGCGCGGCATCGTACGCCAAACAGCTTACCGCCGCCGGCTTCCAGTTAAAAGGCAAGGGGTGGTACGCCACCGACTTCAAGGGGGGATCCACTCCCCCTGCTGTCGAAAAACCGCCGACAACGGATAGCGCTCCGCCCTGTCAAAACTGCGCTGGAGCAGAAGCGTGCGTGGGCAGTTGATCAAACGTTATTTCATTACCGGGCTTTTGATCTGGGTACCTTTGGCGATTACTGCCTGGGTACTGTCGTTGATTGCCGGCATTGCCGACCAGTCCTTGCGCTTGTTACCCGACTCGGTGCACCCCCACAACATCCTGGGCTTTGACATTCCAGGCGCGGGTGTGGTGCTAACGCTGGTGATCATCCTGACCACCGGCCTGCTTGCCGCCAATTTCATCGGCCAGCGACTCGTGAGCTGGTGGGAAAAACTTCTGGCGCGCATTCCCGTCGTCAATTCAATCTACAACAGCGTCAAACAGGTTTCCGACACGCTTTTTTCCTCTTCCGGCAATGCCTTCCGAAAAGCGCTCCTGATCCAGTACCCTCGTCAAGGTTCATGGACCATCGCCTTCCTCACCGGCACGCCGGGAGGAGATGTCGTTAATCATCTCAAGGATGACTACGTCAGCATCTATGTCCCGACCACTCCGAACCCGACCTCCGGTTTTTTCCTGATGCTGCAAAGGAGTGAAGTCATCGAACTCGATATGGCTGTCGACGAAGCGCTCAAATATATTATCTCGATGGGTGTTGTCACTCCGCCGGCTCGCACAAACCACCGCTTCAACCCTCCCAACAATCGCCACTCGTAACCCCGGAACCAGCATGCGAACCCATTACTGCGGACAAGTCAATTCACAAACCATTGGCCAGGAGGTCACGCTCTGCGGCTGGGCGCACCGTCGACGCGACCATGGCGGTGTCATTTTCATTGACCTGCGTGACCGCGAAGGTCTGGCCCAAGTGGTCTGTGACCCGGATCGGCCGGAGATGTTTGCCATCGCTGAATCAGTGCGCAACGAGTTCTGCCTGAAAATCACCGGCAAGGTACGCGCCCGCCCGGCAGGCACGATCAATGCCAACATGCCGAGCGGCGAGATTGAGATCCTTTGTCACGCAATCGACGTGCTGAACCCCTCGGTCACGCCGCCATTCCAACTCGACGATGACAATCTCTCCGAGAACGTTCGTCTGCTACACCGCGTGATTGACCTGCGTCGTCCGCAAATGCAAAAGAATATGCAGCTGCGTTACAAGACAGCGCGTTCCTTCCGCCGCTTTCTCGACGACGCCGGCTTCATCGACATCGAAACACCGATGCTGACCAAGAGCACACCGGAAGGAGCCCGCGATTACCTAGTTCCGTCGCGCGTCAACCCAGGCCATTTCTTTGCCCTGCCGCAGTCGCCACAGCTCTTCAAGCAACTTCTGATGGTTGCTGGTTTTGACCGTTACTACCAGATCACCAAGTGCTTCCGTGACGAAGACCTGCGCGCGGATCGTCAACCCGAATTTACCCAGGTCGATATTGAAACATCATTTCTCGACGAAGCCCAGATCACGCAGCTCATGGAAGAACTCATCCGCACCGTGTTCAAGGAAGCGATTGACACCGACCTGCCCAATCCTTTCCCGCGTCTCTCCTATGCTGACGCCATGTACCGCTATGGCTCAGACAAACCGGATCTGCGCGTCACACTTGAGCTGACCGAACTCACCGACGCCGTCACGGACGTTTCCTTCAAGGTTTTTTCCAGTGTAGCCAACAGCGAAGCTGGGCGCGTTGCTGGCCTGCGCATTCCCGGAGGCGCCACCCTGACCCGTGGTGAGATCGATGCCTACACCAGCTTTGTCAGCATCTACGGCGCCAAGGGCCTGGCCTACATCAAGGTCAATGACGTCACCCAACTCAACGAAACCGGCCTACAGTCACCGATCGTCAAAAATCTGCATGACGCCGCGCTGAAAGCTATTGTCGAACGTAGCGGCGCCCAATCCGGCGACCTGATTTTCTTCTGTGCCGACAAGGCCAAGATTGTTAACGACGCCCTCGGCGCGCTGCGCGTCAAGATCGGTCATGAACGGGGCTTCGTTAACGGCAAGGCCTGGGAACCGCTGTGGGTTGTTGATTTCCCGATGTTCGACTACGACGACGAAGCCAAACGCTGGGTCGCCTGCCACCACCCCTTCACCAGCCCGAAGGACGAGCACCTCGGCCTGCTCACCACTGATCCGGGCAAGTGTCTGGCCAAAGCGTATGACCTCGCGATGAATGGCTGGGAACTCGGTGGCGGCTCGGTACGTATCCACCGTTCCGACGTGCAAAAACAGGTTTTCGCCGCGCTTGGCATCAGCGCAGAAGAAGCCAAACTCAAATTCGGCTTCCTGCTCGACGCACTCAACTACGGCGCCCCACCCCACGGTGGCGTGGCCTTCGGCCTGGACCGGATTGTCACCATGATGACCGGTGCCGAGTCGATCCGTGACGTCATCGCCTTCCCGAAAACGCAACGCGCCCAGTGTCTCCTCACTGATGCCCCCAGCGAAGTGGATGAAAAGCAGCTGCGCGAACTACACATCCGCCTGCGCCAGAAAGTTCAGACGCAGGTCGAAGTCAGCCAGGACTGATCGTTATGTCATGCCTTGCTGCCGGACCGGGCGCATCGCCAACGCTGGCATGACGCAGTACAAAACCCCGATTTCGGTGCTGGTGATCATCCACACCCCTGATCTTCAGGTTCTGCTGCTCGAACGCGCCTTGCATCCCGGTTACTGGCAATCGGTGACCGGTAGCCAGGAAAATGGCGAAACCCTGATTGCCACCGCAGTGCGCGAAGTTGCCGAGGAAACCGGGATTAACGCCAGTGAACGCACCTTCAGAGACTGGCAACTGAGCAACACCTTTGAGATTTTTGCCGAGTGGCGTTATCGCTACGCGCCCGGAATCACCAGCAATACCGAGCACGTTTTTTCACTGGAAATTGCGCAAGCGCTGCCGGTTACGATCGCGCCTGACGAGCATTTGAACTACCTGTGGCTGCCGTGGCGCGAAGCCGCCGAAAAATGTTTCTCGTGGAGCAACCGCGACGCCATTCTCATGCTCCCAGAGAAGGCTGCTCACTGATACGCTTGTCCAAGCACATTGGGCAGTAACAACTGGCGCCGGCTTCCCCGACAAAAAATCCCGTCGGCTTTTCCATGCACCAGCAGACCCGCATGCCAGCAACGGCACCGCAGACGAAGCGTGTTCCGCAACCAGCGCACACGCTGTTCTTTGCTTCCTGTTTAACGACCATCGGTATCCCTCGCAGTTTTTCGACAGAAGCCCATCCACCACCCAGCGTTGCAACAATCCGGCAGCCATTGTCGCCGGATCGGGCACTCCGGTCTGTGCAATCGCCGCACTGACCGTACTCACGATTCTTCATTAAAGCCGAACTGTGCTGCCCGGCACATCACTTCCTGCAACACCGTCTTCAGGCGGCGTCGCTTGGCCGGATATTTTACCGGCGACAATTCACCGGCCATCCCCAGTTGGCCGATCAGACGCAAGCAGTTGTAGGCAAACACCCCGATATGCAGCACCGCATCAGGGCATCTTGATTTTCATGGTTTGCAAGGGAAGTGTACGGGGGCAGATCATTGACGTAACATGGGCGACTGTAAAAAGTGGAACAGGAGTCCAAAATGGCAAAAAAGAGTTCGCCAAAACCTGCTGCGGTTCCTCTGATCAGTGCGGCGGTTCGGGTTCTTGCCGTCCTTGAGCGGCTCTCGCAGCAGCGCGCCATCGGGCTGGAGGAAATCTCCCGCGAGATCAAGCTGGCCAAGCCAACGGTCTACCGTTTTCTGCTGACTCTTCAGGAGCTGGGCTATGCGCGCCGGGTCGACGGCGAGCGCTGGGCGATGACACTGAAGATGTTCAATCTGGGGGCCAGGGCGCTCGACCACCTGGATCTGCTTTCGGCTGCGCGTCCGATTGCCGAAGCCTTGTCGGAGGAACTCGGCGAAACCGTGCACATGGGCGTGCTCGATGGGGATGCGGCGGTCTATATCCTGAAGATCGAATCGCGCTATACCATTCGCATGTATTCCCGGGTCGGTCGGCGTATGCCGTTGTATTGCACCGCCATCGGAAAAATTCTGCTCGCCTTCGCCAAGGACGACGAGCGAGAAGCGTCGCTCAAAGGCATCCGCCTGTTGGCTATCACCAAGAACACCTTGACCACCCGTGCGGCTCTTGATGCCGAACTGGCGCAGGTTCGGGAACAGGGATTCGCCCGCGATAATGAGGAACGTGAAGACAACCTGCACTGCATCGGCGCCCCTATCTTCGACTACACCGGCGCAGTGGTGGCCGCGCTTTCCGTTTCCTGGCCAAGCTTTCGCTATGAACCCGACGATGAAAGTGGCTGGATCGACAAGGTCAAGGGTGCCGCCGCAGCGATTTCCGCCGTTCTCGGGCACCCAGTGTGCATGTAATAGATGTAAAAATGGAACTATGTTCCAAAAAGCTTGAAATGGGTTTTTGCTTGGTGTAGAGTTCTCGTGAACCCTCTGGAAAGGCCTGTTTTCCAGCGCGGGGTTTTCTGCTCCGCCCTATCGTTCTGCGCTTCGCTAGGTATGGACTGCGGTACGGACGGCCATGAAATTGAAACCTAGCCTGGAGCTGCGATGAGCGACCTGTTCTTTCCTGACGCCGGCCTTGACCTGGAGACCATTGAAGCGGGCATGGTCAGCCGAAAAATCCGCGCGCGCGGTGGGGATCTGATGATGGTCGAGGTGTTTTTTTCGGCGGGCGGCATCGGGGCCGAACACCGGCATGTCCACGAACAGGTCAGCTACTGCCTTGCGGGGGAGTTCATTTTTACCATCGAGGGTGAAGCCGTGACGCTACGCACTGGCGATTCGCTGTTTATTCCTTCCTCTGCCCTGCACGGCACGCTTTGCGTCGCCGAGGGCCGCCTGCTCGACGTCTTTACGCCTCAGCGTGCAGACTTTCTCAAGAATTGATTCGGAGGTCTCATGAAACTGGAAACACGTTACGCGCACCATCCGGAGGATGTGAAGGGTTACGACACACAGGCGCTCCGCCGCCATTTTCTTGTCGAACAGGTCTTCGTGACGGGTGAGCTAAAACTGGTCTACACCCATGTGGACCGGGTTGTCTTCGGCGGCGCCGTGCCGACCACGCAAGCCCTTGCGCTGGAAGGCGGCAAGGCATTCGGCACGCCGAACTTCCTCGATCGCCGCGAACTGGGCGTCATTAATCTTGGCGGCAAAGGCAGCGTGCTGGTCGATGGCCAGAGCCATTCCCTGGCCAATGGCGACGGTCTGTACGTCGGCATGGGCACCAAGACGGTCACCCTTGCCAGCGATGATCCGGCCCATCCAGCCAAGCTCTATCTGATGAGCAGCCCGGCCCACGCCAGCTATCCGACGGTGCGTATCACGCGCGCCGATGCCAACCCCAGGAAGCTCGGCGCCGCCGAAACCTGCAATGTGCGGACCATCTATCAATACGTCCATCCGGCTGTCTGCAAGAGTTGCCAACTGGTCATGGGCGTCACCGTTCTCGAACCGGGCAGTGTGTGGAATACCTATCCTCCGCACACCCATGAACGCCGCATGGAGGTCTACCTCTATTTTGGTATGTCGGATCAGACGCGCATTTTCCATCTGCACGGGCAGCCCGATGAAACCCGGCATATCGTGATGGCCAATGAACAGGCCGTGATCTCGCCGTCGTGGTCGATTCACTCCGGCGTGGGTTCAGGTCCGTACTCGTTCATCTGGGGCATGGCCGGCGAGAACCAGACTTTCGACGACATGGACAGCCTCGGCCCCAACGACCTCAAATAAAGGAAACAAAAATGAGTGGGATTCTTGACGCGTTCAAGCTGGATGGAAAGGTGGCCATTGTCACCGGGTCAGAACGCGGCCTGGGCCGTGGCATGGCCGTGGCTCTGGCCCAGGCCGGCGCCGACATCGTTGGCGTGACCTACGTCGCCAGCGCCCCGGAAACCGAAGCGGCGGTGCAGGCGGCGGGACGCAAATACGTTCACGTGCAGGCCGATCTTTCCAGCATTAAACCCATCGAGCGCATCGTCACGACGGCGTTTGATGCCTTTGGCCGCATCGACATCCTGGTCAATAATGCCGGCATCATCGCGCGCAATGATTCGGTCGACTTCACCGAGAAGGAATGGGACGACGTCATGAACGTCAATCTCAAGTCGGCCTTCTTCCTCTGCCAGGCCGTCGCCCGCCGCTTCATCGCCCAGGGGACGGGCGGCAAGATCGTCAATGTCGCGTCGATGCTTTCCTTCCAGGGGGGCGTCCGCGTTCCGTCCTATACCGCCTCGAAGAGCGGCATCAAGGGCATCACCATGCTCATGGCCAACGAGTGGGCCAAGCACGGCATCTGCGTCAATGCCGTCGCTCCCGGCTACATGGCCACCGACAACACCACCCAGTTACGCGCCGATGAAAAACGCAACGCCGAGATCGTCGGGCGAATTCCGGCGGGACGCTGGGGCGCTCCCGAGGATCTGGGCGGCGCCGTGGTCTTTTTGGCTTCGCCAGCGTCGGATTATGTCAATGGGTATACCATCGCCGTCGATGGCGGCTGGCTGGCGCGCTGACACACTCGATTCAGGATGGAGTGCCCCGATGAAACCGTTCATGAATGCCGATTTCCTTCTCCCCAACGCGAGTTCGCAGCGTCTGTTTCACGACTATGCGGCGCCGATGCCGATCATCGATTACCACTGCCATTTGCCTCCGGCCGACATCGCCAATGATTCGCGCTTCAAGAACATCGCCCAGGCCTGGCTGGGTGGCGACCACTACAAGTGGCGCGTCATGCGCGCCAACGGGGTGGCCGAGGCCGATATTACCGGCCACGAACCCGACTATCGCACCTTCCTGGCGTGGGCCAAGACGGTTCCCTATATCGTTGGCAATCCGCTCTACCACTGGACCTACCTCGAACTGCAACGCTATTTCGGGATCAAGGAAGTGCTCTCCGAGAAAACTGCGCCACTGATCTGGGACGCCTGCAACGCGCAGATTGTAACGCCAGAGTTTGGTGCCCGGGCGCTGCTCACGCGCATGAAAGTGCGCGCCGTCGGCACCACCGACGACCCGGCCGATACGCTCGAACATCATATCGCCTACGCCGCCGCCCGCCAGTCCGGCGAGCCGGTGATGACGCCCAGCTACCGGCCCGACAAAGCGCTGGCGATCGACGATCCGGTGGCCTGGAAAGCGTATCTTGATAAGCTTGGCGCCGCCGCCGATCTTTCCATCGGCTCGTATCAGGATCTGGTGGCTGCACTCGACAAGCGGCATGCCGCCTTCCACGCTCTGGGCTGCCGCGCCTCTGATCACGCCCTGATCACCCCGGTCGCCACCTTTGCTACAGCGCAGATACTGGAAAACATTTTCGCCAAACTGCTGACCGGGTCGCTGCCGGCTCCCGAGGAGAGTGAAGCCTTCAAGACCGCGCTGCTACTTGAAGTCGGACGCATGAACGCCAAACGCGGCTGGGCGATGCAGTTACATCTGGCCGCCATCCGCAACCTTAATACGCCGATGTTCAAGCAACTGGGGCCGGACACCGGCTACGACGCGGCAAGCGACGCCACCATCGCGCGCAATCTCGGCGCTTTCATGGACGCCCTGCAGCGTGACGGGATGCTGCCCAAGACCATCCTCTACTCGCTCAACCCGAACGACCTTGAGGTGCTCGGCACGCTCATGGGCTGTTTCCAGGACGGCTCGGTTCCCGGCAAGATGCAGATGGGCTCGGCCTGGTGGTTCAATGACCACATTGAAGGCATGCGCCGGCAGATGGTCAGTCTGGCCAACCTCGGGCTGCTTTCGCGCTTCGTCGGCATGCTCACCGACTCGCGCAGCTTCCTGTCCTTCCCGCGCCACGAGTACTTCCGCCGCATCCTCTGCGCGCTCATCGGCGGCTGGATGGAAAACGGCGAAATCCCCGCCGATTTTGCGACCTGCGGAGGCATGGTGCAGGACATTAGCTATCGCAACGCGAAAAACTACTTCGCCATCCCGGGCGTCGAGGACTGAAGGCGCTCATACTGCTTTCAAGAGCGCCAGAAAATGGCGCCTTGGCCGGTCAACTTCCCGTTGTGGTGCTCGCTTTTTTCTTGCCAATTTTGAGCCAGTCACCAAACTTCTCTTCGGGGAACTGCTGGCAGAGTGCGGCCAATCCATATTGCGCTCGCCTTACCCATCCATCCCCGCGCGCAAGCAGGTCTACCCAGGCTTCGTCCACTTCCCACGGGCGACTCTCCTGCAGGGCCGCCAGCAATAAGCCGGCCTGCACGAGATCCTTGTTGGACTTGGACCGAAACGCCCCTTCACGTTCGCCGTAGACGATAAGCTTGTGCAAAGCGTAACGTGCGGGATGCGGCACATTGACCATGGTCGCGCTAGCACCAGAAAGCAGTGCAGTCTGTTGCACGTTTTCCAGAGAGTACTCCATGAATCGTAGTGGTTGGAGCGTGATGTGCAGATCGGGGTGCTCATAAGGCTCATTGCCCGAGCGTCCCACGGTGCTCAGGAAATCAAGCCGGAAGTCCTTCTCGCTGGGGATCAGATACGCGCCCCCCGTCTTTCCTGATAGTCCAGCGATCGGCAGGAATCCCATCGCCAGCGACTCAATCGCCTCGTGTGTCTGGACCTGAGAATTGGCAGCCAGTAGCAATGAGATGCGTTTTCCGGCGTGAGCAAAGTCAATATCCTGCGTTCGCGCGGCACCGGCGGCGTCCCAGCGGACCCCGAGCATATTCCCGTAAGCCACAAAGGCATGGGTGCCGACGAGAACGCCACCGGCTTTGAAAAATCCGTATTCGGCAAGGCGGCGAAGCACTCGAAAATGGCGCGGAAAAATTTCGGCACAACCCAACACCGCAGCGGATCGTACCAATGGTCCCAATGACGCGCCAGCGGCATGCTCCGTCGCCTTGGTCATCAAAGATTGCACCGCGTCACTGTCAGGGCCGACAAAAATCTGCCGACGAACACCGGCTGGTTCGGTGTATTGGTAATACCAGTATTTGTGGCCTTTGACTGATTTCGGAACAAAGGCGCCGGGGAGGTCGGCAACCGAGCGCATGTGTTCCGCAGACAAGGTCACCTCCACCACTTGCGAAAAAGCGGTTTGAGCTGTCATTGAAAGCGACTGGATGTGCATTCGGTTATACTCAAAAAATACATATTCGAGTATAACCGAATGTGGCCGCTGGTGAAACTCTGCTCGGACCCAAGCCTCTCAGTTAACCGCCATGGCAGTGCGCGTGCGTTCGACATAGCCTATCGCAGCGACGCTGGCGTCGCTGGCCGGGCAACCGGTGGCCGTCGGGCAGGCTACTGAGCTGATGCGGTAGACGCGCTTTGTCTGTACCACTCCCGGCGTCGATTCGCCCTCGTTGTACAGCCAGGAATCGCAATAGACCGTGACGTACAGACCGGTATCTGTGGAGAGATTGAGCGTTGCCGTGCGCGAGGCCGTATCGCAGGTAGTTGCCGCGCCGGCCCAGTCGCGCCCTTTCAACGCCTGATACAAGCCCCACTCGTTGCCCGCCCGGGCTGTCTGCCAGGCGCGGGCGGACAGCACATCCTGCGCCACCCCGATATGCTGCGTCGAACTAATGGCGACGATGGCCGCCGAGAGGGTGGCCAAGATAACCAGCACGACGATTGCGGTGATGGCAGCAAAGCCCCTCTGGTGCTGGCGGTGATTATTCACGGCAGATTATCCACATGCACGCCATGGGCCAGAGCGATGCTCTCGCCGGAGCGGCTCAGTTCGAGGCGCATCCAGACAAAGCCGCTTTGCTCGGTGGCACCGTGGGTTGAGTCATAGACAAAACTGCACGCCGCGACGTCGGTGGCGACCACAGCACCGCTGGTGAGCGCGCAGGTCGCGGCCTGGTTGGCGGCGAAGGTGGCGACCGTGCGGTAGAGCACATTGCCGACACAACTGTAAAACACCGTTTGCGCAGCATTGGGAACAACAACGAAACTGCCGCCGTCGTAGCCACTGGGGAAGGCGGTGCTGTTTACGGTCAGGCGGTGCAGGCCGTCGGTCGCGCGCGGCGTGCCTAGTGCGCTGATTTGGCCGCGGTTGGTCCCGGTGTAGACGTCGTCGGCATTCTGGTTATCGATGACCACCCAGTCGTTTACGGCTGGCAGCGTCGTCAGCGGCGTGAGCACGTCGAAGACGGTAGTCGCCTGCGTTACGTCGAGCGGCGCGCTGCAGGTGCCCGACGGCGTACAGGGCAGGGGTGTCGGCGTATCATTGACAGTGTCCGAGTCCATGCGGTAGCGCCCACCGATCAGCGTCGGCACCAACTGGAAGCAGGAAGCGGAGACCGAACGCACCGAGTTGGGCACGGCCTGACCGATGTCCTGGCGCATGCGGCGTAGCGCGGTGTCTGCCATGTCGGAGAGGTCGGCACGGCGACGGCTGTCGAAATAACTGTCGATTGCCGGTTTGAGAAAGACCGTCAGCGCGGCGGCAAGAATCCCGGTGATGCCAATCACCAGCACCAGTTCAACCAGCGTGAAGCCGCGCGTCTTCATGAGGCGTAGTCCGAACGCCAGCCGATCAGGCTCAGGCTTTGGCTGCCGTGGGTAACGAGCACGGTGATCTTTTTCACCGCTCCCGCCGGCAGGCCGGTGAGATCAGTCGCGATTGCCCCGTTTGCCACCACCGTCACCTTGACGCCATAGGCGGCAAGGCCGGCAACGGCGGCACCGTCGATGTCGCAGATTCCCGTCGTTTCATAGTTGTGATAATCCGAAACATCGTCAAAGGTCGTGCGTGCCGGCGGCGAGAAGCCGCCACAGCTCGCCGGGGCGTTAACTGGCGCCACGCCGACAACGGCGTAGGGCCTGAGCAGCGTCTCTTCGAGCAGCTCCTCGGCGACCGCCAGCATCTGCTTGCTGACCAGCGGGTCGGCGCTCGCCTTGACCGAGGTGTCCAGTGCCGCCAATACGCCGGTGACGCCGACGCTGATGATCACCATGGCGATGATCAGTTCGAGCAGAGTGAAGCCGGCCTGGAATCTGGTCGTCCTAATATACATTGCCGGTGCTCCCGACGACGGTAATGGCGCGTCCGGCAACGGCCAGGCTGCGGTCGGCGGCGCTGCCGTCGGGCTGAAAGTTGAAGTCTGCCGGCAGCGCATCAAAGAGCGCGTTGGCCACATCGTTGCTCAGAACACTGTTGCTGTCGCTGCCGGGCAGCAACAGCGGGTCACTGCAAACTGCCGCTGGATTGACCCGGGCGATCGTCAGCGTGACGCTGGTTGTCGTGAAAGCGACGCAGACCAGCCGCCGGTGGCTGGTCGCCGACTTTTGCCCGTGCCGTAGCGCGGCTAGCGCATTGTCATGGAACTCGAGCGCCCTGTAATCACTCAGACCGCTGGTGCGCGGGATGACCACCACGGCGAGGACGCCGAGAATGGCGAGAACCGTCACCAGTTCGACCAGGGTAAAACCGTCGGATTGCGTGGTTTTGATCATGCTCTCAGAATATTTCCCGCACATGAATAATTTTTCTCGACTCCGGTGAGCGCATGCCGAAGGTCGCGCGCGCCGACGGGTCGCGATCGTAGGTCGCTGCGCACGCACCGTTCTGCGCGCGCAGCCAGGGGCGATTGGCGGCGGTGCCGCCGTGGCTGGTCAGGCACGACTGATCGGCCCCGCTGCTGCCCAGGTTGGCCGCCACATCGACGTAGCCGACGGCCTGCGGGCTGGGCGCGGCGAGCGTCACGGTGCCATTGCCGGCGACTAAGGTGAGCGCCGCGGCGCTGGTGTTAGCGGCGATGCCGCCAGACAGGGCGAAGGCATTGGCCGGCACGGTTGTGCAACTGTCGCCATCGTTGATCACCCAGGTACTGCCGCTCCAGTACTGCGCTTGCACTGGCAGGCCAAGCGCCGACTTCTCCGAGCCGAATTTG
>NZ_JAPUVO010000063.1 GCF_029255185.1 Propionivibrio sp.
CGCCTCGTCCTCAATCTTTTCCGCCTCGACACCTCCAAGAAAAAAGGGGGTATCTATACTCGTCGCATTCTCGCCGCTTCTTCCGATGCTTATCGCGCCAGTCTCCTCGGGTTAAAGGGAATTTGATGCAATTGCCCTGCCTCTGCCGCGGCAACAGCCGCTTCTGCTGCTGCATCGGCCGATGCTTTTGCCGCCTCCAAAGCCATATCCGCGACTTGAATCGCTCCCATAATAATCGCGTCTTTGGCGGCTTGTGCCGCGAGATGTCCGGCAACGAGTGACTTTTCGGCAGATTCTGCTGCCTTGGCTGAAGCCTGAACGGTGTTGGTTGTCAGTTCCCGCACCATGGTCAATAAGGAGGAGTATCGCCGCTTTGTCTCGTCGCCGCCCTCAAGCAAGTCGGCATAATCCTTTTCAAGCTTGGCGAGCCTTGCATTCAGTTTCACAAATTCCTCATTCATGGTCTTCTCCTTTTGCCTCGTTGTGCGAGTGGACATAGGGGTGAGCTTCCCCCGAAATTTGGGAATATGAGGACAGACCATGGTTTCTATTCCGGTTTGATGAGTGAGGGTAGGCGAAAGCCTGCTCTCTGCTCTACCCTATTATTTTATTAGTCGGCCGCGCCGAAAAATCACAGAAAAACCTCGGCGCGCTTGAGCAGCTCCTCTAGCCCCGCTTCGTTTGGGTTGCGCGGTTTGCCCGGGTGGATGATCGATACCTGGCAATTCTCGGCGGCTTCGACCAGTTGCGCGTAGGTGCCGGCGCTGACATCGGCGATATACGCTTGCTTGTTGCCATCGTAGGCAAACATCTTGTTGTTGATCTGGGTGCATTCGTTGCAGGTCGAGCAGCGCGCTGTTTCTATGTAGGCTTCGTCGGGAGACCTTTCGGCTTCCTGCTCTGCGGGCGTGGCAGTGGCTGGCGTCGCTGCTGCTGCCGTAGGCGCCACCGTGGCGGGTGGTGCAATGTGCTGAGCTGCGTCTTCCCAGGCTTTCTTTTCGCTCGCCAGCAATTTTTCCGCGTGCGAATTATGAATCCCACCGAGTTCTTGCAGACTGTTCCACATCGAGCGGCAACGGCGTGCCTCGCGGATCAGCTTTTCGTCGACGATGACTTTTTGCAGTCTGTTGTCAGGGTCGACCATCATCAGACAGGGCACACTATCGAGCTGTCCTCGGCCTTCCTGCGCCACGGTTTCTCCAACCGGCGTCAGGATAGCGTTCCAGTGCGTTCTCGGTACACAGGCAAAGTGTTTGCTGTAGCGCGAGTCGCAGGCGACGAAATCAATCAGGGTGAACGGGATCTGTTCCGAAACGGCCTGATTGCTTGCATCTTCATAGGCGAATCCGCACCGGGGCCAGTCAAGTTCGGCCTGCGGATTTTTCGCCAGGGAGAAGCGCGAAGCCCAGTCCCGACCGGCTGACGGGTCGAAGGTAAATGCCGGAAACACCCGTGATTCGAGCGCGGCTGCCCCGATCAGATAGGGCGACAGTCCGCCGGTGGTACTGGCTGCACCCGAGAAAACGCTGAACAGTGCCGGGCCTGAATAGTCGAGCCCGCTCTGGATCTGGGTGCGCAACTGGTACAGGCTTGAAGCGGGCGATTGCAGCACGAACACCGCGTTGATGCCGATGGTCATGCTGGCCAATTGTCTGCTGCGCAGGGCAAAGGCCAAGTGTCCATGGCCGAGCGGCGATTCCTCGATGACGTCATCGGTCTGAACCAGTATCTTGATCGGCAAATCGACCGCCAGAATCTCGTTCAACTGGCTCTGCTCTGCGCCGGTCAGCTTTCCGTAATTGAGGCGCACCAGGTAATCGGGCAGGAGCGCCAGTTCCCCGGCATCCAGCCCGTTTTCGCCGAACGACTCGAACAGCGCATCGTGCTTGGCCTCGCTGTATTCGCCCTTGATCTCCAACTCGGCCATGGCGATGGCCTTGGCCAGTTCGATTGCTTTGGGCAATCGCTCGCGATAGGCTTTGAGTGCGTCGCTGCAGGTATCAAAAGCGAAGGAATAGGGCGCTTCAGCCTGGGCTGTTGTGGTCGGGAAAAACTTCTGGTTTTGCAGCACGGAAAGCAGGTTTTGCACACGCTGGCGCCGGCTCTCCGACAGATTTTTCTTGGGCGTCGATTTTATGAGAATGCGCGACATGGCTTCAAAATTGAAGCTGTCCATCGGACCGGTGCCGAACGATGCTCTCAGGTTTTCAGCGCTTTTGCCGGCATCCGAGTTGACGAAGTCGGCCTTGATGATATCGGAGAGCTTGAGCACCAGCCGGTTGATATCCTTGCCAAATTTTCTGGCACGCTGCGTCTGGGTGATTGCCCAGGCGTGGCTGAGCAAGTGGTAAGGCATCGACGCATCGCAATCGACCACGTCACCATCGATTTTCAGGTTGGCGCGGGCGCGGGACAGGCTGTCCGCAATCAGCTTGTCGTCTTTGCCGAGCACCGGTGCGGCCTGATCCCACAGCGCTGACAACAAACCACGATCCCCCTTGGCTACCCGCGTGCGAATTTCCTGCTCAAGGCGTAAGACATGTTTCCTGATCCGCTCACCATCGTCGCCCCGGGCAATTTTGTCGAGAATGGCGTCGATCAGGCCAGACAGGGATTCGACAAAGCCGCCGTCCGGTCGGTCACTGACCAGGACCAGAGGGAAGTCATAACGCAGGCGGGTGAGGTCGCGATAGTTCGAGAAGAGGGCGGGGCGCAGCTTGAGCCCGTCGACGGCCAGCAGGTGGGAACTTGCTCTCTTGCCGGTCAAATAAAAAGCAATGTGCGTTTGCAGATCAGCATCCATAGGAGTCTAGTCGTCTCGATTAAGTCGTCAGGGTTGATCAGACCGAGTACTTGTCGAGCTCGGCTTCAAAGCCTTTTCTCACCGTCTCGGTTGTGCGCAAGACACCGGTTTGCCGTGTTTCCTCATAGCGGGGTATTTCCCGATTTTGGTAGAGGATGCCGACGGGGATGATGTCTTCGTGGCCGGAAATTTCCCGCGCCCGGTTCATATCCATGGGGTCATGCACCAAATGATTTTTATAGACTTTGGCCAGACCAGGAGAGAGGTGCAATGCGTTCTCGTGGTGCAGCAACTGAATCCTGTCCGGGTCCTGCATCCAGGGATCAAGCGACTTTGGCAACCACTCCGGGCAGCGTTGCAGGATGCGGACAAACGACAGTCCCTGATGGTGATACGCCGCCTTGACGATGTCGAAAAGACTTTCCGGGATCCAGTCGACGGCCTGCGCGACGAACGAGGCATTGGCCACGCCCAGCGTTATCGTCAAGGGATTCAAGGCGTCGAGATAACTTCCGCGCGGCGTGGTGTTGCTCTTGGTACCAATGGGCGAGGTCGGTGAGGCCTGTTTTTTGGTCAGACCGTAGATCTGATTGTCGTGCAGGAAAACGGTCAGGTTCATGTTGTAGCGAATGGCGTGGATCCAGTGCGCTGCGCCGATGCTGCAACAGTCGCCATCACCGGTGTTGACGAACACGGTCAGGTCCGGCCTGACCATCTTGATGCCTTCGGCGACCGGTAGCGCCCGTCCATGGATGCCGTGGAAACCATAGGTCTTCATGTAATGGGGGAAACGGCTTGAGCAGCCGATGCCTGAGACGAATACGGTTTTCTCCGGGCGCAATCCCTCGTCACGGCACAGGCGCTGGACGGCGGCGAGGATGGCGTTATCGCCGCAACCGGTGCACCAGCGCGGGACGCCGCTCTGGTAGTCTTCCAGTCCATGTTGCTCGTCGTACAACTTGAGCAGGCAGTCGGTGGCAGAAGATTTCATGGTTTTCTTTCCCTTACTTCTTTAGCTTGGCAAGTGCGATGCGGCGGATGGTGCTCGGCTTGACCGGCTGGCCCCTGACCTCGCTCCAGCAATCCACATCAACCAGGTAACGCGAGCGGAGCAGGATCGCCAGAGAGGAATAGCGACGGTTGGCTTCGTCGATGATTTCTTCATCGGGGTTGTCGCTCCAGTTGATTTCTATGGTCATGACTTTCTTGAAGCGCTGCATGATCTCCTTGATCCCGGGCTGCATCGGCTGCAGGAAGCGCAGGTTGATAGCGGACACTTTCTCGCCCTCGGCGCGCAGGGCATCGACGGCTTCATCGATGGCGCCTTTGGTGCTGCCCCAGCCGATGAGCAGAAGATCGCCCTTGGCCTCGCCATGGACCTCGGGGGCGGTCAGTGTCTTTTGCAAGGCAGCGAGTTTCAGGCTGCGCGCGCGCAAGCTCTCCTGGTTGATGTCCGGGTCGTAGGCGACATGGCTGTCCCGGTCATGGGCGAGCCCGGTCACGGTGTGCATGCCGCCAGGCTGACCGGGAATGAAACGGCGGGCCAGGCCGGTGGTGGCATCCCAGTCGTAAGGTCTGGCGCCTTCTGGAACCGGGCTTTGATCAATTGGAGGGGCCAGCCACGACTCGTTGAACTGCGGTCGGTTAAAGGGTTGCTGCGAAGAAGACAGGCTGGCATCGCTTAATACGACCACGACCATATTGAAGGCTTCGGCGATCTTGCGTGCGGTGATGATCGAGTAAAAGCAGTCCTCGATGGTGGCTGGAGCCATGACCACCTTGGGTGCATCGCCATGGCTGCCAAAGATGGCGCACATCAGGTCGCCCTGCTCGATTTTGGTCGGCTGGCCGGTGCTCGGCCCGCCGCGCTGGACGTTAACGACGACCAGTGGGATTTCGGCCATCACCGCCAGGCCGATGGCTTCCTGTTTGAGCGAATAGCCCGGTCCGGAGGTGATGGTGATCGTGCATTTGCTGGCATAAGAGGCGCCGATGGCAAAAGCGCAGGCAGCGATTTCGTCTTCGGCCTGGTGCACGATGCCGCCGACTTTCTCGAAAACATCGGACAGATAGTGCGATGCCGAGGTGGCGGGGGTGATCGGATACATCGAGCACAGCTCCATGCCTGACGCCATGACGCCGAGCGCCAGCGCGGTATTGCCGTTGGTGACGATCTGCGGCTGCTGGGTCGGCGTTGCCGGAATGCTGAAGCTAAAATCAAGATTGGCGACGGCCCATTTATGGCCGGCTTCGAGCAGCTTGACATTGGCATCGATGACGCTCTGTGCCTTTTTGCCGAAGGTGAGCGCAATCTGCTCGCGCGCCATCTGCAAATCGAAGCTGTAGATGTAACAAAGCATACCCAGGGCGAACATGTTCTTGCCGCGTTTCGGATCCGCGTTGAGCAACTGGCATTCCTGTTCCATCGGCGTTTCGCGCACGTTGTACCCGGCAGCCACCAGCCGGTCGTAGGTTTCGCTGTAGGCCGTTGAAATATTCAGGTCGGGGTGCTTGCGCCACATGCTTTCGAGAATGATGATGCACCCCGGCTTGAGTTCGCGATCGCGAACCCGTCCGAGCAAAACCTGTTCGTTGAACGCCACCACCAGATCGGTCTGGTCGCCGCCATTGGTGATGTAGCTGGAACCGATGCGAATTCGATTGCCGCTGGCACCGGCGACGCTGCGTGCGGGCGGACGAATTTCGGCCGGGATGATCTCGGTGGTCCAGATGCCGTTGCCCATCCGGGCGGCAATCGATCCGAGCGATTGCCCGCAGCGCTGAGCGCCTTCGCCGGAGTCGCTGATGATTTCGACGATGTGTTCCTTCAAGGTAAGGGTCGCGCTTTTGCCAGATTTTTTCATGGGGTTTTTTGCGGTCATATCAGGCTTTCCATTGTCGCTGTGAAGCGTGGGTGACTGTATTCAATACCTGGTGTTTTGCCAGTCAAGCCACACGCACACGGGTAAAGTTCCGTTCGCGCAGATCGATGCCGAACAGCTTTTCCCCGTCGTTGGCATAGGGCAGGGTGCTGTCGCGAATTCCGAGATAGGCCTTCATGCTGGCGGCGGCCTTGCGTCCGGCGCCCATCGCTTCGATCACCGTTGCCGCACCGGTAACGATGTCGCCGCCAGCGAATACCCCGGCCAAGGAGGTGGCCAGACTGAGGTCGGTATCGATGTAACCCCATTTGTTGAGTCTGAGCTTTGAGGTCTGCCCCATGATCGGATTGGCATTGGTGCCGATGGCATAAACGATCAGGTCGCATTCGAAGTCGAATTCGCTGCCGACTACCGGAACCGGGCGGCGGCGACCGGACTCGTCCGGCTCACCGAGTTCCATGCGCACGCAACGCAGGCCGCGGACGCTCCCTTTGCCATCGTCCAGAACCGCCACCGGATTGGTCAGCCAGTTGAATTCGACACCTTCCTGTTCGGCATGATGCACCTCCTCGACCCGCGCCGGCGCCTCTTTGCGCGAACGCCGGTAGATGCAATAGACCTTTTCCGCACCCAGTCTGACCGAGACGCGCATCGCATCCATCGCCGTGTTGCCGGCGCCAACCACCGCAACCCGTTTGCCAATCGGCTGCGGCGTGTCAAAGTTCGGGAATTCCTTGGCGCGCATCAGATTGCAGCGAGTCAGCAACTCGTTGGCCGAGAGCACACCATTAAGGGAGTCACCGGGAATCCCTAGCATCGTCGGATAGCCGGCGCCAACGCCAACAAAGACCGAGTCATAACCCATTTCGGTAATCATCTGTTCGATGGTGAACAGTCGGCCGACCAGGGTATTGCATTCGAACTTGACGCCGAGTTTCCTCAGATTGCCGATTTCGGCGTCGATCACCGAATTGGGCAGACGGAAATCGGGAATCCCGTACTTCAAAACGCCGCCCGGCTGATGGAAGGCTTCGAACACGGTAACGTCGCAACCGGCTTTGGCCATGTCGGCCGCACAGGCCATTCCTGCCGGGCCAGAGCCGATAATGCCGACCTTGTAGTTGTTCGTTTCGATATACGGAATATTGACCCAGCCCTCGCGGATGGCCGTGTCACCGACAAAGCGTTCCAGCCGGCCAATGGCCACTGCCTCAAGCGATTCACCGACGGTGCACACGCCTTCGCACTGGTTCTCCTGCGGACAGACGCGGCCGCAGATGGCCGGCAAGAGGCTCGTTGCAGTCAGGATGTCATAGGCGCCGCGCAGATCCTTCTCGCCAATTTTCTTGATGAAACCGGGGATGTTGATTCCCACCGGGCAACCCGAGACACACGGCTGGTCCGGACACATCAGGCAGCGATCTGATTCACGCAAGGCATCGTCCGGATGATAACCACAGGCGACTTCTTCAAAATTTTTCGAGCGCACTGCCGGGTCCTGCTCGCGCATCGGTGTGCGTTCTTGGGGAATGGTCCGAATCGTCTTTTTCTTGGCCATGTTTTTTTACCGTTGAGCGTTGTTAATCAATCGTGCTATCGACGGCTTTCTGCAAGCGACAACCCTTTTCCTTGTCCTTTTCCCAGTGGTCGAGCGCCATGCGTTCTTCCTTGGTGTAGCGCTTCAAGCGCGTCATCAGATCGTCGAAGTCAACCAGGTGACCATCAAAATCTGGCCCGTCGACGCAGGCGAATTTCACCTGATCGCCGATCTTGACCCGGCAACCGCCACACATTCCGGTCCCGTCGACCATCACCGGGTTGAGGCTGACCATGGTCTTGATCTTGTAAGGGCGTGTCGTATCGGCACAGCCCTTCATCATGATCGGTGGGCCGATGGCGATGACCTCGTCGATGTCCGGGTGCTTTTCGATCGCCTGCAATATCCCTGCGGTGACCATCCCCTTGATTCCGGCAGAGCCGTCGTCGGTGCAGATGATGAACTCATCGCAGCAAGCCCTGAATTTCTTTTCCCAAAAGACCAGGTCCTTGTTGCGGAAGCCGACGATACCGATGACATAAGCGCCGCTTTCCTTGAATCCGCGCGCTTGGGGATAGATCGGGGCGACACCCAGGCCGCCACCGACACACACCACTTTTTTTGCGTGGCTGATCGGACTGGGGATGCCCATCGGGCCAACCATGGCGTAAAGCGACGTTCCCACCTGGCACTCCTGCTGCATTTGCCGGGTGGTCTTGCCGATCGCCTGGATCACCAGGGTGATCGTTCCCTTCTCACGATCGAAGTCGGCAATCGTCAGTGGGATTCGCTCGCCGTGTTCACCGAGCATGACAATTACAAACTGCCCCGGCTTCGCCGCTTTGGCCATCAAAGGATGACGTACCTCAAGCAGATAGGTCAGGTCGGAAAAATCCTCGCGGGTGATGATCTCAAAATTGGACATTTTGCTTGCTTTCAACAAAGGTCAATTTCCGGTGAGTCAGCTTATGGCGCCAGCAGCTTCAAGATGGTCCATCAAACAGGGTGTGCTTGGCAAGCGATATCGATTCACAGTGTTAGCGCAAAATAGCAATGTCCGCCGGTGCTACAGTGCTATTGGGAGTACCCTCACTTTCCCGGACTTCAGGAACTTGTTGATGATGCGGTAGATGTCCGGATCGAAGCGCTCATCACTGTGCTTATCCAGAAGGTCATGCAGCGCCGCCTCGTCATGTACTGTACCCAGGTAGCGCCAGCAATCGAACAGATGGTAATCCTCGCGCATCCCGAACTCGTCGCGTTCAATCAAGGCCACCGGCCCGGCGAAAGGCCAGCCGCTGAGCTTGAACTTGGCCAGTGCCGTCATCAGGCGGGCGCTGTGCAGCGCTACCGCCTCCTTGCCGACACAAACACCGCGACATGTTTTCTGCCTGAAGGCAACGCAGGCTTCCCCCGCTTTTGCTGCGCCAAGCCCGACCTGGTTATGGCACAGGCGGTGCACATCGGCGAGCTTGCGCAGGGCATGAATGGCCTCGCGCGAGTTCATGTATAGACCAAAAAGATCAGGGGTGCGAGAAAAGTCAGTATCCCGGGCATGAACCAGTTGCGGGCGAAAATCTCCGTCGCCATGCCGGATTAATTGCCAGGCGCAAAGATCGGTGGCGGGTTTGCGCGCGCAAGCCGATAATTCGAGTTCGTGCAGCCGTGCGCCCAGTTCGCCGGCAGCCTCGCGCCACTCGACACGCCAGACATTGCGCACCAGTGCCGTGTCGCGGTTGGCCAGCGAAAAATGCGCCAGTATCTGCTGGCGCAGATTGCTGCTGCGCTTGGCGAGCAGCAGGTTGCCATCCTCAGCGTACATGGCGTAGGCTCCGGGCGCTTCCGGCAGATCGTCGATCAGTGCCGAATCGATTTGTTCTGGCAACTGTGGCCGTCCGACGATTGCATCGATTGCCTTGCGCACCGTCTCGACCGGCAACAACTCGTGCCAACGCTGCCATAGGCTCCATAGCACCTGGGCATCGGCCAGCGCGCGGTGGCGATCGCCCGCCGTGATGGAATAACGTGTGAGCAGGGCATCGAGGCTGTGGCGGTGATGTTCGGGAAACAGTCTGCGTGAGAGCTTGACGGTGCACAAGTTCGGCGCCCGAAAATCGATTCCCAGGCGCTTGAATTCGCGTTTAAGGAAGGTGTAATCGAAGCGGGCGTTGTGGGCGATAAAAAGTCGGCCGCGCAGTTTCTCAAGAACCAGGGGCGCAAGTTGCTTGAAACTGGGGGCCGAGGAAACCATTACCGTATTGATTCCGGTCAGCCCGGTTATGAAATCTGAAACAGTCCCTCCAGGGTTGACCAGAGACGACCACTCACGAACGCCATGCTGATCAACCTCGACGAAACCGATTTCGATGATTCGATCGTTCGCAAAATTTGCGCCTGTAGTCTCCAGATCGACAAAAATCAGGGGGTCATGCGCCAAAAGTGGTGTCATCAATGCAGAGGTGTCTAAAGTTGATTTCTGGAAAACTGTTGCGAACAGGAGGAATCGCCCGCAGGATTCTCGCAGAATTACTTCACGCCACTAGAAAATATTTCGATTCAGCGAGCCGCCGTTACGTGATCACACTTACGGCCGGCGTGGCAAAATCGGTTCTTGATATGAGTGCTGGCGCACAGACCGTACTGGTATCGAAGCTGATGCTGCGGGGATGATGGTGTTCCAATGCCGGCCTCATTGAACGGCTCCAAAGCGCGCACCTATGAAAGACATTGCCATGCATAGACTATCCTTCTGCTCAAAGCTCTCGATCTTACTGGCCGGAATCGCAGCACTCGCACTAAGCGGCTGGGCCGCAGCAGAGCCACCTTTTCGTGCGGCACGCTTAAGCTATACGAGTGGCACTGTGAGTTTCTTGCCTGCGGGCCAATCCGATTGGGTACAGGCTATTGTCAACCGGCCACTGACCACTGGCGACGGCTTATGGGCTGACGCAAACTCGCGTGCCGAATTTCAAGTCGGGGGCGCGGCGATCCGCTTGGGTTCGGTTACCAGCGTGACTTTGTTGAATCTTGACAACCACATCGCGCAGATGCAGCTCTCACAAGGCACGCTGAAAGTGAGAGTGCGCCACGTAGGACCTAACCAAACCTTTGAAGTGGATACGCCCAATCTCGCATTTACGCTAAACCGCCCTGGTGAATACCGCATCGATGTGGCCCCAGTCGGTGACGCTACGGTCGTCATGGTGCAGAACGGGCAGGCTGAAGTGCATGCTGAAGGGACGTCGTATACGATTGATTCGAAACAAGGATATCGCTTCCACGGCCAAGGATTGTCCGACTCCGCTCTCGCAGCCTGGCACGACGACGATCTAGATCGCTGGGCGCTTGAGCGCGACCGGCGAGGCGACAACTCCACCTCCGCGCAATATGTTTCCTCCGATGTGATCGGCTATGAAGACCTTGATTCCAATGGGAACTGGCGTGCCGATCCGAACTACGGCAACGTGTGGACGCCGACTCGCGTGGCAGCCGGCTGGACTCCCTATCGTGACGGTCATTGGGTCTGGGTCGATCCGTGGGGTTGGACTTGGGTAGATGACGCCCCTTGGGGCTTTGCCGTATCGCATTACGGCCGTTGGGCCAATATCCGGGGGGCTTGGGGCTGGGTTCCGGGACCGCCACGCGAGCAGGCGGTGTATGCGCCAGCGCTGGTTGCGTTTGTCGGCGGCAAGGCTTTTCATAAGGGCTCGCTGCCTATCAGAAACACCATCGGAGCTGTCATTGGCTGGTTCCCGCTTGCGCCACGCGAGGTCTACCGGCCCTCCTATCCGGTAAGCCGCAGCTATTTTGACAACATCAACCGTAGCAACGCCGTGATTGCCCCAACGACCATCAACAAGGTCTACAACACTACCATCGTTCAAAAAACACAGATCAATGTAAGCAAAATGGTTTATGTCAACCAGCAAGTGGCCGGAGCCGTGATCGCCGTGCCAGTTCAAGCGTTTGTGCAATCGCAACCCGTGGCCAAAGCAGCTATGCCGGTATCGAAAGAAACGGCCGCCAGTGCGCCTGTGGAGAATGTCGGCGTCGTGGCACCGGTTCAACACAGTGTGCACGGTGGCGCCCCCGCAGTCGGTGCCAAGCCTCCGACCCATGAACGAGCCGTTGTCGTCCACACCTCCCCACCACCGCCGTCAGTCGCCTTTGCCATTCAGCAGCAACTGGCTGCTAAGCCCGGCTTGCCGATTGACGAAGTGCAACGTAAGAAATTAAAGCCTGCTACTGCACCGATACCGAAGGTGAGTGTGGTGACCTCTAGCCAAGCGCTGGCACCAAGCGCTCTGCCACCCGTAACACCCCCGGCCGCCAAATCACCCGAGGCGTGGAAAGCCGAAGCAGGAAAAGCAGATACAGCCAAAATCGAGGCTGCCAGGGGTGCTGCTACAAAAACGGACGCAGCGAAGGTCGATGCAGGCAAGATAGAAGCAGAAAAAGCCGCGACAGTAAAAAACAAAGCATTGCGAGTTGAGGAGGTGAAAGCCGACGCAGTTAAAGCCGATGCTGCAAAATCAGAGGCAGCTAAGGCCGAGGCAATGCGAGCAGAGACCGCAAAAACTGAAGCCGCAAAGGCAGCGACAGCAAAAGCCGAAATAGCCAAGGCTCAGGCCGCTAAAGCTGAAGCAATCAAAGCTGAGTCGGTGAAAGCGGAAATAGCCAAGGCCAAGGCCGCGACTGCAAAAGCGGAAGCCTCACGGGCCGATGCTTTGAAGGCTGAATCGCTCAAAGCCAACGCCGCCAAGGCGGCGATAGCAAAAGCCGAAGCAGTACGGATCGAGGCGGTAAAAGCGGAAGAGGAGAAGAAAAAAGCTGAGGAAGCACGAAAGCACAAGCCTGGTGCCGGTTAATTCAGACAATATGAGATTTTTAGCCAGAACGTCTCAATTTAACCGGACACTACTGACTTTGCTGACTTTGTATTCACAAAAACAACGATGCATGATGAAAATATCAGCAGCGCCGAGTTCCTTTTTTTCGAGGGAAATCGGCATATGGCGGACGGCCGTATGCTTCTGGCAGAGCAGTGCTTTCGCGCGGCGATTGGGCTATGGCCCGACTTTGCCGAAGCTCATGCCAACCTCGGCTTGCTTCTTGATCAGTGTGGTCTGAAGGTCGAGGCAGAAACGCATTATTTGCATTCCCTTGCCTGCAACCCTGATGAAGGGCAGGTCCACCTGAACTTCGCTGTCCTGCTCGCCCAGCAAAAACGGTTTGACGAAGCTGATGCTGCGTATCGCGAGACGATCAGGCTGCTGCCGGCGTCCGCGGTGGCTTGGTCGAATCTGGGGGTGTTGCAAGCCTGCCGGAAACAGGAGGTCGAAGCCGAGTGCAGTTATCGGACGGCGATCGCTCTGGATGCCAATTACAAACTGGCCCAGTTCAATTTCAGCTACCTCTTGCTGCGCCAGGGACGCTTTGAAGAAGGCTGGCGCTGCCTGGAGGCGCGCAACTGGTACGCTCCACTGGAGAAGCGTCTGGCCTGCCCGCGCTGGCGAGGGGAAAGCCTGCAAGGCAAGTCATTGTTGATCGGCTTCGAGGCCGGGCACGGCGACATGATCCAGTTCTGTCGCTACGCGGCGGTATTGAAGGCTCAGGGTGCCGGAGAGATCAGCCTGCTCTGTCATCCGGCCTTGAAAACGTTGTTCGCTACTGTGGCCGGGGTCGATACCGTCATTGCCTTCGATGAAGCGCTGCCCACCTCCAGTTGGGATTTTTGGACGCCGCCGTTCAGTATCCCGTTCTATTGCCAAACCCGGCTCGATACCATTCCGGCCAGCTTGCCTTATCTGCGGGCCGATAGCAGCAGACGAGAGTATTGGTCAGCGCTGCTGCTCAGGGATAGCAGCCCGGCCGAGGTGCGTGTCGGCCTGGTCTGGAAAGGCAACCCGGTTTTTGAAAACGATGATCAGCGCTCGCTTCCCGCTCTAGACAGACTGGCGCCACTGGGCGCCAGCACCGGCGTGCGCTTCTTCAGCCTGCAAAAAGGGGCCGGTGAGGAGGAAGCGGCGCAGCCGCCGGCCGGCTTGCAACTGGTGAATCTGGGTCCGCAACTAGCTGACTTCGCCGACACGGCGGCGGTGATCGAAAATCTCGATCTGGTGATTAGCGTGGACACCGCCGTTGCACATCTGACGGGCGCCCTGGGCAAGCCTTGCTGGCTGCTCCTGCCCGACTACAAAACCGATTGGCGCTGGCTGGCAGAACGCACAGACTCGCCCTGGTATCCGGGTGTCATGCGCCTCTTTCGGCAGCCGTGCATGGGCGATTGGACGTCGGTGCTTGACGAGGTGAGCTGTGCGCTGCGCGGCTTTAAGCGAGCTTAAACTTGGGAGGGGCGGTCAGCCATAGTTTACCGGGTTCTTGATCAGCCAGTGCTGGTCCCGTGTCGTTCCAATGCGCTTGCTGGCTCCATGTACCATAGCCGAGGTCAAGGGCCGTGTTTTCCAGGCAAAGCTACCGGCAAAGCCAGCCGCTGCGCCAAGAAGCCCGCCGGTGATCACGCCCCGGAGCGGTTTGCGGTCATCCGTCAGTACGCCGAAGATGGCGCCCGCCAACACACCGATCGTCGCCGCTTGCCACGACTCCTGTGCAGCTGAAGTTACCATGTCGATTCTGTCTGTCGATTCAAGCGTCGCTTTGCGCGCGTCTTTCGCTCCTTCAACACCTGACTCAACCAATTCCTGGCCGTAAGCCAGGTTCGTTCTTATTTTCTTGGAAATGCTCATTTGATAATGCTCCTGTTTACAGGGTAGAAAAAATGGACAACTTGTTTCGCATAAGTGTAAAACTGCTGCTAGATTACACCAAAGTGGTGGTTGGTCAGCGCAGTACGCCGAAAGTTACGTATCCTTTTCCCTGCATTTTTCTTGCGGCTTATCCGCTAACATCGCGGCTGGCCATCCTTTGGAACACGCTTAATGCACAACGCTATTCTTGACCCCGTACGTCTTGCCGATTATGCCCCGCCACCCTGGCTGGTCAACACCGTACATCTGGATGTCGATATTCGCCCGCAATGGACATTGGTTGTTGCCACGCTAAGTTGTGTGCGCAATGCTGTCGTTGCCGGCGATCACCCGCTGCTGCTTGATGGCGAGGATCTCGAAACCCTCTCGGTCAGCATCGATGGTCAGTTGCTTTCTCCGGTCGCCTACACGCTAAGCGCCGACCGGCTGGTCCTGCAACAGTTGCCCGAACAGTTCACGCTGGAAACGCGGGTACGCATTGATCCGGATAGGAACACGCAACTCTCGGGACTGTATCGCAGCCATGACGGTTACTTTACCCAGTGCGAGCCGCAGGGCTTTCGCCGCATCACCTGGTTTATCGACCGCCCGGATGTCATGGCGCGGTACACGGTTACCCTGCATGCTGACAAGGCCGCTTTCCCCTTTCTTCTTTCCAACGGTAACCCGGTGGGCGGCGGCGACGAGCCGCAGGGGCGTCATTTCGCTACTTGGGAAGATCCCTTCAGAAAACCCTGTTATCTCTTTGCGTTGGTCGCCGGCAAGCTCGATGTGCTGCGCGACAGCTACCGCACCACGTCCGGGCGTGATGTGCAACTGGCGATCTATGTCGAGCCGGGCAAGCTTGATCAATGCGTACACGCCATGGCTGCACTCAAGAAATCGATGCTCTGGGATGAAAAAACCTTTGGCCTCGAATGCGATCTTGACCACTACATGATCGTTGCCGTCGGCGACTTCAACATGGGCGCTATGGAGAACAAGGGGCTTAACATCTTCAACACCAAGTACGTGCTGGCGCGCGCCGATGTCGCCACCGATGTCGATTTCGAGAATATCGACCGCGTTGTCGCACACGAGTACTTTCACAACTGGACCGGCAACCGTGTGACCTGCCGTGACTGGTTCCAGCTTTCGCTGAAAGAGGGGCTGACCGTTTTTCGCGATCAAGAATTCGGCGCCGACACACACAGCCGAAAAACCGCCCGCATCCGCGAAGTGCGCGGATTGCGTGCTGTCCAATTCCCGGAAGACGCCGGTCCGATGGCGCATCCGGTGCGTCCGGAGAGTTATCTGGAAATCAATAATTTTTATACCAGCACCGTCTATGAGAAGGGTGCCGAAGTCGTTCGCATGATCCAAACGCTGATCGGCAAGGACGCCTTCCGGTGCGGTATGGATCTCTACTTTGAGCGCCACGACGGGCAAGCGGTGACCTGCGACGACTTCGTCGCGGCCATGGGTGATGCCGCCGGTTTTGACTTCACGCCGTTCATGACCTGGTACCGCCAGGCCGGCACGCCGAAAGTGACGGCCCGTGGCGACTATGATGCCGCCTCCCGGCGTTACACGCTGACGTTGACACAGTCCTGCCCCACGTCACCAGGGCAGGTGGACAAAGCGCCTTACCTGATTCCCGTTGCCGTCGGCCTGGTTGGGCCGGAAGGCGGTGATCTGGTAAATACACGTGTGCTGCACCTCGACACACAGCAACAATCCTTCGTTTTCGAGAACATCCCACTGGCGCCGGTTCCCTCACTGCTGCGCAATTTCTCGGCGCCGGTCGTTCTTGAATATGACTACACACAGGCCGAACTTGCCCACCTGCTGGCGCACGACAGCGACCCCTTCAATCGCTGGGAAGCCGGTCAGCGACTTTTTGGGCAACTGATTCGCAGCGCCGTCGTCAGCCTCACGCGCGGCGAACCAGTCGACTGGCCAGCCAGTGTGCTTGATGCCGCGCGCAAGGTACTGATCGGTGCGGGCGATCGGGCCTTTATCGCCGAGGCGCTGACCCTGCCCGGCGAAGCAACCCTGGCCGAGCAGATGGAGGTGGTCAATCCGGAGTTTCTGCATATTGCCCGAACTGGTCTGGCGCGCTATCTGGCGAGCGGTCTGCAGAGCGATTTTTCCCGCCTCTATGACACGCTGGCGCCGCTTGGGCCCTATCAGCCGGAAACGCTAGCCGCTGGTCGGCGTCGCCTGCGCAATCTGTGTCTGAGCTACCTTAACGAGCTTAATTCGGTCGAACACCGCACCCTGGCGCGATTGCAGTTCGATAATGCCAACAACATGACCGACCAGTTCGCTGCACTCAGTGTTCTGGCGAATGCGCAGGGCAAAGAGGGCGAAGCCGCGCTGGCTGCGTTCTATGTCCGCTGGCAGGGTGAAGCGCTGGTGATCGACAAGTGGCTTGCAGTTCAGGCGAGCAGCCGTTTGCCCGGAACACTGGCTCGGGTGGAAAGCCTGACCAGCCACCCGGCATTCGACTTGAAAAATCCCAACAAGATTTACGCACTGCTGCGCACCTTCGGTGCCAATCATCGGCACTTCCACGCCGGCGATGGTAGTGGATACCGCTTCCTCGCCGGACAAATCGCCGTGCTCGACCCGATCAATCCGCAAGTTGCGTCACGGTTGGCGCGCAGTTTCGATCGTTGGAAACGTTTCGATGCTGTACGCCAAAGCCATGCGCAGGTAGCGCTGGAATCACTCAGGCAGCAGCCTGGGCTGTCGCGGGATGTATTTGAGGTAGTGGATAAGGCTTTGGGCTAGCTGCCGAACAGCTTGATGGGACCATCTTCTGGCTGAATCTCACCGATTTTTCGCACGGCTCTTGCCTGTATTGCAGGGGGCAGGGGTGCAAAGCCGGTGCCTTGAATCAGTTCATCACCCTTCAAAAACGCCCAGTAAAAAAACTTTACCGAAGCGTTGGCTTTTGCCGATGATTTTGGCGCAGCATCCATCAGCACATATGTGATGTCAGTAATTGGCCAGGCATCGGCGCCAGAGGCATTGATCAGAGTCTCGGCCATGATATCGTTCTTGCCCGCTCCGGCAAATCGTATGGCTGCTTGAAAAGCGGATTCGGAAGGCAGCACGAATTGCCCCGCCGCATTGCGCAATGCCACTGTCGCCAGGTCGTGGTACTGCACCCTGTCAAACGATACATAGCCGATTGCGCCAGGTGTTTTTTTTACGCTTTCAGCCACGCCGTCATTCCCATTGACCGACAGGCTCCCCTCTTTCCACTTCACCTGTTTGCCAACGCCAACGGATGCTTTCCATGTTGGGCTCTGAGTAGCTAAATACGAGGTAAACGTCTCGGTGCTTCCCGATCCTTCCGTACGAACAACGCGAACAACCTTGAGCGTGGGTAAGCGCATTCCCGGATTGAGCGCAGCAATACGTGGGTCATCCCAACTTTTGATTTCACCTGAGAACAGGTCTGCCAATACCGGTCCGGTGAGCTTGACAGAGCCGCCAGGCACATTCGGCAGGTTTACAACAGGCACAATTCCACCGACCATGGTTGGAAACTGAATGAGTTTGTTTATCTTCAGGTCTGAGGTGGATAAAGGGGAATCTGATGCACCAAAATCGACCTTGCGCTCCACGATCTGCTTGACGCCATCAGAAGAACCAGTCGCCGCATAACGCACGCTTGCACCTTGCTCCTTGGAATAGGCAAAGGCCCAACTCGTATATACCAACGCGGGAAAGGTTGCTCCAGCACCCGAAATTTCCTGTGCTTTCTGCTGTGCCCAGACCAATGAGGGTGAAGCGCTGACGGCAAAGACTATAAAGAGTAAACGCTGAAGCATGATTTTTCCTCAAAATTGGAGAAAACGCCAAAAATCGGTCCTTTATGTCTTTTATGTTACGCGAGTTTAGCTTCGAGGTGCAATTTTAAATTTAACTTATTGTTTTATTGGCGGAAGCGGTGAGATTCGAACTCACGGATGGTTGCCCATCGCCGGTTTTCAAGACCGGTGCAATCGACCACTCTGCCACGCTTCCTGTTTAATTCGCCGGGCTAGCCCATTGCGGCGGGGCGTATCATAACACGTTACAATCTGTTACCCCTTATCTTGCAACTTCTGGCAACCTTGGGCAGCCTTAATAAGGCAGTAACCCCATTCTTTTGGAGGATAAACAGATGCAACCGCAGTTTCAGATGACAGGTCAGGCAACTCAAGTAGTATCGCTGCAGCAGAACAAGGTCTTGCGCAACACCTATATGCTGCTCGCTTTGTCGATGCTTCCGACGGTCGCTGGCGCGCTTCTTGGCGTGCAGATGCAATTCTCGTTTTTTGCCGGCAGTCCGATGATTTCCTTCCTGGTCTTCATGGGCGTCGCTTTTGCCTTTATGTGGGGTATTGAGCGTACCAAAGAAAGCGCCACGGGCGTTTTTCTGCTGCTCGGCTTCACGTTTTTCATGGGCTTGATGCTCTCGCGCATCCTGCAAGTCGCACTCGGCTTCTCCAATGGGAGCTCGCTAATCGCTACGGCGGCGGGTGGCACCGGCGCAATATTCTTTACGCTGGCGGGTGTGGCGACGGTGACGAAGAAGGATTTTAGCTTCCTCGGCAAGTTCCTGTTGGTCGGTATGGTCGTTGTATTGCTGGCGGCAGTGGCCAACATCTTCTTCCAGATTCCGGCGCTATCGCTGACCATCTCGGCCGTTGCCGTGCTGATCTTCTCGGCGTATATCCTTTACGATATCAGCCGAATCGTGAATGGCGGCGAGACCAATTACATTTCGGCGACGCTGGCCGTTTATCTTGATGTCTACAACGTTTTTGTCAGCCTGCTGAATTTGCTGATGGCCTTTGGCGGCAATCGCGACTGAGATATTTCCTTGTGTTGACCAAGGGCGGCTGCGGCCGCCCTTGGTCGTTCAGCCTTCCAGAAAGACCGATCCCTGCGTCATTCTCAGGCCGATCCGGCCGGGAACTTCGGCAAAGCGGATGGTGTGGCGCGGCAGCGTTTTCAAGTCGAGTTGCGAGTAAATGTCACGCAAGGCGACAAGCTGATAGCCCTTGCTCTTCCATCCACTAATCAGACGCTCGATCACGCCTGCGAACTTCATCCCCTCCAGTTCTGCACGCAAGGTAAATACGTGGTCACCGGCAATGGCGCTGGAGAACTGCAAAATTCGGTCGGCGGCTTGATTCAGAGAAGATCCGGGTTCCAACATGAGGATTTCGTCCAGGGCGGGGAGGGTTGTCGGAAGTTGTGGGCAAGCGACAATTTCCCCGTCAATAACCGGAACGAAGGGATGGTTGCCGCGACAATCACTGGCGTAGGAAAACCCAAGCCGCTGTGTCAGGCGCAGGGCATGGCGATTCATCTGCCATCCGGCAGCGCCATGGGCTTTTGCCGTATCCGCGAAAATTTCCTCAAAGCGCGTGCGTGCCTTACCCATTTCGGACTCAATCCACGAATTTTCGGCATGCTGAATGTTCTTTTCCCAACTCACACGGTCCCAGGCGTGAATACCGACCTCAAAGCCGGAATTGCTTGCCAGGCGTAGCGTCTCGGCGCATCGGCTGCCGATGCTTGGGCTGGGCAGCAAGCATCCGTTCAGGCGTGTGCTCAGACCGTAGTAGCGGTTCAGCGACGAGGCGCGCGCTTCACGACCACCATGGTCGGGGCCAAGCGAAAAAAAGAAAGTGCCCAATGCATCGTGTTGCTGGAGAAGTTCGATCAGTGCCGGGACGCCTGAAAGTGTGCCACGGTAGGTGTCGGCGTCGATCTTGAGAGCGATACGTTTCATTGAGAATGGGGAGCGGAACGATGCGATTCAGGAAAAAATCAGCGCGGCAGCCACTTTCCGTCCTTCACCGATCAACACATTGTACGTGCGGCAGGCGGCTTGAATATCCATTACTTCCAGGCCTTTCTGCGCCTTGATGAGTGGTCGTAGCAGTTCCGGCCTGGGAAAGCGCAGTAGATTGCCGGTGCCAAGAAGAACGATCTCGGTATCGAGTGCAGCAAGCATCTCGAAATCGGCGACGCGGAGCGTTTCAAAGCAAGCCTGAGTCCAGTCGGTGATCAAACGGTCAGGAAGTGCGATGAGGTTGCTGCTGTGGCGGACGGCGTTGACGCTGACATAACCCTCGCCATAAGCGGTAAAGGCATTCTGCCCTTCTGTTTTGGTGAGTTTCAACTTCATAAATTTGCGATGCACAATGCGGTAAAGTAGGATTATAGCTTTTTGCCACCAGTAATTCGAAGGCGCGCGGGCCTTGCGCCATTTGTGGCACTCAGGATGTGCTCAGAAAGGACGGTTTGTCTCAGGGCAGCCGCAAAGGTAGATCGTTATGAAACCCGTACTCAAGTCCAATAAATTGGTCAACGTCTGTTACGACATTCGTGGCCCGGTGTTGCAGCAGGCCAAGCAGATGGAGGACGAGGGACACAAGATCATCAAGCTTAACATCGGCAATCTTGCGGCCTTTGGTTTCGATTCGCCGGAAGAAATTCAACTCGACATGATCCGCAATCTGCCGAACGCGGCGGGCTATTCCGATTCGAAAGGCATTTTTGCTGCGCGCAAGGCGGTCATGCATTACACCCAGCAGAAACGCATCAAGGGCGTGACGCTGGAGGATATCTACATTGGCAACGGCGTTTCGGAACTGATCGTCATGGCCATGAATGCGCTACTCAATGCCGGTGATGAAGTGCTGGTGCCGGCACCGGACTATCCCCTGTGGACGGCGGCGGTCAGTCTTTCAGGCGGAACGCCACGACATTATCTGTGTGATGAAGAAAACGGGTGGTTGCCCGATCTTGACGACATGCGCGCCAAGATTACGCCGAACACACGTGCCATTGTGGTTATCAATCCGAATAACCCAACCGGCGCGCTTTATCCGGACAGCATGTTACTTGAGATCGTCGCCATTGCACGCGAGCACGGATTGATCATCTACGCCGACGAGGTCTATGACAAAGTGCTTTACGATGGCGCGACGCACACGGCGATAGGTTCGCTGTCTGATGACGTGCTGACAGTCAGCTTCAACGGCTTGTCGAAGAACTACCGTTCCTGCGGTTATCGCGCCGGGTGGATGATTGTCTCCGGCGATTTGCGTCAGGCCCGTGACTATATCGAGGGGCTCGACATGCTCG
This sequence comes from Propionivibrio sp., assembly GCF_029255185.1. GTDB lineage: Bacteria > Pseudomonadota > Gammaproteobacteria > Burkholderiales > Rhodocyclaceae > Propionivibrio. Next base: position 21,130 of record NZ_JAPUVO010000063.1, read on the forward strand.
CTTCGATGCGCCTGTGTGCCAACGTGCCTGGGCAATACGGGATTCAGACGGCACTCGGTGGCTATCAGAGTATCGATGATTTGATTGTGCCCAGTGGGCGCCTGTGCCGCCAACGCGATCTGGCGCACGAGTTGATTACGGCGATTCCCGGCGTAAGCTGCGTCAAGCCAAAAGCAGCGCTGTATATGTTTCCCAGGCTTGATCCAAAGATCTACCCAATCAAGGACGATCAGGCCTTCATTGCTGAGCTGTTGAATGAAGAACGTGTCCTGCTGGTTCAGGGTAGCGGCTTCAACTGGCCTGAACCAGATCATTTCAGACTTGTTTTTCTGCCACACGAAGATGATCTGCGCGAAGCGATAGCTCGTATCGCACGCTTTCTTGAGGCTTATCGCAAACGGCATGGGACCTGAGATGCAGCGGGTTGCCGTTATCAATGATTGAGGTGTGCTTACCGGTCGCCTCGTTCTGTTTTAGGAAAGCTTTGAAATGAAACCAATCAACGTTGGACTTCTCGGCATCGGCACTGTCGGTGGTGGAACTTTTACCGTACTAAGACGCAACGCCGAGGAAATTGCTCGCCGGGCTGGGCGGCCGATTCAAATTACCGTCGTTGCCGACAAGAATCTTGAACTGGCAAGGAAGGTCACTGGCGGCGCGTGCCGGCTGACCGACGACGCTTTTGCCGTCGTCGCTGATCCTGAAATTGACATTGTCATCGAGCTGATCGGTGGCTATGGCATTGCCAAGGAACTGGTGTTCAAGGCCATCGAGAATGGCAAGCACGTGGTGACCGCCAACAAGGCGCTGCTCGCCACGCACGGCAACGAGATTTTTGCTGCGGCCCAGAGCAAGGGAGTGATGGTTGCCTTCGAAGCCGCCGTGGCCGGTGGCATCCCGATCATCAAGGCGCTGCGCGAGGGCCTGACCGCCAACCGTATCGAATGGATTGCCGGCATCATCAACGGCACCACCAACTTCATTCTTTCCGAGATGCGCGACAAAGGGCTGCCCTTCGCGACGGTACTTAAGGAAGCGCAACGCCTGGGTTATGCCGAAGCCGATCCAAGCTTCGATGTTGAGGGCATTGACGCTGCGCACAAGTTGACCATCATGAGCGCCATCGCCTTCGGCAATTCGATGAGCTTTGACAAGGCGCACATCGAAGGCATCAGCAAGCTTGATGCAGCAGATATCAAGTACGCCGAGCAACTGGGCTATCGCATCAAACTGCTCGGCATCACCAAGCGTACTGCCGAGGGCGTTGAGTTACGCGTGCATCCGACACTGATTCCGGCCAAGCGCCTGATTGCCAACGTTGAAGGTGCGATGAATGCTGTGCTGGTCAAGGGCGATGCTGTCGGCCCGACGCTCTATTATGGCAAGGGAGCGGGCGCCGAGCCGACTGCTTCGGCCGTGATCGCCGATCTGGTCGATGTGACGCGCATGCACACAGCGGACCCTGAGCATCGCGTACCGCATCTTGCCTTCCAGCCGAACGCGATGCTTGATCTGCCCATCTTGCCGTTGTCCGAGGTGGTCACCAGCTATTACCTGCGTTTGCGCGTTGAAGACAAGCCCGGTGTGCTGGCTGACATCACGCGCATTCTTGCTGACCAGCAGATCTCGATTGACGCCATGGTTCAGCGCGAACCTGACGAAGGCGAAGAGCAGACCGACATCATCATGCTGACGCACCAGACCCGTGAAAAGAACGTCGATGCCGCGATTGAGAAGATTGAGGCGCTGGCTGTAGTTAAAGGAAAACTCACCCGTCTGCGTCTTGAGGAACTGCTGTAAGTGATCGAGAAACAATGCCTTGAACGATTGCGACGGGCATCACCGCGTTGATATGGATCACTCACAAAAGTTTTTGCAACGCAACAATCGCGCTTGTGCTAAGATTGACGCCTTTTATCAAAGAGTTACCCTCACATGTCCCGTTCTGTTCGTAACATTGCCATCATTGCCCACGTCGACCACGGCAAGACAACACTCGTCGATAAGCTGCTACACCAGGCCGGCACTTTTTCCGCCCACCAGCACATCGCCGAACGAGTCATGGACTCGAACGATCTGGAAAAGGAGCGGGGCATCACGATTCTGGCCAAGAATCTGGCCGTCGATTATCAGGGCGTGCATATCAATATCGTTGATACGCCTGGTCACGCCGACTTTGGCGGTGAGGTTGAGCGCGTGCTATCGATGGTCGATGGCGTGCTGCTGCTGGTCGATGCCGTCGAAGGGCCGATGCCGCAGACGCGTTTCGTCACCAAGAAGGCGCTGGCACTTGGTCTGAAGCCGATTGTCGTGGTCAACAAAATTGACCGCGACGGCGCCCGTCCGGACTGGGTTGTCGATCACACCTTCGATCTTTTCGACAAGCTTGGCGCCAACGACGAACAACTCGATTTTCCGGTGATTTACGCGTCGGCGATCAATGGCTATGCCACGCTTGATCTGGCTTTGCCGTCGCCCGACATGCGTCCGATGTTTGACGCCATTCTCAAGCATGTTCCGCCACCCGACGCTGACGAAATTGAGGGTCCGCTGCAACTACAGATTTCGGCGCTCGATTATTCGTCCTATGTTGGCCGCATCGGTATTGGGCGCATCCAGCGTGGTCGCTTGAAGCCGGCACAGCAGGTCACCGTGATGTATGGTCAGGCCGGTGCCGATGGCAAGTTCGAGCACGGCAATCCGAAAACGGCCAAGGTCAATCAGGTCTTTGGTTTTCGCGGCATCGAACGGGTTTCGCTGGACGAAGCCATGGCCGGCGACATCGTTCTGGTGACCGGGGTTGATGACCTCTCGATCGGTTGCACGATTACCGACAACGACAAGCCTGAAGCCTTGCCAATGCTCAAGATCGACGAACCAACGCTGAACATGACCTTCATGGTCAACAACTCGCCCTACGCCGGCACTGAAGGCAAGTTCGTGACCAGTCGCCAGATCCGCGAGCGCCTGACCAAAGAACTATTGACCAATATGGCGCTGCGTGTCGAAGAAACCAGCGAAACAGATTCCTTCCTTGTTTCCGGTCGCGGCGAACTGCACCTGACTATCCTGCTTGAAACCATGCGTCGCGAGGGTTTTGAACTGGCCGTCGGACGTCCGCGCGTGATCTACAAAACGATCGACGGCGTCGAATGCGAACCCTACGAAATGCTCACCCTGGATATCGAAGAAGCGCATCAGGGCGGCATCATGGAGGCGCTTGGCTACCGCAAGGGCGACCTGCAGGATATGGTTTCCGACGGTCGCGGTCGTGTCCGTCTCGAATACCGGATTCCGGCGCGCGGCCTGATCGGCTTTCAGGGCGAGTGCATGAACCTGACACGCGGCACTGGCCTGATGAGCCACGTGTTTGACGAATACGCACCGGTCAAGGGTGACATGCCCGGCCGTCGCAACGGCGTGCTGATTTCGTCCGAGCACGGCGAGGCGGTGGCCTACGCCTTGTGGAAGTTGCAAGACCGTGGACGCATGTTCTCGGTTCCGGGTGACCGTTTGTACGAAGGCATGATCATCGGCATCCACTCACGAGAGAATGATCTGGTGGTCAACCCGATCAAGGGCAAGCAATTGACCAACGTTCGCTCCTCGGGCACCGACGAGGCCGTGCGCCTGGTTCCGGCGGTTGATGTGACGCTGGAGAGTGCCGTTGAGTTCATCGATGACGACGAACTGGTTGAAATCACGCCCAAGACCATCCGCATCCGCAAACGCTTCCTCTCCGAGCATGAACGCCGCCGCGCCTCGCGTTCTGAGGGATAGCTCACTGCGGGTCAGTGTCCCGCAGCGCGTTTGACGCAATCCAGATACTGATCGACGTCTATCGCACCTCCATTGCGCTGGGCTCGCCACAGCGCTTCGCCCAGGCATTCGAGGAGCGCGTGTTCCGTGTCGTGCACCTCATGCCGTTGACGCAGGGCGTGATAGGCGGCGCGAATTCCCGGCGGCTGGTCGATGCTGATCTGATCGGCAAGCGCCAGGTGCAGCGAGAGATGAAGAAAAGGGTTCATCTGCCCGCTTTCGGGAGTGAACTCCTGGTCCACGGCGGCGTCTGGTTTTTCCAGCAAGGCGTGGTATTCAGGATGCTGTTCGATGAGGTCGGCTGCGATGCTTTCGGCGCCTTCGAGAATCAGGTGCTGGCGGTGTTTTCGCCAGGCTTCGCAAAAGAAACGGCGGACCTGCTCACGTGATGGATTGAACATGGGCTTTTTGTCTGCTGATCAGTGCGGTAACGACGGCGTTCTGCAACTGACGGTTGCAGGGCTGCACGGCGCGGGGGGTCGGTGCGATCTGGCCGGTAGCATAGGTGCCAAGCACGGGCAGCGCGGGGAAGCGTTCGCACAGCAGGTTCAGGTCGCGGTCTTCGCCACCGTAAAAAAAAGGGCCCCGGCCGATGCACGAAAACATCAGGGCGCCAACCGGATCATTGGTCAAGGTGTTGGCGGCCAGTCGGTCAAGCATTTGCCGCATGTCGGCTTCGGCACTGAGGGTTTGCCGGATGGCCCAGGCCAGGTGCTGACCCGGCGCGACGTGTTCAGTCAGCGTCAGCGATTTGTCGGCGTTGGCGGCAATGATGGCCAGCGGGCGATAGCGGCCCTCGGCTAACGCATTTTCGGCCTGATCATCGCTATCGATTAGCACAGCGCTCAACTGATGCAGTTGATGTGCGGTGTTCTGGCGCAATTCAAGGGGCAGAACACGGTTCAGGCTTCTCAGCGCAGCCTGACCGCCGAGTCTTTCCAGATCGTAACCGTTACTGCGTTCGACCGGCAAAGGCTCGCCGAGTAGTCGCAAGCCACTGGAGACGCCGATGTCCACGTCTGCGCCGAGCAGTTGCACGCTACAGCGCTGCTTTTCGGCAAGACGGCTCTGTTGCCAGATGACCGTTTCAGCGTAACCGACGCTGCCGGCAAAACTACCGCCAAAGCGAGTTCCAGAAGTGCTCCACTCAGGCGGGAAGTTGCCGCTGGCGTAGCTCAGGAGCGGCGCATCGCCAGCCTGCGGATGGCCCAGTGAGAGGCCCCTGCCAAAAACCATGACAGCCGCCGCCGGGCGATCGACGACCCAGCCGGACTCGGTAAAAACGCCTGCGGCAATACCCCCGGCGACCTGCGTGCACTGTGCCGCGCGCGCGGCAGCGGTGATCGTGTGCTGGGCATGGCGGGCGAACTCGGGAGTCAGGAAGAGCAGCACGCCATTGGCGTGAGTCAGCCCGGCCTTGGCTAGCGCCTGTCGGATCGCATCTTCGGCAATTTGAGGCAGCGGATCGTTGCCTGATACGAGAGCGGTAGCGGCGGTCATTAAGAGTTGCACTCCCAGGATTTTCGGGCATTCAGTCGAGCACGTGCGACACCATCCCGTCGGCCAGCTTCGGTTCGAACCAGGTCGATTTGGGCGGCATGACTTCGCCAGCGTCGGCGACGGACATCAGCTCGGTCATCTGCGTCGGGTGCATGGCAAAGGCAACGGCCATTTCGCCGCTGTTGACGCGTCGTTCGAGTTCGCCGAGACCGCGAATACCGCCGACGAAATCGATGCGCGTATCGCGGCGCAGGTCGGCAATGCCAAGAATGGGAGCGAGGATCTGCTCGGAAAGCACCGAAACATCAAGCCGGCGAACCGGGTCTTGCACTGGCACGAGTTCGGGGCGAATGGCCAGGTGATACCAGCGTCCGTCGAGGTACATGCCGAAGGTGCCACTGCGCTCCGGCGTAACGGCGCCGGCCGAGGCGGTGACGGTGCAGCGCTCGCCGATGGCTCTGAGGAGGTCAGCGACTGAGTGGCCGTTGAGGTCGCGAACGACACGGTTGTAGTCCATGATGCGCATCTGCCGTGCCGGGAAGATCACCGCCAGGAAGTATTCGGCTGACTCCGGGCGCCCCTTGCCGCGCCGGGCGGCGGCGACGCGCGAGGCCGCCGCCGAGCGGTGGTGACCGTCGGCAATGTAAAGGCTGGGCAGGGCATCGATGACGGCGCTAATGCGTTCGATGGCGTTGGCCTCGTCGATCAACCAGATGCTGTGACGAATGCCGTCATCGGCCATCACATCAGCCACTGGTGTGCTCTTGGTGGCGGCGGCGATCAGCTGTTCGGCCTCCTCGCTATCCGGATGCGCCAGCAGTACCGGCCCCGTCTGTGCATTGAGAGCCTCGATCTGGCGAACGCGGTCGTCTTCCTTATCAGGCCGGGTGAATTCGTGCTTGCGGATGCGGTTGGCGTCGTAGTCAGCGACCGAGGCCGAGGCGATCAGACCGGTCTGTGTGTGCTCTCCCATAACCAGCCGGTAGGCGTAGTAGCAGGGCTTAGCGTCGCGGAAGAGGATGCCCGCGTCAATCAATTTTTTGAGATTTTCAGCCGATTTGGCATAAACCTCGGGGGCGTAATGGTCGACTTCCGGTGGCAGGTCGATTTCGGCCTTGGAGATGTGCAGAAAGGAGTAGGGTTTGCCGACAGCCCGCTGACGTGCTTCATCGCTGGAGAGAACGTCATAGGGTGGCGCGGCGACCGCAGCAGCATCTTCGCTGCGCGGACGCAGGCCGGTGAACGGACGGATCAGGGGGCGGTGGGTCATCAATTGTCTCTCCCAGGTTGATTAACTTATGGAACCGCTTTCAACGCAGAGAGCGCAGAGGCGCAGAGTACGCAGAGATTGTTCCTTGGTTTTCTCCGCGTCCTCTGCGCTCTCTGCGTTGAAAGCGGTTTGGTTTTTCATTGTTTTCGTTTCGACAGTACATTGCGCAACTGTTGGTCGGCGGCAAGCAGCATGGTTTCAGTGCCTTCCCAGTCGATGCAGGCGTCGGTGACCGAGCAGCCGTATTTGAGTTGCGTCAGGTCTTCGGGAATCGGCTGGTTGCCGGCGACCAGGTTCGATTCGATCATGACGCCGACCAGCGACGTGTTGCCGCTGCGAACCTGATTCACCACATCGGTCATGACCAGCGCTTGCAGTTCCGTTTTTTTGTAGCTGTTGGCGTGCGAACAGTCGACGACGATGTTGGGCGGCAACCCGGCTTTGAGCAGCGCCTGTTCGGTCATCTGCACGCTTACCGTGTCATAGTTGGGGCGGCCTTCGCCGCCGCGCAGCACGACATGGCCATAGCGGTTGCCGCGTGTGCGCACAATCGACGTGTGGCCTTGACTATTGATGCCGAGGAAACTATGCGGTCGGGCCGCCGAGAGGATGGCGTTGATGGCGATGCCAACGTCACCATTGGTCCCATTTTTGAAACCAACGGGGGTCGACAGGCCGGAGGACATCTCTCGGTGCGTCTGCGATTCGCTGGTGCGCGCACCAATGGCGGTCCACGCAATCAGATCGCCCAGATACTGCGGTGAAATTGGGTCGAGTGCCTCGGTGCCGGCTGGCAGGCCAATTTCTGCGACATCGAGCAGAAAGCGGCGTGCTTTCTTCATTCCCTGATCAACGTGGAAGGAGTCGTCCATGTCTGGGTCGTTGATGTAGCCCTTCCAGCCGGTTGTCGTGCGCGGCTTCTCGAAATACACGCGCATGACGACTAGTAGCGTCTGGCTCACCGTATCGGCCAGCACTTTGAGGCGGCGCGCGTAGTCAAGGCCGGCCACCGGGTCGTGGATGGAGCACGGGCCGACGACGACAAACAGGCGCTTGTCCTTGCGTTCCAGTATGTTGCGCAGCGCTTCGCGGCCTTGCATCACCGTGCGCGTAGCAACCTGCGAAAGCGGCAGAAAGGCGTGAATCGCCTCGGGCGAAGGCATCGGGTCGAAATCGAGAATATTGACGTTCTCGATATCGGGTTTGATGATGGTTTTGTCGGTCATGGTTTCAATTGCCTCAACAGATCCTTGACTGCGGCAACGCGATCAGCCAGCGTTGGCGAGTGCCGTTTAAGCGACAGTTTATCCTGTCCGGCGAGCCTGTAGTTTCTGTCCTTCTGGATCAGGTTGATGATGCGGATCGGTTCGATCGGGGGATTGGGCTCGAAATGCACGACGATATGTTCTGACGTGGCGTCCAGCTTGATGATGCCCAGTGGCTTACAAAGCAGGCGCAGGCGGTGACTGTCGAGCAGCGACTGCGCCTGCGGCGGTAGTTCGCCGAAGCGATCCACCAGCTCTTCATGCATGTCCGTGATGTCGTCGATCGATTGACCGTTGGCCAGCCGTTTATAGAGCGTCAGGCGTTCGTGTACGTCCGGCGCGTAGTCGCTGGGCAGCAGCGCCGGAGTGTGCAGATTAATTTCGGTGGCGATGTCGAGCGGTTGCGAGAGATCCGGGGCTTTGCCCTGCTTGAGCGCGGAAACGGCGCGGTTGAGCATTTCAGTGAATAGATTGAAGCCGACTTCCTTCATCTCACCCGACTGGCTCTCGCCAAGCACTTCGCCGGCGCCGCGAATTTCAAGGTCGTGCATTGCCAGGTAGAAACCGGCGCCGAGCTCGTCCATCATCTGGATGGCTTCAAGACGTTGCCTGGCCTGTTTGGTCAGCCCGGAGTTTTCATTGACGTCGTTGTGCGTTAGCAGATAGGCGTAGGCCTGGTGGTGCGAACGGCCGACGCGGCCCCGTAACTGGTGCAACTGGGCGAGGCCGAATTTCTCGGCGCGGTTAATGATGATGGTATTGGCGTGCGGATTGTCAATCCCGGTTTCGATGATCGTCGTGCACAACAGCAGGTTGGCGCGTTGCTGGGTGAAATCGCGCATCACCCGTTCGAGTTCGCGCTCGTTCATTTGCCCGTGGCCAACGACGATATGCGCTTCGGGCAGCAGCTTGCTCAGCTTCTCGCGCATGTTTTCAATGGTGTCGACCTCGTTGTGCAGGAAGTACACCTGGCCGCCGCGCTTGAATTCGCGCAGCAGTGCTTCGCGGATAATGCCGTCAGAAAATCGTGAAACGAACGTCTTGATCGCCAATCGCTTTTGCGGCGCGGTGGCGATAACCGAGAAGTCGCGTAGTCCCTCCAGCGACATACCCAGCGTGCGCGGGATCGGCGTGGCGGTCAACGTCAACACATCGACTTCGGCGCGCAAGGCCTTGAGCGCCTCCTTCTGACGCACGCCGAAACGGTGCTCCTCGTCAATGACAACGAGGCCAAGGCGGGGGAACTTTACATCCTTCTGCAGCAGCTTGTGGGTGCCGATGACAATGTCAACACGACCTTCGGCCAACTCCTTGAGCGCCAGCGTTGTTTCTTTTGCCGTCTTGAAGCGCGAGAGCTCGACGATCTTCACCGGCCAGTCGCTATCAATCTGCGCGAAGCGGTCGCTGAAGGTCTGGAAGTGCTGCTCGCAGAGCAGGGTGGTCGGGCACAGTACGGCTACTTGCTTGCCTCCGGCTACCGCACAGAAAGCGGCGCGTAGCGCGACTTCGGTTTTGCCGAAGCCGACATCGCCACAGACTAAGCGATCCATCGGGCGGCCTGATTTCATGTCGTCGATCACGGCGTTGATTACCGCCGCCTGATCGGGGGTTTCTTCAAAGCCAAAGCCGTCAGCAAAGGCATCGTAGTCATGAAGCTTGAATTCAAAAGCATGGCCCTGGCGTGCCGCGCGCAAGGCATAGAGCGCCAGCAGTTCGGCAGCGGTGTCGCGCGCTTGCATGGCGGCGCGACGTTTAGCTTTTTCCCATTGCGGTGTGCCGAGCGTGTGCAGCGGTGCGCTGTCCGGGTCCGGACTGGAGTAGCGCGAGATGAGTTGCAGTTGCGCCACCGGCACATAAAGCTTGGCCTCGTTGGCGTAGTGGAGTTCGAGAAACTCCATGTCTCCTTCGCCAAGGTCGAGGTGCACGAGTCCCTGATAGCGGGCGATGCCATGCTGTTCGTGCACCACCGGGTCGCCGACCTTCAACTCGGTGAGGTCGCGCAACCAGTTGTCGAGCGAGGCCTTGCGCTGCGCCGCGTGCCGGGTACGTCGCGCCGGGCTGCCCGCGTAGAGCTCAGTTTCGGTGATGAAAGCAAATTGGGCGAGGCGGAAACCATCATGTAGCGGCGCGACGCCCAGCGACAGTTTGCTGTCGCTGGTGAGGAAACCGGTCAGATCGGCACTGGCGTCAGGCTTCAGGCCGTAGTCGGCAAACAGTCCGGCGAGGGTTTCGCGCCGCCCGGCTGATTCGGCAAGCAGCAACACGCGGCCGGGAAAGTCGCTGATAAAGGCTTTCAGGCTGGCGAGCGGGTCGTCGGCGCGGCGGGCAACAGCTACCGGCGGCAGGGCACCGGCCGGCCCATCGGGTCCGGCGGCCAGGATCAAGCGGGCATAGGGTTTGGCGGCGCTGAAGAAAGATTCTTCGTCGAGGAAGAGATTACCCGGCGGCAACAGTGGCCGGCTGCGTTCGCCAGAAAGCATGTCGTAGCGTGATTTGGCGTCGCGCCAGAAGGCACGGATAGCCTCGGGCACATTGTTGTGCAGGCAGATTACCGTGTCTTTGGGCAGGTAGTCAAAGAGCGTTGCCGTTTCTGCAAAGAAGAGTGGCAGCCAGTATTCGATGCCGGCTGACGCGATGCCATTGGATACATCCTTGTAAATTCCTGAGCGCGCCGGGTCGCCCTCGAAAATCTCGCGGAAGCGCTGGCGGAAATGCGCGCGGCCCTGATCGTCGAGCGGAAACTCGCGCGCCGGCAGCAGACGGACTTCCGGCACCGGGTAGAGCGTGCGCTGGGTGTCCACGTCGAAGGTCTTGATGCTTTCGATTTCATCGTCGAACAGGTCAAGGCGAAAAGGTAGCGTCGAGCCCATTGGAAAAAGGTCGACCAGCCCGCCGCGTACCGAGTATTCGCCCGGCGCGACAACCTGGGTGACGTGGGTATAACCGGCCAACGTAAGCTGGGCGCGGAAGCTATCGGCATCGAGTGTCTCGCCCTTCTTCAGGAAGAAGGTATAGGCTGCCAGATAGGCCGGCGGCGCAAAGCGGTAAACCGCCGTCGATGCCGGCACCAGCAGCACGTCGCATTCGCCGCGCAAGACGCTATAGAGTGTCGCCAGACGTTCCGAAATGAGGTCGTGGTGCGGCGAGAAACTGTCGTAAGGCAGCGTTTCCCAGTCCGGCAACAGGCGCACGCGCAGGCCAGGCGCGAACCACGGGATCTCGTCAAGCAGGCGCTGGGCATCGTTTGCGCTGGCCGTGAGAACGGTCAGCAGTTTGCCCCCCGCCAGTTGCGCAACGTGCAGCGCATCCGCCGAGCCGGCGAAGGTTGGCAATTGCGTGCGCTCGCCGGCCTTGAACGCGGGCAGGGGCAGCGAGAGCAAGGCAGCGGGCGCTTCGAGAACGGGTTTAGCTTGAGGCACGAGGGGCGCTATGGGCAGTACAGAAAAGCCGGATATTATAGCCGATCAGGCCAGACCGACATTTTCAGCCTGAATCCGCGTTCAGTTCTATGGCATAATACGAAGCCAGTGACCGAGACACGGAGAGTACATGAAACGAGTTGTCTTTAATCAAAAGGGCGGAGTTGGCAAGAGCACCATCGCTTGCAATCTGGCGGCGGTTGCCGCGGCTGCCGGCAAGCGCACCCTGGTGATAGACCTGGATCCGCAAGCCAACTCCAGTCGCTATCTGCTGGGTGATGCCGTAGACGAGTTGCAGCTCTCCGCAACCGAATTTTTTGACCAGATGCTCAACTTCAAGCTACGTCCGAAGACCACGCAAGAGTTTATCGTCGCCACGCCTTTCGCCAACCTGTCGGTACTGCCGGCCCATCTCTCGCTCGAGGAATTGCAGGCGAAGCTGGAGTCGCGCCACAAAATCTACAAGCTGCGCGATGCGCTCGACGCCCTGGATGACTACGACCAGATCTGGATTGATGCGCCGCCGGCGATGCACTTCTACACGCTTTCGGCGCTGATCGCCGCCGACGCCTGCCTGATTCCTTTTGATTGCGACGATTTTTCTCGCCGCGCCCTCTACACATTGCTCGAGAACGTCGCTGAAATCCGCGCCGACCATAACAAGTCGCTGGTTGTCGAAGGCATCGTGGTCAACCAGTTTCAGCCGCGCGCCAAGCTGCCCCAGCGTCTGGTGCAGGAGTTGCGCGACGAAGGTCTCCCCGTGCTCCACACCATGCTCTCCTCCTCGGTGAAGATTCGCGAATCACACGAACTGGCGAAGCCGATGATTTATTTCGATGCGCAGCACAAACTAAGCCGCGAATTCACGGCGCTATACAGCGAACTCGATCGATTAGCCTGATTTGGCTGCGATCAGGGCGATGTGCTTGAAGCCACCTTGAAGTGCCTGGCAAACCATTGTGCTGCTTCGCCAGCGGCAACTTGAAACCCGGTGGAGGTGGCGTAGTCGATGCCAATTTCAGGGGTCAGCTTGAGTTCCTTGAGGCAGTTAACTTCCTGCAATGCCCGGCGGTTGCTGGCGATGTGCTGTTCGTCCGTTTCTTCAACGAGTAGCAGCAGCGGTGATTTCAGCGAGCGCAGGTAGAGCATTCCGGCCAGGTCGATCAGACCGCCACGGCAGACGATGGCGGCAATGTCGTGATCGCGCAAGGCGGCCACACGAACGACGACTGGCGATGTGGTATTGGCAGCATAGAGGCCGATCGGTTGACTTTCGAGTTCGCCCAGCAGCATCCGGTTTTTCAGCAGGCCAAGGAAATCGAGCAGGCGCCTGGCTAGCAGGGGGATATTGTTGTGTGCATCAGCGAAACGTTCTTCCTGCCGGGACAGCAGGTCAACACTTAACGTCGACAGGCCAGCATGGCGGAAGATGTCGGCCAGGACATTTTCTCGGGCGTCCAGCGCCATGGCCGCATGTGCCAGCACGACAAGGCCGCGAGCCTCAGGCAGCAAAGCCAGTTGCCCGTGCAGCTGGCCATGTTCGGATGGTACGGAAATGGGTATGTCGAAACCGTCCGGCGTAATGCTAATCATCGTCGTTCCAGCCTGACCGGGATGCGCTGGGCGCCGAAAGGCTTGTCGAATTTGCCGAAGCGCCCGGCGATCCGGGTCTGGCAATGCGGGCAGCGACCATCGTCCGGCAGGTCATAACGGAGGATGGCGTGCCAGTCGCGTTCGATCAGTGCGGCGTGGCACGTTGGGCAGAAGGTGGTGCCACCTTCGGTGTCATGTACATTGCCGGTATAGACATAGCGCAGGCCGGCGTCAATGGCGACGCGGCGGGCATGGGCCAGCGTCGATGGTGGCGTGCGCGGCAAGTTGTCCATTTTCCAGTCGGGATGGAAGGCCGTGAAGTGCAGCGGGACATCCACACCCAGCTCGCGCGCGACCCAGTCGGAGAGCGCCTTGATTTCGCCGGCTGAATCGTTCTGGCCGGGGATGAGCAGGGTGGTGATTTCCAGCCAGCAATCGGTTTCGTGATGGATGTAGGCCAGCACATCGAGTACCGGTTGCAGGTGCCCGCCACAGAGTTTGACGTAAAACGCGTCGCTAAATGACTTCAGATCGACATTGGCGGCATCCATCACGGCGTAGAATTCCCTGGCCGGTTGCGGGTGAATATAGCCGGCGGTGACGGCCACGGTTTTTATGCCGCGCGTTCGGCAGGCCAGCGCGGTGTCGATGGCGTATTCGGCGAAGACAACCGGATCGTTGTAGGTGAAGGCCACCGACTGGGCGCCGTAGGCCGCCGCCGCGCCGGCGATGCCCTCCGGGCTGGCTGCATCCATCAGGCGATCCATGTCCTTGGACTTGGAGATATCCCAGTTCTGGCAGAACTTGCAGGCGAGGTTGCAGCCGGCAGTACCAAAGGACAGGATGGCCGAACCTGGATGAAAATGGTTGAGCGGCTTTTTTTCGATCGGGTCGATGCAAAAACCCGAAGATCGACCGTAGGTCGTCAGCACCATCTGACCGTCAATGTTCTGACGAACAAAGCAGGCGCCACGTTGGCCTTCGTGCAGCTTGCAATCGCGTGGGCAGAGATCGCACTGGATGCGGTTATTTTCGATGCGGTGCCACCAGCGTGCCGGATACGCTGACTCAGGGATTTTTATGTTTCTTTCCATTTTTTCACCCTATAGCGAGCGAGGCTTATTTCCTCGTCCCAGAAATCGGCCGGCAAACCGGCCTTAAGTTTGAGTTGAGCCATAAATCGTCGGGGTTCGGGTAGCGATTCCCAGACCTGCGGCAAAAAGGTAGCGCGCCGATGGCCATGGGTCAGGATCAGGCCATCGACGCCCGGATGCAGATGGGCGATGGCGTCGGACTCGTCGGTAAAATTGATGGCTTGCGCGGTCTCGAGCAGCGAGACCTCGACGCGGGTGCGTGCCAGTTCGTCACGGCTCAATGGCGGAAAACGCGGGTCGCGAAAAGCGGCGGCGATGGCGTTTTCGGCGACATCGGTGGCCAGCGGACGGAAAGGTTCGAGGCTACCAATGCAGCCGCGCAGTTGCCCCTTTTGCGTCAGGGTGACGAAGCTTGCGCCAGGCTGTGAAAGCGCGTCATGCGGTGCTACGGCGCTCGACTCCAAGCCGAAACGCAGGCCAATGGCGTTGCGTGCGATACTCAGCAGAGCCTGGCCAAGCGGATCAATGGGCATCTTGAATAGCCTCATGAAAAGCGAAAGCCGCGTAGCCGACCACGCGTGCCTTGTCGCCGGCTGTATCGCCCGAATTGCGCAGGTCGAGTAATTGTCCCTGCAAGCCATGGCGACGGGCGGCGAGCAACAGGCCATTGAGCGGTGTGGCGCCGCACGCCTGCTGATGATTCACCGGATCGAGATCCAGAATTTGCCCTGCCGTTTTCGCATCAATCTGCCGTGCGGCCTCGTAGGGCAAATAGTGCGAGAGGTCGGAGCTGATGACGATCAGGGTTTCGTCCCCACCCCATACGCGTTCCAGCACCTCAGCAACGGCTTGCGCTGTCGCCTGACCAACGGCCAGCGGCAGCAAGGAAAACTCGCCGAACACCGCTTGCAGGAAGGGTAGCTGTACTTCCAGCGAATGCTCCTGAGCGTGCGCGGCATCACTGACGATGACCTGGGGCAAGTCAGCAATGGCGGCCACCGCCTGTTGATCGACCGGAACGATGCCGAGCGGGGTGGAAAAGGCCCGGCTAGACGACAGCGCCAGACCATCGACGGCATACCGGTGCGTCGGGCCAAGCAGAACAACGCGCCGAATCACGCCGCGCAGTGCGGCGAGCGGTGCGTAAATGCTGGCCGCAACCGGCCCCGAATAAACATAGCCGGCGTGTGGAACAATGATCGCCTTTGGCCGCCGTAACTGA
Organism: Propionivibrio sp.; assembly: GCF_029255185.1. Lineage (GTDB taxonomy): Bacteria > Pseudomonadota > Gammaproteobacteria > Burkholderiales > Rhodocyclaceae > Propionivibrio. The sequence goes on from NZ_JAPUVO010000063.1 coordinate 36,312, forward strand.
TCCTGGGGCGCGGCAGCCAACATCCGCCCGACCTCTCGCGCCAAGACAAGATCGGACTCGGGATAAAACATGCCGGCGACAGCGGCAGGGCGAACACTCGAGTTCATCACAGGATTACTCCCCTTTCAATTTCATTATCGGTTGGCTGCCAGTAAATGCAAGAGGCGTTTCCGTTAGAATGGCGCCATGCCACGTCATTACGCCATTGTCCCAGCCGCCGGTAGCGGCGCGCGCTTCGGTTCTGAAGTGCCAAAACAGTATCTTGAACTTGCTGGCAAGCCGCTGATCCATCACGCGCTCGCTGTCCTTTGCCGCTACGAGCGGATTGAACGCGTCTGGGTCATCCTGTCGCCGGGGGACGCCTGGTGGGAGACGTATGACTGGACGGAACTCGGCACTAAACTGCAGGCCCATTTTTGTGGCGGTATAACTCGCGCCGAAACTGTGTCGAATGGCCTGGCAGCCGCGGCCGGCATTCTGACTGACGAAGACTGGGTGCTGGTGCACGATGCGGCGCGTCCCTGTCTGTCACAGGACATGCTTGCTGTGTTGTGTGATGAACTGGCCGACGATCCGGTCGGTGGCCTGCTGGCGATTCCACTGGCCGACACCTTAAAACGCGCCGATGCGCAGCAGCGGGTCGCTGCGACCGAGCTGCGCGATGGCCTGTGGCAGGCGCAAACCCCGCAGATGTTTCGCTATCGCGTGCTGCATGAGGCGTTGGCCGGAAACTTTGCGCTCACCGACGAGGCAAGCGCCATCGAAGCTGCAGGTTTCAAGCCCCGTCTGGTACGTGCCGACGCGACCAATCTCAAAGTGACTTTTCCCGCTGATCTGCGTCTGGCGGAGCTTATTCTTCAGGGGAGAAGCGAATGATTCGTGTCGGGCAGGGCGGGGATATTCATGTGCTGCTTACCGGGCGCAGGCTGATCATTGGCGGCGTCGATATTCCCCATGAACGCGGCCTGCTCGGCCATTCTGATGCCGATGTGCTGGTGCATGCAGTTATCGACGCACTGCTTGGCGCGGCCGGGCTGGGCGATATCGGCCGCCATTTCCCGGATAACGACGAGCGCTATCGTGGCGCTGACAGCCGGATACTGTTGCGCGCCACCCGCGAAATGCTTGCCCAGGCCGGTTGGCGCATCGTCAACGTCGATTCGACGATCAACGCGCAGCGCCCGAAAATGGCGCCGCATATTCCACAGATGGTGGCTAACCTCGCTGCTGATCTGCAACTGCCAACAGATCGCGTCAATGTAAAGGCAAAAACCGCCGAAGGCCTAGGATTTGTCGGGTGTGAAGAAGGGATTTCTGCCGATGCGGTAGCGCTGATCGAAGCTTAGGTCTGAAATCCACGGCGCTACGATAGGCGAAATGCATATCATCAAATTTTAAGACGTGTCAATATATGACTATATTCTAATGGTTCTGATCCCTTTTTCTAGCGGTAGAACAAATTTACCCTGACGGGATTGCTGACTCGCTTGACACGGGCCGACTAATGGGAGGCCCCTTTCCTCAACGCCTAATGGTGATTATAAAATCAGAACCTTAGCGCGGCCGCTGGCCGCAACCAAAAGGTGCCGCTCCCGACGCCGGCGGATTGAATTTTCGAGGACAATATCCTCAACCTCACGA